>DATDCH010000466.1:0-40100 GCA_036524455.1 Kofleriaceae bacterium | reverse complement strand
GGCTTCGGCTTCGGCTTCGGCTTCGGCTTCGGCTTCGGCTTCGGCTTCGGCTTCGGCTTCGGCTTCGGCTTCGGCTTCGGCTTCGGCTTCGGCTTCGGCTTGCCGCGTCCGTGAGCGCTACGACTTCGTGACGATCGGCGCGCTGTCGTCGCTCTTCGAGATCGACGGCCACTCGTCGTCATCCGCGGACTTCGGCGGATTGGGCACCGGCGGTACCGGTGGCACGGCCGCGACCGACGGCAGCGACGGCGACGACGAGGTCGGCGTCGACGACACCGGCAGTGCAGCGGGCGGCGGCGACGACATCGACTGCGGCCGCTTGCCCTCCGCCGGCGTACCGAACGGCGAGGTCGGCTCCTTGGTGCGAACCGGCGTCGGAATTGACTCCGTGCGCGCGGTCGAGCGATCCGGCATCGGAACCTGCGTCCCCGTGATGCGCTTCGGGCGGCCTTCGGGCGGGGCGTCGGAGACCTTCGGTTCGACGACCGACTTGACGTCGAACGCGACAGCCTTCTCTGGCGCAGACCTCTCGGGTTTCGTGTCGACCGGCTTAGTATCCGACTTCGCCGCCTCGACCGGCTTCGTCGCCGTGCTCTTGATCGCGGCCGCCGCGACGGCATCGGACTCGCCTTGCAGCTGCAGTGGTGCGAATACGCCGCGGCCCTGTGCGGGCAGCACGGCAAGCTTCTGAACGAGCTCGTCGATCGACACGAAGATTTCTTCGCGCCGGTTGTCACCGAGCAAGCGGCGCAGCACGAGCTCGCCCGGGCTGCGCGAGTGCACCTTGATCTTCTGCACCGTCGGACCGATCGCGGCGGTCAGCCGCTCGGCCACCGTGCGCGGGCTGCCGTGATCGGTCATCGACTTGCCGTCGATCTCGAGCGCGACAACGCTGCCGCGCGCGTCGGCGAGGGCACGTGCGGCCGCCTCGAGCTTGTCGACCAGCGCGCGCAGACCGGGCCGATCGCGTTCGTCGACGATGACCTCGCGCTGGGTGGTGCCGCCGCTCGCCGCAACCGTCATGTCGCCGGGCGTCGCAACGATCATCAGGTCGCCCGAGTTGTTGTCGGCGCGCAGCTGGATCTTGACGTGCTTGCTGATCGTGATGGCGGCGACGTGATAGCGACCGAGCTTGATCGCGACGAGCTTGTCGCCCTTCTTGAGCCAGCCGCCCGCCTCGCGCACGTGGACCCCGACACCTTCGGAGACGCGATCGACGCGTAGATCGGGCGTGTAGAGGAGAGAGCCGGCCGGCAGGTCGAGCGCGAGCACCGCGTCGACACCGAAGCTCGTGCGCTGGCGCATCGTCGCTTTGACGCCGCCCTGCGCGTTCCATGTTACGTCGATCTCTTTTTCGGCCGACGGTAGGTCGTGCGCGCGCAGCAACTTCTCGAATGCCTCGCGCGCCTTCTTGTGAACCGTCTGACCTTGCTTGGTTTGCTCCTCGCGTTCGGCGGTGAGCTTGGCTTTCGTGATCGTCGATTCCTCTTCGACGGCATCGCGGATCGCGGCGGCGACCGCGGCGGCGCACCGACCGACGGGCGTGCCCGCCTTGTCGTCGGCTACCGGTGCGACAAACTCGGCCGCGCGTTTGCCAAAGTCGGCAATCGCAGCGAGCGCGGTCTCGGACTCGCGCTCCTGCGTACGCTTCCGTTCGGCGTACTCCGCCAACGTGACGTCGCATTGCACGAGCACGACTGCGCAGTCGATGGCCTCGCGCAGGAATGCCAGGTAGTTGAAGTCCAGATTGGACTCGGTCGAATCTCCAAAGAGGTAGCGCACATGAACCTTTCCGACACCGCGCCGAGCTCTGTAGCCCTACGACCGACGCGCGCGCCCCAATAGCCAGTCAGTGAGCATATCCCGGCACAGCGGCGAGCGGTGCTGCAATGGCACTAACTGCTCCCGACGTATTCTGCGTTACGGCTGCCAAGGCCACCGCACGTGGCCCTCGTCCTCTCGTGCGTTCGTTTGCTCGGCAAGCCATGCGGCGAAGTCAGAGCCCGGTTGGTCGATGCGCCATACACCGACCTGCAGACCGACGCTCTGCAAGAGCCGCTGACCATCGGCCGACGCGGCGAGGTTCGAGCGCATGCCTAGCCAGCGCGGCAACGTCCAGCTGGCGAGCGCCGGCATGTCGACGAGCTCGACCTGCCAGCTCGCCGACAGACCGACCACCAGCGCGCCGTCGTTGCTGATCGCAGCGAGCTTCGACACCGGCACACGCTGCGGGGTCTGATTGCCCGCGGGCGGGATGAACAAGACGTCTTCGTTGACGAGCTTGACGTACAGACCGACCTCGGTCGCGGCAATGAAGTCGATCGCGACTGCGAAGCGGGCGAGCTCGTGAACGTCGCCGCGCCAGCGCAGCAGGCGATTGCCCGCGCCGATGAACGCACTGCCCTTGCCGTCGCCAACGACGAACGCGGACTTGTCGAGATCGGCGATGCGTGTGCGCGCGAACCCAGAGCCGCCGAACGTGCCTCTGACCACTTCGCCCGTCGCACCGAGTGCGATGTAACCGAGCTTGCCGTCGGCAGTCAGCGAGACGACGTCACCGTCGAGCGACGCGAGCTCGCGCGCCGCCTGCTTGTCGAGCTTGCCGAAGATGCGGTTCTTGCCGTTCGAATAGATGACGCCGTTGCCCGGCACGAGCCGCGCGATGCCTTCACCGGCGTCGCGGAGCACGACCTCGTGAGTACCGTCACCGTGGATAAGGACAAGCACGTTGCCGCGCGGCGTGCCGAGCTTCGCGAGCACGCGCGATTCCTCGACGAGCACCTGGTAGCCCATCGGCACGCCCTCGAGCTCGATATCGATCGGAACGCGTTTGTCGGTGTCGACGTCCCACAGCTCCCAGGTTGGCCCCATGCCTTTCGACGCGAGCACGCGGCGATTGGAGATGAACAGTCCCGGCGGCACGGTCGAGACGCGTGGGAACAACGTCGCGGTATCCCAAAGCAGGATCGCGCCCTTGGTCGTCGCCGCGACCCGCGAGCTGCCACGCGCTGATGCGACGCGGTACATGCCGTCCGGCGGCTCGGTGAGCGGCAGCTTGAAATGCGTCGCGTCGCGCAGCAAGTGCACGTTGCTATCGCTCGCGGTTACGACCATCACGTCGTTCGGCGTCGGGTTCGCGAAGTATGCCGTGTCGCTGATCGCATCGCTGCGGAGCACGCGGCCGTACGCCCACGTAACGATGCTGCGGCCGCCGACGAGGCTGACGTGCTCGTCGCGATAGACGAGCTGGTGGATCAGCATCGCCTCTTTGGGCTCGAGCGGAATCTTTGTAAACGTCGGTGCCGGGTCGGCCGGGCGTATCTCGACGACTTCTTCGTACAGCGACGCGGCGAGCTTGCCGCCCGCCGACACCGCGGTGATCGTGGCGCTGCCCGGTCGCGCGAGCAGGACTTTGCCCGTGCGATCGGTGACGACGAGACGCGCGCGTTTGGCGTCGATGCGGTCGCCGAATGCGAGCCAGCTGCCGTCCTCGGCGATCGCGATCGTACGCTCGGCCGTGCCGTTCCACACCATCGTTACGTTGCGCGTCGCGATGTCGATGAAGCCGGCGTGCCTGTCCTTGTCGATGAACGCGACGAGCTTGCCATCCGAGGTCCTCGCGATTTCGCTGAGCTCCGAGGCGGCGATCGGATCGAGTGCACCGGTCGCCGGGTCGTAGAGTGCCGGCGACTCCTTGTAGCGATCGAGGAGGATCTTGCGATCGCCGTCGACCCACATCGCACCGCTGCCCGAGCCGATCGCGTACACCTTGATCTGCTTGCGCAGCGATAGATCGATGATCTGCAGCTGGCCCTCGCGATTCACCTGGAGCAGCCGGCTGCCATCGCGCGTCATCTCGAAGCTCGTCGTCGGCCCTGGCAGCGACTGCAGGCCCCACGCGACGCCACGCGCAACCGCGGCCTTCGCGATCGCTCTCGCCTGCGCGACGGTATCCGGTGCCGAAGACTTGAGGTGCTCGAGCACAGCGATCGCTTCGGTCGGGCTCGTGTCGAGCAGGCCCCGCGCGTGCGCGAGCAACAACTGATCGGCGCGCTGGCGCGCTTCATCCGCCGCCGTGACCGCGAGCGTGCGCTGCTGTTCCGCTTCGCGCTGCGCCCGGGTCGCGGTATCGCGCTCCTTCAAGATGCGATGCACGCTGACCCACGACAGAACGGCGACGGCGGTCGCGGCGGCCGCGGCAACCACGAGCGCGGCGCGATGCTTGCGGGCGAAGCGCGCGATCCGCTGCCGGCGCGTGTAGCGATGCGCGGCAACGAGCTGACCGGTGAGGAAGCGGCGGACGTCCTCGGCGAGCGCGGCGCCATCGGGGTAACGCTCGTTGGCCGCGAACGACAGCGCCTTGTCGATGATCGTCGCCAGCTCGGGCGGCGCGGTTGGAGAAGCCTTCGCGATCGGCACCACGCTCTTGGTCGCCGTCGATGCGATCATCTCGGTCGCGCTCGAGCCGCTGATCGGCGGGCGGCCCGCGAGCAGCTGGTAGAGGGTCGCCCCAAGCGCGTAGACATCGCTGCGCGGATCGAGCTCGTCACCGCGCGCTTGCTCGGGCGCCATGAAGCCGGGCGTGCCGAACACCGAGCCGACGTGCGTCTTGAGACTGTCGCCCGCCGTCGGTACGAACGGCTCGAAGCTCGGCGGCGGCGGTTCCTCTTCGCCGACGACCTTCGCGAGCCCCCAATCGATCACGACCGTCTCGCCGAGATCGCCGACCAGAATGTTCGCCGGTTTGATATCGCGATGGATCACGCCGCGGCGATGCGCATGACCGACCGCATCGATCGCCGCGAGCACGTTCGGCAACAGCGCGAGCCGCTCTTCCAGGTTCTTCGCGCGCAGGATCAGCTCGTCGAGTGGCCGGCCGGTCACGCGGCGCATCACGTAGAACGCGCGGCCATCGGCCATCAGGCCGGCGTCGTAGAGCGGCACGATCGACGCGTGCTCGAGCCGCGCGGTGATCCGCACCTCGCGCTGGAACCGCTTCGCGAGCGACGGGCTCGTATCCGGTAGCACTTCCTTGAGGGCGACCGTGCGACCGAGGTGCGTGTCGTACGCTTCGACGACGCGCCCCATGCCGCCGCGCCCGATCTCTTCGCCTAATCGGTAACGCTGCTCGGCGAGCGGCGCGGCCGTGGGCTCGGCATCGTCGAGATCACTCGCGGGTATCGTGTCGTCGGTTCCCGACGACCGCGTCGCGCCGGCCATGCGTGAGTCTATCAGTCGATATCCCAGTCGATGTCGTTGATGCCGGGATCGTTGATGCCGGCAACCTGAGGGTCGGTGCGGATGTCCACGGCGCGCGTGCGCTCGTCGGTTTTTGGCATGCCGGCACCGCGTGACTGCCCGCCACTGCGCGGCGGAGGCGGATATTTCCGCGCGATTCCATCGACGTTCGCCATCCGTGTCGCCTCCACGTCGTCAGGCAAGTCGTCGAAGTGCATCGGGGCGAGCTCGGTCGTCGCCGGCAGGAACTTCGGCGGGTACTCGCCGTCGGGACCGGTCGGCGCGGACTCCTCGGGCCGCGTTTGCATGAGCAGCTCCGCGTCGACGTCGCCCAGCCGCGTCGGCTCGTCGAACAGCGAACCACCCGCCGGCGGGCGCGCGCTCGACCGCACCGCGTTGATCAGCTCTTCGTTGCCCACCGCGCGCGTCGTCTCCGAGAACGGGCTCGGCAGCGGCTTGCGCGGCGACGGTTGCTTCGGCCGCCCTTGCGGAGGCGGCATCGAGGCGGGCTTCGTGCGTGGGACCGGCGGCGGTGGCGAGAGGCCACGTGCAGGCAACGGCAACGGCGGCGGCGCGGTTGCCGGCTGCGAGCGCGAAGGCGGACCCGGCGGCGGTTGCGCGGGTTGCGAGCGCGAAGGCGGACCCGGCGGCGGTTGCGCGGGTTGCACGCGCGAGGGCTGTGCGGGCTGCGGTCCGCCGGTCTGGCGCTTCTTCGTGCGTGCCTGCGCGAGACCGACGACGACGGCGGGCTTCGCAGGTACATCCGGCCGCACCGGCGCCGGCGGTGGCGCGACTTGCGCACCCTCGTCGTCGAAGTCGAAGTCGTAGCCCCTCGGGCTCGGCGGCGCTGCGCCGATGTGGACTTGCGATTCCTCGTCGGCGAGCCGGCCGCCTTCGTCACGCAGCATGCGAAGGATGCGCGTACGCTCACCGGCGGTCAGCTGATCGCGGCGGCCATGGCCGGTGTGCTCGTGGCGCGACTTCTGGCGCTTCGCGAACTCCGACAGCGGCATCGGCGCGTCGAGCTTCTTGCCGCGCTGGCCCGGCGCGGGCAACGGCGGCGGCTTCTGCGGCAGCGGCGTCAGCTGCGAGTGTGCGCGCGTCGAGAAGATGCTCGTCGCCGAGCGCAGCCACTTCTTCGGACCACGCACCGGATCGCCGCTCGCCGGCATCGGCAGCGAGATCGCGGCCGCCGCGCGCGACGGTTCGGCGCCCGTGCTGCCGCCGAGAATCTGTGCCGCGGCACGCGCCGCGTCCTCGGGACATTCCATCGGGCGCGCGACGAACCGGCGCACGATGTCATCCGACTTGCCGAACTGGAACTGATGCGGGCGCTGCACGAAGTGCACGCCGACTTTCTCGAGCCACGCGATCGGCGGATCCGCGCCGATCAGCACGAACGCGCCTTCGTTCGGATAGCGCTTCTGCGTGCCGTCGGCGAGCGCGATCGTCACCGAGTCCGGATCGAACTGCAGCACTTGCGAGCCGAGCTTCGCTTTGATGCGACCCTCTGCGGCGTAGCGCTCGATCGACTGCTTGTTCTTCGGCTGCGCGCGACTGAAGCCGCGGCCGCGGTACGAAATCATCACCTTCGCGCCAGAGTCGGCGAGCGCGAGCGCTGCCTCGCACGCGGAGTCACCACCGCCGACCACCAGCACGCTGCGGCCGCGCCACTCGTCGGGATCCTCGAGCAGGCTGAATATCTTCGGCAGGTTTTCGCCCGGCACCTGCAGCGTACGCGGCTTGCCGCGCGTGCCGATCGACAGCACGACGCGCTGCGCGCGATACGTCGCGACGGTCGTGCGCACTTCGAACGCGCCGTCGTAACCCTTCTGCACGCTCTCGACCGACTCGCCGAGCCTCACTTGCAGACGCGTGCGCTCGATCAGCTCTCGCCAGATCGGGATGAGTTGCTCCTTCGACGAATCGAACACCGGCAGCAGCGACAGGTTCTGGCTTTCGTACGGCTCGGCCATCACGAGCTTGCCCTTCGGGTAGCGCGCGATCGTCGACGCGATCATCTGCTCCTTGTCGAGCACGACATAGGACAGACCCTTTTGAATGCACGTGAGCGCCGCCGACAGACCGCCCGGGCCCGAGCCGACGATCACAACATCGACGATGTTCTCGGCGCCGCCGAGCGCGCCCGGATACATGCCGGTGGTCAGCGCGTGCTCGATCACCGCGCGACCGAGGTTCGCCGCGTTCTTGACGAGCGGCTTGCCGGCGACTTCGCCGATCAGATACTGGCCCGGCACGGCCGTCTGGAAGTTCTCGTCGATCTCGGGAATCTTGAGCGGCGGCGGCTCGCCACCTTCGGGAAACATCACGAGCGCTTCGGTCGGGCACGCGAACATGCACGCCTCGCACTGGATGCAGTCCTCGAAGCGCAGCACGCGGCTCTTGTTCGCGACGAGGTCGAGCACGTTCGCCGGGCAAATCGCGACGCACGCATCGCAGCCCGTGCAGCGGTCATCATTGATGTCGAACACCAAGACGCGCGGACCGACCACTTGCGCCGGCGCGACGTGATGTCGCCTCCGTGCGGAGAGCATCGTGAACGTCACCATCACGAGGATGGCTAAGCCCCCGAGCGCCAACGGCACGACCCAGGTCACCAGCCGAAGATAACCTATAAACGCCCGCGCTGACGCAGGGCAGTAGCGACCAAGAAAACTCCGTAGTCTCGGCTACCTCTCGACATGACGCTTGAAGAATTCTGAGACCTCGTCGGTCAGTGCGGCAAGCTCGCGACCCTCGATGTCGATCGGAGCGCCGATCGTGACGTCGACTCGCTGTCCGGACTGCATGACCCGGCTGCCCCGCGGCAGGATGTCAATCGTGCCCCGGATAGCGACCGGGACGATCGGCGTGGTGGTGTCGATCGCGAGGTGGAAGCCACCTTTCTTGAGCTTGCCGATCCGGCCATCGCGCGACCGCGTACCTTCCGGCGCGAGGTAGATGCTGACGCCATCGCGGATCAGCCGCGCCGCATGCTCGATCGATTTCACCGCGCGCGAGTGGTTACTGCGATCGACTTCGATGAACTCGGCCGCGCGCAACCCGTGTCCCCACAGCGGGATTCGGAACAGCTCCTTCTTGCCGAGCATGCGAATCGTCGGCGACGGCAGCGTCGCGTAGAGCATCGGGATGTCGAGGTGACTCTGGTGGTTCGACATGTAGACATACGACCGCCCGGGTGGCACGAGCTCGGCTCCCGTGGCGTGGAGATCGATGTCGAGCAACTCGATGACGCGGCGCCCGAACCAGCGCGCGCGCTCGTCCACGGATCCGCGATCGAGCGTGCCACGTGCGATGTCGACGAGAGACGGCGCGGTGATGCGCGCCATCGCACCGAGCACACGCACACTGTCGATGATGCTCACGGACGGAGTCTACGCGAAGGTGGGAGGTGTAGTCCTGCTCACGGGAAATTGTGCGTGATAACCTCGACCCGATGTCGCGCGCGCATGCGGTTTTGACCGCTTGCTTGCTGCTGCCGTTATTACTCGGCACTGCAGTCGCGGACTCGATCGATCAGAGCGTGCGCGAGATGCAAGCGAAGAGTCAGAAGGTCAGACTCGCCGCGACGCTCGCACTCTCGAAGAGCAAAGATGCGCGCGCAGTGCTCGCGGTTTCGGGCGCGGTGACGAGCGATGCAGATCCGACGATCCGTCGCGTGTCGGCGCTCGCGCTCGAGAAGATGGTCGATGCGTCGACCGCCGACGACGCACGCGAGCTCGCGTTTACTGCGCTCGAGCGAGCGGTGGCGAACGACAGCGACAGCAAAGTGAAGAGCACCGCGGCCGCGACGCTCAAGAGCCTCGCCGGTCTGCGCAAGAGTGCGAAGAGCACCAAGCCAACCGTGTTCGTCAACATCGATGGCGCGGTCGATCAGTCGCAGAAGGCGCCGAAGGACGCGCCCGGGCGGTTGATCAAGATCGTCAAGAAGAGCATCGAGAAGACCGGCTACGCGACGACCTGGCCCGGTGGCTTGCCAACGAACAAAGAGCTGACGCAGAACAACTCGCAGGCATACATCGTCGCGGCGAACGTCAAGAAGATCGACGTCACGAAGGGCGCGCGTCAGACCACGATCGCGTGCACCGTCGCAATTCGCGTCGCACCGTGGAGCGGTAAAGACGGTGGCGAGAAATGGGAAGCGAACAAAGCGGCGTCGGCATCCGGCTCCGCGAAAGCGATGACGTCGGGCAATTCCGATCGCGCGGTCAATGCGGGCATGCAGGACTGCCTCGATGCAGTCGCTGAAGACGTCACGAACCGGCAGGTCGTGCCGTTCTTGAAGCGGCTCGCCGCGACGCCTTAAGGAGCAGACGTCGGATCGACCGCGCGCTCTTCAGGCAGCTGCGCATCGGTAATGTCGCCGAGATCGACCGCGTCGGCCGCCGGCTTCCACCGCTTGTTGCGCACGTAGATGTCGCTCGCGAGCCCGACCGCGTAGAGCGAGCGGATCAACATCCAACCCGCATCGATCTCCCACCACTTCATCGAGAACTTCGCGGACCGCGGCCAGCGATGGTGGTTGTTGTGCAGCTCCTCGCCGCTGACGAGCAGCGCGACCGGCACGATGTTGCGGCTGCCTTCTTGCGTGTCGAAGTTGCGATAGCCCCACGCGTGACCAACGCCGTTGATCACGCCCGCGGCCCACAGCGAGACCCAGATGATCTGCACGCCGTATGCGACGAGGCCCGGCCCGATGCCGAAGATCAACATGTCGAGCGCGAGCATGAGCAAGAGGCCGATGTTGTCGTGCTTCTCGTAGACGTTGCGCTCGAGCCAATCGTTCGGACAGTTCGCGCCGTACTGCTCGATCGTCTCGGGCTTCATCGCCTCGCGGCGGTAGTACCAGTAGCCGAGAAAGAAGATGCGCGGCAGCCCGAACACGACGGGCGAATGCGGATCGCCGTCGGCATCGGTGAACACGTGATGCTTGCGGTGCACCGCGACCCAACGGCGCGTCGGCGTGCCGGTCGAGAACCACAGCCAGAAGCGCATCACGTGCGCGACAACCGGATGCAGCGTGACCGCTCGATGCGCGATCGATCGATGCGCGAACACGCTCAGACACATGATCGAGAACCAGCCGCCGAACGCCGCGACTACCAAGGCCGTGAGCACAACGCTCTATAGCACCTAATCCGTCGGCTGAGAGCGTGGGCGCGCACCTCGCCTAGGCACGCTGCGGCACGCCGCTGGCACCTCATCGTCACATGCGTAGGACGAGCAGCTGGGCAGCACGAATCGCACTGATCGCAGCCGCGACCAGCGGCGTGGTGGCTGCCTGTTACGACGACGTTCCTGCGCCGTCGGCACCGTTGCCACCGACGCGCGAGGTCAAGCCGCTCGGCCCGCGGCCGAAGCCGGTTCCGCTCAAGCCGGTTCCCACCAAGCCGACAGTCATCGAGCTGAAGACCGAGGTGCAGTCCGCAACGCCGGCGCACGATGCTCACGACGCGGGCGTGCTCGACATCGTCGACCTGCCGCCGGTCCCCGACGCGAGCGGGCTCGATTCACCGCTCGACAAGAAGTGATCTGATCCTTGCCGTGGACGAGCTAGGCCCCGGCGTCACGTGCCGCTAGCGGTGAGCGCGCTTGGGGGTGACCCGCGCTCGTCCGGTGCGCGCGGTATGCGGCCGTGCGCGTGACGCGCGCTTCGCGGTTGCGTGACCGCGTGCCGCGCGCTTCGTCGTGTGACCGCGGCGCGACTCGCTGGCGCCCTTGCCGTTGCGAACGACCGATACGCGCTCGTCGGGCTCGGGCTTCGCCTCTCCCGCGAGCGACGCCTTGAGCGCCTCCATCAGATCCTTGACGACGGGCTTCGGTGCCTCGGGCGCAGCAACGATCTCTCCGCCCTTCGCCTTCTTCGCGATCAGCTTGCGGACGCGGTCTTTGACGTCGTCCTCGTACTGGGTCGCGTCGAACGTCTCGTGTTGCAGCTGTTCGATGATCTGTGCAGCGAGCTTGAGCTCGCCGGGTGCGCTCTTCGGTAGCTTGCCGACCGGCACTTCGCTCCACGCCTTCACCTCGTCGACGTAGCGCAGCTGGTGCATCGCGAGGCCATCTTCGAACGGACGCACCATCACGATGTATTGCTTGCCGCGCGCGGCGTACGACGCGACACCGACGAGCTCGGCATCCTCGAGCGCGTCGCGCAGCAGGCGATATGCGCGCTCGCCGCCTTTGTCGGGGCCGAGGAAGTACGTGCGCTCGACGAAGATCGGATCGATCGCCGTCGCCGGCACGAACTCGCGAATCGCAACTTCGTCGCTCGCGACCGCTTCGAGTGCTTTGAGCTCTTCCTTCTCGAGCTCGACGAAGTTTCCCTTCGTCAGCTCGAAGCCTTTCGTCATGTCGGCGCGCTCGACGACGCCGTGACGCGGACAGATGTACTGCTGTTTGAGTCGTTCCCCGCACCCCTCGTGGATTAGATGAAAGTGAATTTCGTGCGACGGCTCGCTCGTCGAGTAGATCTTGATCGGGATCGAGACGAGCCCGAACGCGATCGTCGCGGTGTCGATTGCGCGTGCTGGCATGCACGCAGTTGTTGCGAGTCGCATACCAATGCGCGCGCCGTGACGTGAGCGCACGGATGCGAGCCACGTGAAGCCGCTCTACCGCGGCACGACGTTCGCAACTTGTACGGGTCGTTATGACTGCTCTTACGCTACGCGCACTGTTCGGAGCCTTGCTCACCGCAGGTGCGATCGGAGTTGCTTGCTCGAGTCACACGCGCGACGAGGACACGGTGCCGACGCGCGAGCTCGGTACATCGACCGCCGGGCTGCCCTCCGATCCGAGCGTCGCGCCCGCCGATGCGGCCGAGACCGCGCCGCCGCCGATCGAACAGGTCCCGACGCTGTCGCCTCCGGCAGCGCAGCCTGCCGAGCCGGTCGAAATACCGGTACCGGTGACCGTTCCGGTGGTCGTGCCGGTGCCGCAGCCGACCACGCCGGCACCGCCACCCACGCCTGCACCGGTGACGCAGCCGCCGACCACGACGCCACCGTCGACGCCGGTCCCGCGGCCGGGGCCCGACGGTCTGCCTCCAGCGACGCCGGGTCCGACGAACCCATCACCGGCACCCGCGCCATCGCCCGCACCGCCGGCGCCTTCACCCGCACCACCTGCCACGCCGCCGCCGAGCCAGATGCCAGCACCGGCGCCCGCGCCGCCAAGCATGATGCCGATGCAGTTGCGAAGCGATGGTGGAATCGCACCCGCGCCGATTCGCAGCGATGGTGGAATCGCAGCGCCTGCGCGTGATGCCGGTGTGCCGCCTGGCGGGACACCGATCACCGCGCCGCGCCGTGACGGCGGCCTTCGCTAGTCACTACGGCAACGGCACGCGCACGAGTCCCCAGTTCGCGCCGAGCACGAGCTCGCCGTCGAACAGGGCGTCGCTCGCCGGCATGGTCTCGGCACCTGGTACGGGCAGCCATGTCACGCCGCGATCGCGCGAGTACGAGACGCCGGTGTCGGTGGTCGCGACGAGCGTGGTGTCGATCTCGCGAACCCGCGTGACATTGCGACCGACGAGCTTCGGCGTCGCGAGCATCGTGCGCTGTGAATCGGTCATGATCACGCCGTCTGCGGTCGCGATCGCGAGGCCACCGTCGGCGAGCTGCGTGATGGCACGGATGGTCTCGGCCCACAGCATCGTGAAGCTCGTGCCATCGGGCGCTGCGAACAAGCCGTCCTCGGTGCCGGCGTAGACAGTGCCATCGACCACGACGACCGCGTTGACCTGGCGTGTCGCGCCTGCGACGAGGAGCGGCGTCCACGTCGTGTACGGCGGATCGGCGACGAGAATGCGCGTCTTCGTGCCGGCGTAGGCGCGAACGCCAGCGACCGTCATCGCCGGTGCGAAGTAATAGTCTTCGACCCCAAGGCTGAGAACCTCGGTCCACGTGGTGCCGCGATCGGCGGTCACGTTGAGGTTGCGCCCGGCGAGCAGCACGCGGCCGTCGGGCAGCGCGGCGAGACCGCCGATGTTCGTGTTCCACAGGATTCCGCTGGTGGAGATCGTGAACGGTTGGCCGATCGTCGAGTGCAGCACGCCGCCGCGGGTTGCTACGTAGATGTCATCGCCGACGCGCAACATCTGATCGATGTCCCACGCGGAGATGCCGGTCATGCGCGGCTCGAACGCGAGCGTCGAACCCGGCGGCGACGCGAACACGCCGCGGTCGCCCGCGAGCACGATGCTGCCGTCGGCCGCCGGCAGCAGATCGAGGATCGAGGCCTGGTCGAGCCCGACGTCGTCGCGCAGCTGGCGGGTCACCGCCATGAATGCGTCCGTCGTCACGATCAGATCGTCGTAGATCCCAGCCAGCACGCGTTGGTCGTTCATCGGATCGACGAGCAGCGTGTAGCCGCCGAACGCGTCGCACGCCGACCACGTCACGCCGCCGTTGTTCGTGCACGCGATGCCTGCCGGCCCGCCGCCGTTGGCGAGCAGGTATCCGCGGGTTGCACCGAGCACGACCTTCCGAATCGGCGGGTTCGGCACGCCGGCAGTGATCGTGGTCCAGGTCATCCCGTCGGTCGACCGCAACAAGCCATCCTCGGTGGCGGCGAGCCACACGCCGCCGGCGCTCGCGATCGACCAGTACACGGTGGGATCGAGCGGCGTCGGTACGTTCGTCCAGCCGGTGCCGTTCCAGCGCACGAGGCTGTTGTCGAGCAAGCCGTAGACGATGCCGCCGGCGACTTGCACGTTGTTCGCGAAGCGGGGTGCATTCGTGTTGGTCCACGTCGCGCACCGATCGGTGCTGCGCCCGATCTGGGTACCACCAGCCCACACGCTGTTGTCTGCGGCGACCGCAATGCCGCGGCTGTACCGCGCGCCGCACGGTGTCCACGTGACGTGATCGTCGGAGCGAAACGAACCGCCGGTCTCGGAGCTGGCGTACCACGCGCCATCGGGTGCCTGGGCGAGCCAGCCCATCTGGCCGCCCGCCGGCAGCTCGAGCGAGATCCGCGATCCATCAGGGGCGTCATCGCCGCCATCGCCCGTCGGTGCAAAACCGATCCGCCCGCAGCCGAGCAGAACGATCAGCACGCAAGCCATCCGCACCTCACCATCGTAACCTGCTACACCGCTTGTATGGAGCCGACCACGATCGCCGCGCAGCTTCGCGAGATCGCGGTTTACTTCGACCTCGATGGCGACCGTCATCGGGCAATCGCTTACGACAAGGCCGCGCGCTCGATCGAAGCCGCGAAGGGACTACATCGCCTGCTCGACGAGGGCCGGCTCGAGGAGCTGCCTGGGATCGGACCGTCGATCGCGCGCACCGTCGGCGACCTGGCGCGGCGCGGCTCGAGCACGTTGCTCGAGACGTTGCGCGTGAAGTGGCCCGCGGTGATCGTCGAGCTCGCGCAGCTTCCCTCGATCGGCGTGCAGAAAGCGCGCAAGATCCATCAAGCACTCGCGCCCACAGACCTCGATGCAGTCGCTGCCGCGTGTCGCGCCGGCGTGATCAAAGAGCTGCCCGGGTTCGGCAAGCTCAGCGAGCAGAAGATCCTGAAGTCGATCGAAGACCGCCGCGCGCGCGGCACGCGCGAGATCCACATCGACGCCGAGCAGCACGCAAATTCGCTCGCTCAGTATCTGCGCGCGCACGAAGCAGCGACGCGCGTCGAGGTCGCCGGCCAGGTGCGGCGCTGGTGCGAGATCGTCGATCATTTGACGATCGCGATCGAGACGAGCGATCGCGAAGCGCTGATCGACCGGATCGCGAACTACGGGCTCATCACCTCGGTCGACCGCAGCGCCGATGTCGTCGCGGCACGGCTCGCCAACGGAATGCGCTGCGAGGTCCACCTCGCGACGAAGGCGCACTTCGGTTGGGCGCTCGTGTGCGCGACCGGCTCGCCCGAGCACCTCGAGCAGTTGAAGGCTCGCGCCGAGGTTCGCGGTGTCGTGCTGACCGCGATCGATGCGCCCGAAGAGATCGACGTCTATCGCACGCTCGGCCTGCCCTACCTGCCGCCCGAAGTGCGCGACGGCACCGACGAGCTCGCCGCCGCCGATGCCGGCGACGACTTCACCGATCTCGTCACGCTCGCCGACGTGACGACCGCGTTCCACTGCCACACGACGTACAGCGACGGCAAGCACTCGATCGAAGAGATGGTCGCGGCCGCCGCCGAGAACGGCTTACAGGCGATCACGATTACCGATCACAGCGCGGCTGCTACCTACGCCGGCGGTCTCGACGCCGAGGCGTTGCGCCGGCAGCACGCAGAGATCGCCGGCCTGCGCGATCTACCGGCGAAGATCCTCAAGGGTACCGAAGCCGACATCCTTGCCGACGGCACGATCGACGTGCCGCCCGAGATCATGGCCGAGCTCGACCTCGTGATCGCGAGCGTGCACCAACGCTACAAGGCAGATGAAGATCAGATGACGAAGCGGCTCATCACGGTGATGCGCCAGCCGTTCTTCAAAGTGTGGGGTCACGCGCTCGGCAGACTCGTGCTGCGCCGCGATCCGATCGCCGTGCGAATCGAGGAAGTGTTCGATGCGATCGCCGAGTCGCGCACGGCGATCGAGATCAACGGTGATCCGTATCGGCTCGATCTCGATCCGATCAACGCGAGGCGGGCGGCCGCGCGCGGGATCCCGTTCGTGTTGTCGAGCGACGCCCACTCGACGCGCGGGATTTCTGCAGTGCGCTGGGCCGTCGCCATGGCTCGCCGCGCGAGGATCCGGAAACGACAGGTGTTGAACGCGCTGCCGCCGGACGAGCTTGCAGCGCGGATTCGGCCGCTGGCCTGAGACGGAGCGGCCCGGATTTACTCCGGGCCGCGGGAACGACGCGTTTCGGCGTGCCGTCGACGATCTCTTGAAACCGCAGCGCGTTGCGCACGGCGTGACCGAGCGCATCGTTGTCGAAGTAGACGTGAACGTCGCGTCCTTCGCCGAGCCAGCGCCGCACGTCGGCGGCCCACGCCTGCAGGCTCTTCTCGCTGTAGCTCGACGCGTATTTGCGCGTGTGGCCGTGCAGTCGCACGTAGACGAGGTCACTCGTCACCTCGCGCCACATCGGAAAGTCCGGCGCATCGCCCATGCATACGGCGAGATTCGCGTCGCGCATCAGGCGCGCGACCTGCGGGTTGAACCACGAGCGATGGCGTAGCTCGAGCGAGTGCCGCACGTCGCGCCATGCCTCGAGTGCGCGCACGAAGTCTGCGAGCCGCTCCAGGTTGCAATGGAAGTTGCTCGGCAACTGCCACACGACGGCAGCGAGCTTGTCCTTCAGCGGCTGCACCTGATCGCGCAACCGCACGACCGAGTCGCGACAATCGCGCAGCCGCTTGAAGTGCGTGACGAAGCGATGTCCCTTGAGCGCGAACTTGAAGCTGTCCGGCGTCTCTCGGTACCAGCGCGCGTACGTCTCCGGTTTGATCTGCGTGTAGAACGAGCCGTTGATCTCGAGCGCGTCGAACACGCGTGACGCGACCGAGAGCCACTTCTTCACCGGCGTGCTCGCGTAGAGATGCTCGCGCCAGCCGGCGTAGACCCAGCCGCTCGTGCCGATATACGCGCGCGCCACGCCAGCATTGCGTGCATCTCGCAGGCCGACGCTTGGTGGCACTGACTCTGCAAGGTGTGCGTGTATGGCGCGTCGCGGAGCAGCCGAGAAGCTCGCCAAGTATCGGTCGATGCGTGATTTCACGAAGACCGCAGAGCCGAGCGGCAAGCGCGCACCGAGCACGCGCGGGGGCATCTACGTCATCCAACAGCACGCTGCGCGCCGACTGCACTACGATTTTCGACTCGAGCTCGATGGCGTGCTGCTGTCGTGGTCGGTTCCCAAGGGCCCGTCGCTATCGCCCACCGAGCGCCGGCTCGCAGTGCGCACCGAAGATCACCCGCTCGATTACGCAGATTTCGAGGGCATCATCCCGAAGGGCGAGTACGGCGGAGGCACCGTGTGCGTGTGGGATCAGGGCCAATGGGAACCGGAAACCGATCCTCACGAGGCGATGCGCAAGGGCCGACTGACGTTCCGGCTCGACGGCACGAAGCTGCGCGGCAAGTGGCACCTCGTGCGAACGAAGCCGCAGGGCAAGCAAGAAGGCTGGCTGTTGTTCAAGAGTCGCGATGAAGCGGCGAACGAAAACCTCGACATCGTCGCGAGCCAACCCGAGAGCGTGATCAGCGGCCGCACGCTCGACCAGATTGCGACCGATGCCGATCGCGTGTGGCGTAGCAACCACGCGGCCGAGCCGACCGTGATGGAGAAACGCGCGAGCCGGATCGCCGCGGCGCGCAAAGCGCCGGCGAACGAGCAGCAGACGCAGGCCGCGAACGTCGCTGCGCTGGTCAAGCAACTGCCGCTCGGCTTCGAGCTGACGAACCTCGACAAAGTGCTCTACCCCGAGCAGGGCATCACGAAGGCGCAACTGATCGCGTACCTCGCGGTCGTCGCCGACTGGATGCTGCCGCAGGTCGGCAGCCGCCCGCTCACGCTCGTGCGCTGTCCCGAGGGTCGCCACAAGCCGTGCTTCTTCCAGAAGAAGATCTTTCCCGGCTCGCCGAAATCGATCGGCACCGTCGAGATCCGCGAAGACGACGGCGAGGTCGTCGAGTACATGAAGGTGACCGACATGCCGGGCCTCGTCGGGCTCGCGCAGCTCGGCACGCTCGAGATCCACACGTGGGGCTGTCACGCCGACAAGGTCGAGCGGCCCGACTTGATCGTGTTCGATCTCGATCCCGACGCCGGCCTGGACTGGGACCACGTCGCGCTCGCCGCGTTCGACGTGCGCAAGCGGCTCGGCGATCTCGGCTTCACGAGCTTCGTCAAAACGACCGGCGGCAAAGGCTTGCACGTGTGCGCGCCGATCAAACGCACGATCGACTGGGACAACTTCAAGGCGTTCACGAAAGCGTTCGCCGACAAGATGGCCGGCGAGCAGCCGAAGCTCTACACGTCGATCATCTCGAAGGCGTCGCGCAAGGGCCGCATCTTCGTCGATTACTTGCGCAACGGCCGCAACGCCACGTTCATCGCGCCGTACTCGCCGCGTTCCCGCGAGGGCGCGCCGGTCGCCGTACCGCTCACGTGGGAAGAGCTCGCGCACGGCGTCGACCCCGCGTCATTCACGACTCAGACCGTGCCGCAGCGGCTCGCGAAGCTCGCGAAGGATCCGTGGCACGGCATCGCCGATCTCGATCAAGCGATCACCGCCGCCGCTTGGCGCGCACTCGGAGCCAAGCCAACGAAGAGGTAACGATGCCGACCATGCCGCGCACCAACGACCCAGCCGTGATCGAGCATCGCTTGCTCGACCTCGCGTACACGACCGACGCGGTGATCACGGCGCCGCTACTCGCGTACTACGTACCGTGCCGGATCGAAGACGCCGACCGCGTCCTCGATCGACTGGCGAGCGAAAACCGACTTCGCCTCGAAATCGACGACGACGGAAACGTGTTCTACGTGTTCCCGAATCGTCAGCGCGTCGCACCGCCGCGGCCGCAACACGCGCTGTCCCGCCGCGAGCCCGATTTCGAGCTCGAGGTGAGGCAGGCGCCGAATGCGGCCGCGGCGGCGGTGCTCTCGATGATCGTGCCCGGCGCAGGTCAGCTCTATGCGGGCCGGCCGCTATCGGGCGTCGCGTGGTTCGCGCTCGTGACGATGGGATATCTCCTGCTCATCGTGCCCGGCGTGATCCTGCACATCCTATGCGTCGCATCGGCTGCCGGCGCCGCGCACCATTGGCGCCCGTCGATGGCGTAGGCCGGACCGCGAAGCCCGCGCTGCACATTGCGCAGCGACGACATTGGATGTAAGGGCCGCCGCTGCCTGGCGAGCTGGAAAGCGTCTCTAAGCTTCGCTCGCCATGCGAGCCCACCTTCTCGCCGTCATCCTCGTCGCGTGTGGACAGAGTAAGCCCGCTCCCTCGGTCACGGCATCGGCGCCGGTCGACACGACGCCGCCAACACCGCCGGAGCTCAAGCTGCCGGAGCTCGCGCGGCCGATTCGCAACGATGTCGAGCTCGCGATCGATCCGACGATCGAAACGTTCACGGGCCGGATCAAGACCGAGCTCGAGATCGTCAAGCCGACCAACGTGCTGTGGCTCAACGGGCTCGAGCTCACGATCGATCACGCGACGCTCATGATCGATGGCCGGCTGCTGGTCGCGACGGCGTCGAGTCCAAAGAAGCACTACGTCGCGCTGACGTTCCCGCGCGAGGTGAAGCCTGGACGCGGCACGCTCACGATTTGGTACCGCGGTGCGATGCACAAGAACGACGGCGACGGCATCTACACGGCGCAGGAGCGCGGCGCGTGGTACGCGTTCACGCAGTTCGAGGCCACCGACGCGCGTCAGGCGTTTCCGACGTTCGACGAGCCGTCGTACAAGGTGCCCTGGCGGCTCACGATCCGCACGAAGCAAGATCTCGTCGCGCTGTCGAACACGGAGATCGAGCGCGAGGTCAAAGAGCCCAACGGCATGAAGGCAGTGCGGTTCGCCGAAACGCGACCGCTTCCCAGCTACCTGGTCGCATTTGCGGTCGGCCCGTTCGACTTCGTACCGGCCGGCAAGACTCGCAAGGGAGTACCGATCCAGATCGTCGTGCCCAAGGGCCGCAGCGCAGATGCAGCCTATCCGGTGGAGGTCACGGGGCCGTTGCTCGATCTGCTCGAGGATTACTTCGGCACGCCGTATCCGTTCTCGAAGCTCGACATCATCGCGGTCTCCGTGTTCAACGCCGGCGCGATGGAGAATCCTGGCCTCATCACGTTCCGCCAGCAGCTCGTGCTGACCAAGCCAACTGAGCTGACGACCGCACGGAAGCAGGCCTACGCCGTGACCGCCGCGCACGAGCTCGCGCACCAATGGTTCGGCGACGACGTCACGCTCGCGTGGTGGGACGACACCTGGCTCAACGAGGCGTTCGCGACCTGGGCGGAAGCGAAAGTGATCGCGAAGTTCAAGCCCGAGTGGGATGCCGACGTCGTGCAATCTGCCGCGCGCTCGCGTGTGATGCAGGCCGATAGCATCGAGACTGCGCGCGCGGTCCGTCAGCCCATCGATACCGCGAACGACATCGCGAACGCATTCGACGCGATCACCTACGGCAAGGGCGAAGCGGTGCTGATGATGATCGAGCGCTGGGTCGGTGACGACGTGTTTCAGAAGGGCGTGCGCGCCTACCTCGCGAAACACTCGGGTGGCAACGCGACCTACGCCGACTTCGCGGCGGCGATGTCGGGTGCGGCTGGCCGCGACCTGCGCCCGCTGTTCGACGCGTTCGTCGTGCAAACCGGTGTGCCGCTGCTCGCCGTCGAGCTGTCGTGCAAAGGCTCGCCAAAGTTGACGCTCGACCAACGCCGTTACGCACCCACGGGCTCGACGATCGATCCGAAGCGAACGTGGCAGTTACCGGTGTGCGTGCGCTGGAGTGCCGGCGGCAAGACCGGCCGCGATTGCACGCTGCTTGGCGAAGCCCACGGCGAGCTCGCGCTGTCGGCGCCGCAGTGCCCCGACTGGGTGCTACCGAATGAGGGCACGCTCGGCTATTACCGAATGCTTCCGAAGGGCGATCTACTCGCGAAGCTCATCGCGCACACCGGCGAGCTCACGCTGGCGGAGCGCGTCGGCGTGCTCGGCGACGTCGAGGCGCTGGTCGCCAGCGGCGATGTGCCCAACGGCGTCGCACTCGAGCTCGTCGGCAAGCTCGCGAAGGATCCGAGCCGCCATATCGTCGAGGCGTCGATCGGCATCATCAGCGGAGTCGATGACATGGTCCCGCCGCCGCTGCGGCCGCGCTACGAGAAGTTTATCCGCGACGTCTACGGTGCGCGCGCGAGAGAGCTCGGCTGGCGCGCCGCCCCCGGCGAAGGCCCCGACACGAAGGAGCTCCGTCCGAGCTTGCTCGGATTGGTGGCAGCCGACGGTCACGACCGCGAGCTCATCGCGCAGGCGACCGCGCTCGCTTGGAAGTGGCTCGACGATCACGCAGCCGTCGATCCCGAGCTGGTCAAGACCGTGCTCCACGTTGCGGCCCGCTACGGCGACAAGAAGCTGTTCGACCGCTTGCACGCGGATGCGAAGAAGACGACCGATCGCGAAGAGCGCGGCCGTCTGCTCGGCGCGATGGGCTCATTCGCCAACCCGAAGCTGCTCGAGGAAGCACTCGCCCTCGTGCTGACGGACGAGTTCGATCTGCGCGAGAGCTCGGGCCTGCTCCAAGGCGGGTTCGCGGATCCGCGCACGCGAGCCACGGCATTCGAGTTCGTGAAACGCAACTTCGACAAGATCATGAACAAACTACCCGAACCGTACCGGCCGTACATGGCGTTCACGGTCGTGCCGCTC
This sequence comes from Kofleriaceae bacterium, assembly GCA_036524455.1. Taxonomy (GTDB): domain Bacteria; phylum Myxococcota_A; class Polyangia; order Haliangiales; family Haliangiaceae; genus JABFXX01. Next base: position 18,497 of record DATDCH010000466.1, on the reverse strand, counting down.
TGCGATGCGAGCCGCAAAGCCGAGCTCGAAGCGTTTCTCAAGCCGCGCATCGATCCGCTCGATGGTGGGCCACGCGCACTCACGCAGGCACTCGAGCAGCTCACGATTTGCTCGGCCGCACGCAAGGCGCAGACGCCGGGCGTGATCGCGTTTCTGACGAAGCACTAGCGGCGATAGCCCCAGTGCCGCTCAGATAGTGCCCGGTCGCGGCGACCGCCCTGAGTACCGCCAAGAGGCCAATGAGGCCAAGAACGCCGAGATCAGAGATCGGTTTCGGATCGCGCAGTGCTCGCGTGATCGGCGGACGCGATCGCCTTCCCCGCAGAGGTGTGCGTGATCGAACAGACGCGGGTGCTTGCAGACCGCGCGCCGAGACCCTCCCCTTGGCGCTCCGATCTTGGCGACCTTGGCGACTCTGATGATCCAACACATCTCCGGTTGTCGTCGGAGATCTGGCGTGATCTAAGAGGGTATGGGGCTTGACGCGTCCGATGAGCTAACCGGGATCTGGCTTGGAGATGCACGGCTGGACCGTCGAGCACTGAGAATTGCCGAGCTCTTAGCGGCGCGCCCCGCGGATAGCTTCCCGGAGCAGAGCGGAGATGATGCGGAGCTCAGCGCGCGCTAGCTCGCGATCCGTTCGCGCGCCGCGGCCGCCATCGATTGCTCGCGCGCTTCGGTCAACGCTTCTTCGCCGAGTGCGCGGATCACCGCGCGCCTGGCGCCGTTGACGAGCCTCGATAGCTCGAGCATCGACATCTGCAGCTTGTTCGCGCCTTGCGCGAGAGAGAGCTGGCCCATCAGCACGCCGCGTACGACTTCGAATCGCAGCGCATCCTCAGGCGTGACTTCGCGGCCCGCGATCGTGATCGTGCGCTGTCGCCTCATGCCTTCACCCTCACGCTATGCGCGGGCGGAGGCAATTTTTTGATCGAAGGCGATGATCGATAGCGGTAGCAGGGCGCTCAAAATCGGAATCCACAGCGGTTGGTGCAGCACGCCGGCACCGCACAGCGCCGACACGAGGAACAACCCGGCGACGCGCACGCGTGCGTAGCGGCGGCGTCGCTCGGCGCCGAGGAAGGGCAACACGATGTCGAGCGGAACCAGCACGAGCAAGTTTTCGTTCCACCGCACGCCTGGAATCGACGACACGATCGCGAGCCCCCACACGATCAGGCCCCACAGCGCGAGATAGATGGTCGCCCACGCGAGCGCGATGCGCTCGAAGCGCCGGCGCCACGTCGGCCCCGTGTCATCGATCCGAGCGGTCCGGCTTCTGAGCCGGAGCGCGAGGACCAGTGGCAGCGTGAACACGAGCGCGATCACGAGCATCGGCCAGCGCCAGGTCGAGCCGCCGGTCGGGAATGGCTCGCCCTGCCGCTTATAGATCAGGCGCGGCGGAACGCCGAGCGCGGTGGTCACGTGCTGGCGCAGCACGTCGGGATGAAACATCGCCTGCCACAGCGACGGCTTATCGTCGAGCTGCCGGCCGAGCACGAAATCGGCGAGCGCGATCAGCGGTGGCAAGCCGGCGAGGCCGCGGTGGCCCATCTCGCGAAACGTCAGCGGATACGCGACGGCGCTGCCCTCGTGCAGCTTGCCGGCGGTTGCGCGATCGATCATGTCGCGCAGCCGCGTCGTGCAGTTGTTGAAGAAGTGATCGTAGTGGTAGTAGCGGTGCTTCTCCTCGAGCGACGTCAGGATCTCGCGCTCGAGCATGCGCGCCTGCTCGGCGGTGAGCGGCAGTACCTGCTCGTAGATGTCGCGATCCTCGTCTTGATAGAAGCCGATCATGTCGGACCACGCTTCGGGATCGACCCAGAACTTCTGCACGCTGCGCAGAAAGCCCCAGATCATCGACGCGCCCTCGTCGAACGTGGTGACGCCGTAGTTGAAGCACACCGGCTCGCGAGCAGTCTCGACGTACTCCAAGCACAGCGCGGCGTGGCCGAACTTCTCGAAGATGCGCGGGCCGACGCCAAACGTCAGCAGCACCACCTGCGGCGGCTGCTCGCCGATCATCGCGTCGAGCTCGCTGCGCTCGAGCGCTCGCGGTTGCGCGTGCGCGACGCCACCAACGCCGACGGCGCCAACGGCGACGACCAGCGCGAGCGCGGCGACGACCTTCACTCTAGTTACTTAGCCGGCTTTTTGAAGATCGCAGGATCGATCTTGGGATCCCATTCGACCTTCGCCACTTCGAGCTCGGTCTGGCGGCCTTGCCCGGTGCTCGACCGCTTGTGGGCGACCTTGATGCCGCCGACGTCCTTGTAGTCCGAGAATTCCTCACTCTGCACGATGCCCTGATCCTCGAACGTGACGCGGCTGAGCAGCTTGGACTTCTTGTCGATGTACAGCGTGACCTCGGGGCCGTAGGGCGACGTGACGCGCACGGCGGCGTGCGGCTTGCCAGCGATGGCCTCGTCCTTCGCCGGCGCGACCTTCGCGTCCTTGTCGGTCGCTTTGACCAAGATCAGCTCGGGCTCGCGCCACGCTTCGAACTGAGCCTGGTCGATGTCCTTGCCCTTGAAGTCGACGATCTGCGAGCCGCCGCTCTGCGTGGGCGCCTGCTGCCAACCGGATTTGCCATCGACGCCGACGATCACCTTGAACTGCTTCGCGAGCGTGGCGTCGATACGCATCTTGTCGGGCACGACGAACACGCGCTCGATCTCGACCGGCAGCGTCTGGCCTTGCAGCTTCGTCGTGCCGTTCGCGACCATGCGCAGCGACTTGATCGCCGCGAGCTTCGCTTTGCCGCCCTTCGCGGCGAGTGCCTCGGTGAGGATCTGCCGAGCGGCGGCGAGAGACTTCGCATCGACCGGCGCGTCTGGCTGTTTGACCTCGCGCGTGATCGGCTCGGCGGACGACACCTTCTCGTAGCGCCAGCCCGCCTTCTCGAGCTGCGGCTCGAGGTCCTTCGCATCGCCGACCAGCACGACGACGTAGTTCTTCGGATCGAGGACCTCGGCAGCCGCGCGCTTCGCAGACTCGACGTCGACCTTGCCGACGACGAGCGGGAAGTTCGCGAGGTACTCGATGCCGAAGCCGTGCAGCTCGGCACCGACGAGCGCGGCACCGATCTCGCCCGCCGCCTGGAAGCGCAGGCCATAGCCGCCCGCGATGTTCGCGATCGCGGCGTCGACCTCGGCTTGCGTCGGTCCGTCCTTCGCCATCTTGCCGATCTCAGCGGTGATCAGCTTCGTGGTCGCGATGGCCTCGGCGTTGCGCGTGAAGCTCGATGCGACGAGCGAGCCGCGGTCGAGGTTGCGATCGAAATTCGAGCTCGCGCCGTAGGCTTTGCCGCCCTCGACGCGCACGACCTTCATCAGCCGCGAGCTGAACGCACCGCCACCGAGCGCGTAGTTCCACACCAGCGAGTCGAAGAACCGCGGGTCGTCGTGCCTGATGCCGAACTGCGCGACGCGGATATGCGTCTGCGTCTGGCCCGGCTTGTCGACGAGGCGAATCCGCGTACCCGACAGTCCGGGTTCCTTGTACGACGGCGGTGGCGACACGGTCGCCTTCTTCCACGTTGCGAACGCGCGCTCGAGGTCGCCCTTGAGCTTCTTCGGATCGATGTCGCCGGCGACGACAAGGATCGCGTTGTTCGGCGCGTACCAGGCTTTGTGCCACGCGACGAGGTCCTCGCGGCGCAGCGCATTGATCGACGCCTCGCTGTTGACCCAGCCGCGCACGTGGTCGTTGCCCCACAGGAGGTTCTGCACGTGCACCGACGCGAGCAGGCCCGCATCCTCGAGCCGCTGCCGCACGTTCGCGGTCATCAGCTCTTTGATCTTCTTGAGCTCGTCGTCGGCGAACGTCGAGTTCACGATCATGTCGGGCAACAGCTCGAGACACGTCGGCAGGTTGCGCGCGAGCACGCTGCACGACACGAGCGTCGCCTCGAACGTCGCGTCGGCCGCGATCGTGCCGCCGACGAAATCGATCGCCTTCGCGAGCGCGACGGCGTTTCGCTTCTTCGTGCCCTTCACCATCATGTCGGCGGTCGCTTCAGCAACGCCGAGGCGAGCACGCGGCTCCTGCATCCGTCCCGCCTTGATCGCGAGCTGCACGCTCACCACCGGCAGACGCGACGACTTGATCACGAACACCTGCAGCCCGTTCGAGAGCTTGAGCTCCTCGATCGCGGGCAGCTCGAGCTTCGCCGGCGGCTTCGGCGCGGGCGGCACGAGCAAGTCAGCGCGTCCCGTCCACGGATCGTTTGCTTGGGACTTGCCCGCGGGAACGCTCGGCTTCGCGACGTTCGCATCGCCGTCGCCCGGCAACACGGGAATCGGCGCCGGCGCGGGCTTCGGGCCACACGCGAGGAGCACCGCACAGAGTGCGACGAGCTTGTTCATGGGCGTCCCTTCGGGGGAATGACGACGACCGTCGCCTTGTCGGTCGCGAAGTACTGCTTGACGACGCGCTTGACGTCGGCGGCGCTGACCTTCTCGATCTCGTCGACGTCACGCATGAAAGAAGTCGGATCGCCGGTCAGGATCCACGAGCGTCCCATCGCAGTCGCGAGGCCCTGGGCTTGCTCGAGCGAGAACACGAAACCGGATTGCACCTGGTTCTTCGCCTTGCGCAGCTCGTCACCCTTCGGCCCGGCGTTCGCGAGCTGCTTGACCTCGTCGAGGATCGCGGCCTCGACCGGCGCGATCTGCTCCTTCTCGAGGTACGCGCCGATAGCGACCACCATGCCTGGATCTTCGCGGACCAGCGCCTCGACGCCGCCATCGAGCGCGATCGGCTTCTTCGTCTTCGGATCGGTCTTCTTGAGCCTGACTTTCAGACGCGACGACTCGCCTGCGCCGAGGATGATCGACGCGACCTGCAGCGCGTAGACGTCCTTCTCTTTCGCCGCCGGGATGTGCCAGCCGATCAGCGTGAGGCCGATGCCGCTCGGTTCGACGGTCTCCTTGCGCTGCTTCGTCTGCGCCGGCTCTTGCGCGTCCTTCGCGGGGCGCGGCGCTGCAGCGGCCTTCGCGAGTGCACCGAAATGCTTCTGCGCGCTCGTCTTGACCTGATCGAGCGTCGCCTTGCCGACGACGACGAGCATCGCGTTGTTCGGCTGGTAATACGCGTTGTAGAACTTCTCGAGATCGGCGGGCGTGGTCGCGTCGAGATCCTTCGCGTTGCCGCCGGCGTTCCACGCGTACGGGTGCTTCGCGAACGCGACCTCGAGGAAGCGCAGGAAGCCTTTCGCGATCGGCGAGTTTTCCTGCTGGCGAATCTCTTCCTTCACGACCTCGCGCTCGGTGTCGATCATCTCTTTACGGAAGAGCAGATTGCGCATGCGCTCGGCTTCGAGCTGCACCGCGAAATCGAGGTAGTCGCTCGGCAGCGTATTGATGTAGTGCGTCGCGTCCTCATCGGTCTGCGCGTTGACGTAGCCGCCGAGGCCGTTGAGGAACTGCGCGTGCGCCTCGGCGCGCACGTGCTTCGTTCCCTTGAACATCATGTGCTCGAACATGTGCGCCGAGCCGCGGCGATCGCGCGCTTCGTCCTTACTGCCGGCGCGGTACCAAACCTGGACCGCGACGACGGGCGCGGCATCGACCGCGAGGAACGCAACCTCGAGTCCGTTGTCGAGCGTGAAGCGCTCGATCTTGGGAAGTTGGGCGATGGCCGGTTTCGGCGCCGCGCTCGCGGGGGCAGTGAGCCCCAACAGCGCCACAAGGCAGAGCAGACCTCTCATGGAAACTCCCTTCGGCGCTGGGACACTACCCGAACGTAATGGGGATGCCAGGACTTACGGGCGAAAGAGCAGATTACCCGGTAGTTCACCCACCCTGGAATTATCCCGATTGACTGAAACTCGATCGTGCATCAGAGTTGGCTCGTCAAAAACCAGCGGCCTTACAAGCCGCTTTTTAAGCAGTGAGGAGAGGTGCCGTGGCTCGAGTACAGCAGCAGACTAACCAGGACGAGGGGCGGAGCATGATCGACGTAACTGGTGTGAAGGTGTTCTCGGCGACGAAGGCCAAGGAACGCGAGCTGTTGGGTGAGCTGATCACCGACTGGATTCGCACCCATCCCGAGCACGAAATTGTCGACAAGATCGTCACGCAGTCGTCGGATTCCGAGTTCCACTGCCTCACGATCACGTTGTTCTACAAGCACAACGCCAAGCAGTAGGCGACGCCTATCTGCCCAGGCTTGACCGCCGGGGGCTGATCAGGTACCCACTGTCCTCCCCATGGAGAACACGTTCGGAAAGCCCGTCGAGGTCGAGGTTCGCGACAGCCTCGAAAAGGCGATGAAGATCCTCAAGCAGAAGATGTCCAAGGAGGGCATCCTGCAGGAGCTGAAGCGCCGCCGCTTCTATGAGAAGCCGTCCGTCAAGCGCAAGCGCAAGACCCGTGAAGCTCGCAAGCGTCTGCGTCGTGAGATGAAGCGCCGCGTGGCGCCTGCTCCGACGCGCTAGTCGTACCGCCGCTGATTCGGCGGGGTCTTTTGAGCCATGGGTGATTGGGTCGAGATCATCGTTCCGGTCGGTGCCGCAGATGTCGATGACGTCGCCGCGCTGATCGCAGATGAAATCCCAGCAGCAGCTGCGGGAACCGAGCTGCGTGGAGATGAGGTCGTGTTCTGGGTCGCTGCGGCCGACGTCGCAGCCGCACTCGATGCCACACGCGATGCGGTCACGCGGTGGGCAGCCGGAGGCGCGGCGGTCGATCCCGCAAAGCTGCGCACCGCGTCCGCGATGCCTGAAGCCGAGTGGCGCGACGCGTGGAAGAAATACTTCAAGGTCAGTCGCATCACGCGGCAGTTCGTCGTCGTGCCGAGCTGGGAGGCGTATCAGGCGGAGCCCGAGGACGTCGTGATCGATCTCGATCCGGGCATGGCGTTCGGGACCGGTACGCACGCGAGCACGCGACTCGTGCTCGAGCACCTGCAAGTCATGGCCGATTCCGGCGCGGCGCCCACGCGCGTGCTCGATGTCGGATGCGGCTCGGGAATCCTCGCGATCGCGGCCGTCAAGCGGTGGCCGAACGCGTCGTGCGTGGCGATCGATAACGATCCGATCGCGGTGCAAGCGACCGCGGAGAACGCGCTCAAGAACAAGGTCGCCGATCGCATCGATGTCAACGCGACACCGGTGAAGGAATTGATCGAGGCGTTCCCGCTCGTGCTCGCGAACATCCAGGCGCACGTGATCCGCGAGATCAAGACAGCGCTGATCAAGCGGTGCAGCGGCACGCTGATCTTGTCGGGCTTGCTCACGCCTCAAGCGCAGCCGCTAGCAGACGAGTTCGTCGCAGCGGGGATGAAGCTCGTGAAGATCCGGTCCGCGCGCAGCACGGCAGATGGCGAGTGGTCATCCGTCGTGCTCGAAGCAGCGACCCCGTAACGCCGCGCTAACCGGCAAGGCCGCGCCGGCGCAGCTGACCGGCGATCATCTCGGTCGTGTCCTCGATCAGCTCGTCCGTCGTATCCGGATCGATCGTCTTCGTGATGGCCGACCACATGAGCTGCCCGTCGCGAAGCGAGTAGGCGGCGGCCTCGATGCGATAGATCGTCTCGGTGTAGGCGTACGGCGAGCCGTACGAGTAGTAACCCGGGCCCCAATAGCCCCAATAGCCATCGAACGAGCCAGGCACGGCTTCGATGTTCTTCTCGCGATCGACGATGCGCATCGTGACGACCCCGTCGTAGCCGAGCTCGCGCAGCTTCACTTTCATCGCGTCGAGGTCGCTGACGTCGGAAGCGCCGTTGCTGAACACGACATAGCCCGGCGTGGCTTCGACGCCGGTAGCAGCGAGCCGCCGTGCGAGGTCTTGCTCGCCGCTATGCCGGAGCGTCACGTTGTCGGTCACGAACACCGTCACTACTTTTTGTAGCGGCGCGTCGGCACGTGCGCTCGGCGATGTCCATACCTGATCGATCGTAGTGGACGGTCCTGCGCATGCGCCGGCGAGCAGTACCGCGACCGTGAGGGTTGCGAAAACATAGGGGCGGATGATGTGAGGCATGACAAAGCGGCATGGAGCATCAATCGTGCCGCCGCGCGCGCTGCCACGCAGGTGGACTTCGCACGCGTTAGTATCGCGCTGTGAGGATCTTCGTCGGTCAGCTTGCGGCCGGTGACGTGGCCATCCGCGGCGACGAGCATCACTACGTCAGTCGCGTGCGGCGAGCGCGCGTGGGCGACGCGATCGAGCTCGTCGACGGCGCGGGCAAGCGAGCGCGGGGTGTGATCGAAAAGATCGGCGAGGCCGAGACCGTGGTGCGCGTCGACGGCGTGGAGGAGATCGCCGACGTGTTGCCACGCGTGCGCGCGATCGTGCCGTGGATCAAGGGCGACCGGATGGACACGTGCGTCGAGAAGCTGGTCGAGGTCGGTGTCGACGAGATCGTGGTGTGGCCAGCGGTGCACGCGGTCGTGAAGCTCGACGGTAAGCGACTCACCTCGCGCGTCGAACATTATGCAGCGCTGGCGCAGGCTGCAGCGCGACAGTCTGGGCGCGCCTCGGTGCCGAGCCTGATTGCGGTGACATCGCTCGCGGATGCGATCACGCGATTGCCCGCGGGCGGCGCGCGCGTCGCTCTAGATCCGGGAGCGGATCGCGGCGCGTGGCCGAGCGCAGCTGACGTGTCGATCATCAGTGGACCGGAAGGCGGGTTGGCGCCGGCGGAGCACGATGCGCTTGCGGCTGCAAGCTTCATTTCGCTCGGACTCGGGCCGCGCGTGCTGCGCGCGGAGACCGCGCCGGTGATTGCAGTCGCGCTCGTGCGCGCCGCAACACAAAGCTGATCGCTGCTAGCATCGAACCATGCTGGAAGCAGAGCTCGAGCAGTTCGAACGTGATGGGTTCACGATTCTCGAGAGCGTGCTCGACGCGAGTGCGCTTGCTGAAATCGGCGCTGCGCTCGCGCCGTACGAGACGAACCGGCCGATGGGACGCAATGCGTTCGAGGGCCAGAAGAGTCAGCGCGTCTACAGCTTGGCGGCGAAGGGCGAGGCGTTCGTGCGGTTGATCGAGCAGCCGCGCGTGATGGCGCTCGTCGAGCGGCTGCTGATGCCGAACTTCTTGCTGTCGACGGCGCAGTCGATTCGCCTGCATCCCGGAGAGCATGCGCAGGCGTGGCACACCGACGACGCGTTCTACTTCTGCGCACGGCCGCGCAGCTTGACGCTCGCTGTCAGTGTGATCTGGGCGATCGAAGAATTCACCGAGGAGAACGGCGCGACCGAGGTGATTCCGGGCAGCCACAAGTGGGGACACGAACACCCCGACGAGCGTGACGATTACGAATTCGTGCCCGCGACGATGCCGGCCGGTTCGGCGATCGTGTTCGACGGCGCGCTGTGGCACCGCGGCGGCGCGAATCGCTCCGACGGCACGCGGCTCGCGCTCAGCCCGCAGTACTGCCAGCCGTGGCTACGGCCGCAGGAGTCGCAGCTGTTGATCGTGCCGCCCGACGCGGCCCGCACGTGCAGCGATCGCATGCGCTCGATGCTGGGCTACAGCATTCATCCGCCGTTTATCGGTCAGGTCGACGGCATGCATCCGTTGCGGCTCGTCGACCCCACATACGCGCATCACAAGAGCGACGCGCGCGTGATCGCGGATCGCGTGCTCGAGCGCCCGGCGTCGACCATCATCGACAGCTAGGTCGATCCGCACGATCGCTCGGCCCGATGGAGTGCTGCGGCGCGGTGAGCTGCTACCATGCGCCGCAGTGACAGCGCTGCGTCAGCTCTCCGAGCAACTCTTGTCTGGCGCGGTCGCGATCGATCAGGCGCAACCGATGGCGCCGCGGTTTCTCGCCGAGCCGGTCGCGGCAGGCAGCTACTTCGTGTCGAGCTTCGCGAACGTGTCGGCGTTCGACACCGACGACGGGCTCGTGCTCGTCGACACCGGCAGCTTCGTGCTCGCCGAGCCCACTCGCGCACGGCTGCGCGGCGTCACGAAGCGCCCGGTGCACACCGCGATCTGGACGCACGGTCACGTCGACCACTGTTTCGGCGTCGACCTCTACGAGCGCGATTCGGGTCGGCGCGTGCGCGTGATCGCCCACGAGGCGGTGACGCGGCGATTCGAGCGCTATCGGCTGACGCGCGCGTGGAATCAGGCGATCAACCAGCGCCAGTTCCAGACCACCGCGGAGTTCCCCGGCGAGTTCCGCGCGCCCGACGAGACCTATGCCCACGCGTTGACCACGGTGGTCGGTGGCCGCCGCTTCGAGCTCCATCACGCGCTCGGCGAGACCGACGATCACACCTGGGTCTGGGTGCCGGATGCGGGCGTGATCTGCACGGGCGACCTGTTCATCTGGGCGTCGCCGAACTGCGGCAATCCGCAAAAGGTCCAGCGGTTCCCCCGCGAGTGGGCGCAGGCGTTGCGCGCGATGGATCGGCTGGGCGCCGAGGTGCTGCTTCCTGGCCACGGCGTGCCGATCTGGGGTCGCGACGCCGTGCATCGCGCGCTCGACGAGACCGCGTCGTTCCTCGAGTCGCTCGTCGACCAGGTCGTCGCGCTCATGAATGCAGGGGCTCGGCTCGACGAGATCCTGGCGCGCGTCGAGGTCAACCCCGAGCTGCTCGAGCGGCCCTATCTGGCGCCGATCTACGACGAGCCCGAATTTATCGTGCGCAACCTGTACCGGCTTTACGGCGGCTGGTGGGATGGCAACCCGGCTCACCTAAAACCGCCGCGCGAGGCGGCCGTGGCCCGTGAATTGGTCGCGCTTGCGGGCGGGGCGAGCGGCGTTGCGACCCGCGCCAACCGGCTCGCCACCGACGGTGAATACGCGCTTGCCTGCGAGCTGATCGAGCTCGCCAGCCAGGCCGCGCCCGACAACACCACGATCCAGGGCATCCGGGCTGATATCTACTCGCAGCGCGCCAAGCAGGAGCGCTCCTTGATGGCCAGGGGGGTGTTCTCGGCCGCAGCAGAGAGTTCCCGCCGTAAGTCCTGAACAGGATTTGCGTACAGGCGCGGCGGCACCGTATAAATCGACGATGTCGGAGCGCGAGCCGGCCGTGTTACGCGACGAGCCTGCAGCGGGGGGGACCCCTTCGGCCGCCGCAACGCCCCCGCCGCGTCCATCGCAACCGATGCTGCAGCGGCCCGCCAGCAAGCGCGAGGCGCCATCGGTCTACGTGGTCGGGTTCTGGAAGCGGTTCGCGGCCGCGATGATCGACTTCTTCATCATCTTGCCCGTCGCGATTCTGATCACGTTCATCGTCAGCAAGATCGCCGACGTTCACCTGCCGGCGAAGAACATCAAGCTGCTCGACATCGACATGTGGATCGATCTCGTGCTCGCGACCAACTCGGCGCTCGTCATGGCGCTCGTGCTGTTCATCGCGATCGCGCTGACCTACCTGCTCGTCTTTCACATCACGCTCGGCCGCACGCTCGGCATGCGCGTACTCAAGATGAAAATCATCGACATCTACGGCGACCCTCCCTCTCCAGCGCGATGCGTGGCGCGCTGTGCGGGCTACCTCGCCGGCATCGCAACGCTGTTCCTCGGCTTTCTGTGGATCGGCTTTGACAACGAGAAGCGCGGCCTACAGGACTGGATTGCCGGGACCTACGTGATCAGGGTCTAGATGCCGTCGCGTCTGAGCTCCCTCCTGGTGCGCGACGGCCTCGTTGGCGTCAAACGCATGGAGAAGGCGTTCCAGCGCCAAGTGATCTACGGCGGCAGCCTCGACACGATCATGCTCGAGATGAACCTCGTGCCCGAGGAGCGGCTGACGCAGTACCTCGCGCTCGCATCGGGTTTGCCGCCCGCCTCGCGCGACGAGGGCGGTGCAATCGAGCCGAGTGCGCTCGCGCTGATCACCGCCGAGATCGCGGCGCAGTTCCGCGCGGTGCCGCTGTCGATCGACGGCGAAGCGCTGCGCGTGCTCGTGTGCTCGCCGCTCGAGATCAGCGAGCTCGAGGATCTCGCCGACTTGCTCGACCGCCCACTGCAGCCGCTGATCACGCCCGAGTATCGGTGGCACCTCGTGTACGCGACGGCGTATCGCGTCGAGGCGCCCGCGCGGTTCACCACGCTCGCGCGTCAGCTCGTAGTCGACGCGACGCCAATGCCCGTCGGGCGTGCGAAGAGCGTGATCATCGAGGACCCGGCGAGCTCGGGACCGATTCACGATCCGAATCGCACGGGCCCGCTCGTGCCCATGCCGCCGGTGTTGCCGAAACCATCCGATGGCCGCGTCGTCGCGATGCCCGCACCGTCGGACGACGCGACCGAACGCGTCGAGATGGACCTCGATCACATGCGGGTGCGCACGACGACGATGATCGGCATCCAGCCCGCGCGCGCGGCGACGCATCCGCCGCCGTTCGTGTCACGCACGCCGACGAACGAGGGGCTCGGTCCGGCGCGCCCGCCGGCAGTGCCGAGTGTGCCGCCCGCAAACGTGCGCAACCCGCATGCGCCTCCTGGGATCAAGAATCCCGAGAGCGCGGCGACGCCGCCGAGTGGTGTGTCGTCGGTGCGCAATGTCGCGCCCCCGATGGGCGTGCCTGCCCTGCCCACGCTGACGCCACCGTCAGGCGTACCGGTGTCGCGTACGTCGACCGTGCAGTCGTCTGGCGTGCCGAGCCCGGTCGTCGACAGCGGACGCGCGAAGCTACCGGCCCGCGGCGGCATGCGTCACCGCGGCTCGAGCGAACCGATCGCGACCTCGGGCCGCGACAGCCCACTCGCCGTGGTGCGCGCGCGCGAGCTGCTCGCGACCGCCGAGGATCGCGACACCGTATTCCTGACGCTGCTGCGGGCGGCGCGTGCACGTGCCCGCTACGCCGGCCTGCTCACCGTGCAAGGCGGCGCAGCGATCGGCAGGCTTGCGCTCGCCGAAGTCGGCATCGACATCAGCGCGGTGCAGAAGATGCTCATCCCGCTCGACCTCGTGTCGCCGTTCCGCGCGGTCGTGCAGAACCAGCAGCCGCACATCGGCCCGCTGCAGAGCGGCGATCCGAGCATCGACTCGATGGTGCTGCGACTCGGCGGCTCGATGCCTCCGAGCGCGCTGCTGATGCCGATCGTGCTGCGCGATCGCGTGGTCGCGGTCGTGATCGCGCATCGCGTGCACAGCGACCTCAAGCTCGTCGACGTTACCGAGCTGCTGCCGCTCGCGAGCGCAGCCGCCGATGCACTCGGCCGCCTGATCGTGCGCCACAAGTCGGCGGGCTATCGCGCACCGATCGCGACCGCGCCGGATCCCGAGCTCGACGACTCACAGATCGACACGAAGAAAATCGTGCGCAAGGACGCCGAGTGGCGCACACCCGCACCGGTCGAGCGGCCCACGCTGCCCGAACAGCCGCCGGTGAGCGCGAAACCGCTGCGCCGGATCGTCGAAGTGATCGACGACATCGAGCGCGGCAAAGAAGGCACGGTCGACGACGCGATGGCCGAAGCCGTCGAGCGCGCGCCCGAAACGCTCGGCGAGCTCGCGAAGCGGTTCCCCGGCAAGCTGCGCGTCGAGCGGTTCACCGTCGCGGGCCGCGCCCTGCGTGCCTCGCAGTACGGCGGCTTGCTCGAGCTGACCGTGCGGCTCGGCTCGGCCGCGGCGGAGCTGCTGATCGATCGGATGAGCTCGCCGCAGCGCGACGTGCGGTTCTACGCGACGTTGTGCGCCGCCGAGCTGCGGCCGCGCAATGCGGTATTCACGCTCGTCGAGCGCCTGTTCGATCAGGACTACGGCGTGCGCGAGATGGCGATCGAAGCGCTCGCCGGCTATCCGGTGGCGGACCTGACGCAAGCGCTCGCGAAGGCGCGCCGCGCAGTCGCGGCCGACGATCCGGAGATGGTCGCTGCGGCGACGTCGGCGATCGTGCAGCTCGGCGATGTCGAATCCGTCGACGAATTGATCGATGCGATCGAGCGCGCCGACCGCGGCGCCGAGCACGTGCGCAAAGCGCTGATCGCGCTCACCGCGCAAGACTTCGGGCTGTCGGGCAGGAAGTGGCGCAAGTGGTACGACAACGCCGCGAAGCGCCATCGCATCGAGTGGTTGATCGATGGCCTCGTCCACAAAGACGACTCGATCCGAGAGATCGCGATCAACGATCTGCGGCGCATGACCGGCGAGTACTTCGGCTACCACCACGATCTGCCGCGCAAAGAGCGCGAGCTCGCCGCCGATCGATGGGCGAGCTGGTGGCGCGAGACCGGCATGCGCCGCTTCGTGCATCGCGAAGGCGACGAGCGCAACCGACCGACAGCGTTGCTACCCGCGCGCCGCGACTAGCGGCGAAGGTTCGGCATCTCGGCCTGGAGCGGCGTCTCGATCTCCGCGTCGGAGATCACGCCGTGCTCGGGCTGATAGACCGTCGTCATCGGATCCATCACACCGGCGGGCTCCTCGCGACGTCTGCTGCGCCGCACGACCGCGATCAGCAGGGGCAGCGTGCTCGCAACACCGACGCCGAACAGGATCTTGCCGAGCAGCTTGCGGCGCGGCTTGCTGAGGTGATCGGCGAGCAGCATGCCGGCGCCGATGCCGCCCAGACCGCGGGTCGCACCGAACAGCGCGAACAATGGGAACGATAGATTCGGTGTCATGACGTCTCCTTTACGCGTGGACGTGCGGCGCGTCGGCGGGCGGCTCATCGGGCGGCGGCACCACCGGCACCTCTTGCGTGATCCGGCGTGGCGGCGCGAGCTTGCGCGCAGCGAGTGCACCGCCACCGGCGGCGGCAGCGAGGCTGAGCAGCAGCGTGAGCCCGGCGCCGAGCAGGATCTTGCCGGTCTTGTCGGTCGCCTCCGCGAGCTCGCCTGCGCGCAGCGCCGGATCGATCATCACGTCGTCGGTCGTCGGTAGCTGCGCGTAGGCAACGTTGACGCCGCCGGCGATCGCCGACACGAGCCACGCGACCGCGAGCACGCCCGCGATCGATGCGAGCGCCCACGCGACGAAGCCGTGCGCGGCGCCGACCTTCGGATCAAACGTCGAGGCAAGTCGGCCCGCGACGAAGCCGCCGACGAACAGCGCGATCAGCGGTGCGATCATCGACGCGACCGTCGTGCCGATGCCCGCCGAGCGCAGGGAGCCGGAGTCGTCGAGGTCGACGGCGGTGAGCCCGGCGCCCATGCCGATCAGCTGCAGCACGACCCATAGCGCCACGGCCACCGCAGCACCGGCGAAGACCGCGCTCCACCGCATTGCAGGCTGGCGGCGATCGAGAATCGTTTCCCTCGTGATTGGTCTCATGATCGAAGCTACCCACCACAGGTGATCTCGCAACGAGAGAGCCGCGACGCTGAGCGTGATCGCGCTCCGACAAACCCGGAGTGCGCTACTGCACGAGCGTCGCCGAGGTCTCGATCGCAGCGGGCAGTGCGCGCGCGTCAGAGCGGCGCGCCTTGATGTGCATGATCCACGCGCCACCGCCGAGCGCCTGCATGCCGAGCTGATCCGGCACGGTCTGCAATCGCTCCGCGACGCCGACGTCTTGGCAGACGGCTGAGGTGAGACCAACGACAGCCGGCGGAACGCTGCTCACCACCGACAGTGCGAGCTCGACGTTCTGGCCGAAGTAATCGAGCCGGCCGCTTTGGGTGAGCGCCATCATCGGTCCGCGGTGGACCGCAACGCGTGCGCGGTGGCCGGTCGTCACCGGGTGCGCATCGACGGCGGACTGGATCGCGAGCGCCGCTTCGACCGCAGGGCCGGGGCGCTCGAACGCTGCGATGGCGAGCCCGCCGAACGTCTTGACCAGCGAGCCACCGTATTCCTTGGCGAGCGCCGCGACGGTCTCGAAGAATCGCGCAGCGACCGGGAACGCCTTGCTGTCGCCGAGCTCGGAGAATAGCCGTTGCGCCTCGTCGAGCTGCGCGACGACAAGGGTCGCTTGCGTGACCGCGAGCAGCTTGCCCGGCGCGAGTGATTGATCGGGGAACAGCTCGCGGAACGCGGCGCACGAGATCGCACGGGCAGCGCTGAGTGCGAACGCGCGATCGCCCGCGCGCTCGACGCGCACCAGGATCTCGCGCGGCGCCGAATTGACGAGCGTGAGCAGCTGATCGCCCGCGGTCAGCGCGGGCAGCTCGCCCTGCTCGCCCAGCATGACGTCGACACGGCGCACGCCGCCGCTCGCGGTGACGCGCATCTCGTGACCGCGAGGCAGCTGTGGACTGCGCACGAGGTAGTAGCCCGCGGACAGCGCTAGCGGCAGCGCGAACCGCTCGCCGGGTTGCAACCGCACCTGCGCCGCGACGTGCGGGAAGTGAGCTGGCCCGCCGATACAGTACGTGCGGGTCTCGACCTCGCGAATGTCAGGGGACGCGCGGAACGCGAGCTCGATCGCGCGCGAGAAGTCGACGTCGAAGCCGAGGTTGCACGCTTTGCACGAGCCGTGCTCCTCGATCTTCTTCAGCGAGTCGACGACGTTCGACGGGATCCGGCACGACGGGCAGATCACGTCCCACACCATCTCGAGCGCGCCGGACTTCGCCGCGTGCAGGCACGCGTCGATCATCGCCTCTTCGGGCACGCCGAACTTCTGCGCGAGCTCGATCGGTCGCATGCGCGCGATGTCTTGATCCGACGCGTGCAGCAGATACGAACCGAGCGCATCGGCGGCGCGATCGTCGACGCCGGACTCGACGAGCGTGCGCATCGCGGCTTCGACGCGCTGCTCGGTCTCCGCCGACACCTTGACCTCGGGATCGATCGGATCGATGTCGGGGCGCGGGCCGGCGGCAAGCACGCTGTCGAGCCGGCGATAGACCTTGTCGAGCTTGCGCCTGTACTTGACGCCGATCTCCCACTTCGACAGCACGCGCGCGAGTAGGCCGCGCGGCTCGAGCCGCACCGTATTGCGCAGCTTCGTGCCGCCGCCCGGCGTGCGCTCGAGCTGGACCTCGGCGACGTACCAGCGCCGCACACCCTTCTCGAACACGCGCAGCACGACGTGGCGGCTGCCTTCGATCCACTCGTACGGGTGTTCTTTCCACTTGAGCGCGAGCCCGGCGACGCGCTGCATGCCGGTCGTCCGCGAGGTCTGCGCGTCCCCGGTCACCGACTCGATCTCGAAGCGCACCGGCGCGAGTCCGGTCGCGCGATTCATCTTCTCGGTGTTCGACACGAACGGCCACAGCGCGTCGGGCGACGACTGTAGCTCCCACTCGAACGAGTAGACCTGTACGAGGTGCTCGCGCACGATCGGCGGTGCGGGATGCGCGGTGATCAGCGCGGTCGTGCCTTCGCAGAGCTGCTCGATCACGGCGAGCACCTCGGCCGCATCCTGCGGGCGCTGCTTCGCGTCTTTCTCGAGACACTTCGCGACCAGATCGGCGACCGCCGGGCTGACCTCCGGCACCAGCGCGTCGAGGCGCGGCGGCGGCTCCTTGAGATGCGCGAGGATCACCGCCATCTGGTTGTCGTCCTGCGTGACGAACGGCGGGCGTCCCGCGACGAGGGCGAACAAGCAGCAGCCGAGCGCGTAGACGTCGGTCGCCGGCGTGACCAGCGTGCCCTGACACTGCTCGGGCGCCATGAACTCGGGCGTGCCGAGCACGGCGCCTTCGCGGGTCGCGCCTTCGGGCCCGCCGTGGTGTTCGACGAGCCGCGCGATGCCGAAGTCACCGAGCTTGATCAACTGGCCGATCGGATTCGCTTCGAGCTCGATGCCCGCGCGCACGAACATCATGTTGTCTGGCTTGATGTCGCGATGCACGATGCCGAGGCGATGTGGCTCGGCGAGCGCGCGGCACGTGTCAGCGACGATGCCGAGCGCGACCCGCTCGGGCAGCTTGCCGAGTCGGCGTAATGCGCCGGCGACGCTACCGCCGGTGACGAGCTCGAGCACGAGGTAGTGCAGTCCCTTGTCCTCGTTGAGATCGATGTAGTTCGCGATGAACGGACTGCCGACCTTCGCGAGCACGCGGCCCTCTTTGCGGAACCGGCGCAGCAGCTCGTCGTCGGCGGCGATCTCGGGCTTGAGTAACTTGATCGCGACGTTCGGTCCGCCCGCCGTATCGCGCGCCTCCCACACCTCGCCCATCGCACCGGCACCGACCTGCTTGACCAGCTCGAAGCGACCGAGCTGCAAACCAAGGCCCGGGCGCGACGGCCGCACCGCTGCGAGCTCGTCGCTGGTCAGCGTCGGCCGCGCCGTCAGCGTGCTGGCTCCGACGAGCTTGCGCACGAGCGTGGTCGCACTCGGTCGCGCATCGGGATCGCTGGCCATCGCCTCGGCGATCAGCGCCTTGATGCCGTCGCTAGCACTGCGGCCCGCGGTGTTCGCCGCGATGTCGAGCAGCGCGCCGATCGCGTACACGTCAGACGCCGGCTCGGGCGCGGCATCCTTCGCTTCGGGCGCCGTGCAGCGCACCACCCAAGCGTGTGCGTGTGATCGCATCGCGAGGCCGGAGAGCTCGATGCGCGGCCGGTCGTTCGCGCCGACGTGCACCGCCCATGGATCGAGGCGACCGTGCACGAGGCCGACGTGATGTGCAGCCGCGATCGCGCGCGCGAGCTCGCCGAGGAGCTTCATCACGCGCGGCAAGTC
>DATDCH010000465.1:0-12507 GCA_036524455.1 Kofleriaceae bacterium | reverse complement strand
CAAGCCGCACGACTTCGAAGCGCAGAGCTGCGCGTCGTGTCACGCAAACAAGCAGCTGATCGAATCGCCACGTCATTCGTGCGCGAGCTGCCACGACCAACACGACACGAGCAAGCCGAAGCCGTGCGCGGGCTGTCACCGCGAACAGGTCGCTCATCCGGTGAGCGAGCAAGGCGTGTGCGTGGGCTGTCACCGCCCGCACGAAGCGCAGGCGACCTGCGAGTCGTGTCACGCAACCACGCACCGTCATGCGAAGAGCACGAAGTGTCTCGATTGCCATACGCCGCACGGCGCCAAGCCGCCCGTGACGACCGGGCTGTGTGTGAAGTGCCACGCGGATAACGCGGCCAAAGCGGGCGGCCACGGCGAGTGCACGACGTGCCACGCCAACGCCGCCCACACACCGAGCAAGCAAACGCCGGCGTGCGCCACCTGTCACAAGGCGCAAGCAAGCTCGGTTCCACAGGGACACGCGCAATGCGCGAGCTGCCATCAGCCACACCAACCGGCGACGACGCCAGCGTGCGCGACGTGTCACGCAAGCGAAGCAAAGACCCAGCACGCCGCGCTTGCCTGCGCGACCTGTCATCGCGCTCATGGTCCGAGCGGCGTTGCGAAGCCACCGAGCTGCGCGACGTGCCATCTAGAACGCAAAGGCACAAAACCCGGGCCGCAACCCGCGAAGCTGCACGCGGTCAAAGGGCACGGCGACTGCGCGAGCTGTCACGTCTCGCACGAGCTCGAGCCCAAGGACGATCGCGCGACGTGCCTCGCTTGCCATCGAGCGCAGACCCATCACGAGCCAACCGCGAAGCGTTGCGCGGCCTGCCATCCGTTCCGCTGACCAAAGATCCGACGCGGCTCATCCGCTAGCTGCAACGGCGGGCCGCGCCCGATCTCGAGCGTGGCCGGCGGCACGTGCATCACCAGCAACCGACCCCGCGGGTCTGTCGAGCAACGTGCTCGCAAACGTCGCCAGCATCGCGAGGCCGACGTCGGTGTGATCCTCGATGACATCGAGAATCGCCGAACCGCGGCTGCGTAGGGCGCGCACGTCCGTTCTTGTCTCGATCGTCGTTCGGTAGCGGAGATTGGCGAGTGTCTCGAGGTAGCCGATCGGAGCGCCGGCTGCGAGCAGCTCGGTATCGCCGCCGTGCGTGCTTGCTGCGGCGCCGGAGATGATTACGAACGCGCTGGTCGCGGTCTCGCCTGCGCGGGTCATCACCGTGTTGGCAGGCAAGACGATTTCGTCGCTGGCGTGTGCGAGCGTCGCAAGGGCTTGCAGGCGCGCACTCGCGAAAGGCAGTTGGTGACGTAGCACGATCAGGCGCTCGACGAGACCGAGGGTGCCGGTCGGCGCGATCGCGGGCCTGCGCGGTGGCGGCGGTGCGAGCGCGAGAACGCGCGCCGCAAGCTCGCGTACGGTGGCGAGTAACACACCGTAGTTGTCCTCGAGGACCTCACCGAGGTCACGCGCGAACAGTTGGAGTGTGTGCAGCGGCGTCGCTGCAACCGCGGTTTGCGTGACCTCGCGATCGGCGAATACCTCGAGCGCGCCATACGCCTGGTGCGCTCCCCAGGACTGGTTTCGGGTCTCGACGCGCCCGTCAAGAATCAGGTGGATGCTGCGCAATCGCGAGCCCGGAGTCGCGATGACCGAGCCTGCGGGCAGCGTGGTCTCGACGAGGTTCTCCGCGATCGTCGCGAGCTCGTCGAGGTCTGCGTGCTCGAACGGTGGGAACTTCCGCAGCCGCAACATGCGGCGCAGCGTGAGCAGGTTGACGTCAGACATCGAGCCTCGCGATCGCCTGATCGAAAGCATAGATCACGAGCGGTGGGCCGACAGGAGGTCGGAGTCGACTGAGCTCGTGGCGGAGCGAGACCAAGTGGCGCTCCGCGATGTGGTGAGCGACCACGCACTTGAGCGACTCGCTTGGGTCGGCAAGTTGGGCCGCGAGCAACGCTTCGTAGGTCGCGAATGGACCTGGTGCGAGGTCGCCGAGGCGGCTCCGTCGCTGGTCGGGCGTGAGGTCTTCGATGGTCGCGAACAGAGGCGCACGCAGCTCCGCAGGCAGGAGTGCTTCGATGATCTCGAGCGCCGCGCCGCGCCGGTTCTCACTACCGCCGAGCAGAGCGTCGTGCACGCTGCGTAGGTCGTCGCGCGGGTGCAGAATGCCGAGCGCGCGGAACGTGTGCTCGATTGCCCACCGTCGCTTCTCGCGCAGCAGCTCGCGGACGAGCTCTGCGCCGGGCGAAGGGTCGCCGGCTGCCACCATGCCGTCGAGGAACATCGTGTAGCGAACCGCGTCGGCGATCGATCGGCGTAGATAGTCGTGAAGAATGGATGCGTCGATGGCCAGCGACGGATCGTTCGCGCGCATGCGACCGAGTGCGCGCAGGATCTTGAACTCGGTCGTGCCGTCGGGTTCGCGAGGCAGTCGCGCGACGAGCGCCGCGGTCGCGATCGGAGAGTGAAAGCGACTGATCGTGCGCGGCAGATGGCGCCGCACGCCGATTGCTGTTCGCGGGTCGTCCAGAGCGGCAATGAGCTTGTCGAGACCCTGTGCACCCGTGGCGGTGAACACGCGCCGCGCGTCTCCGCGCACGTGCGGATCTTCCAGCAGTGGAAGCAGTCGGTCGACGTGGGCGAGCTGCGGAGCGCGCGCGAGTGCACGCAGCACTTCACGCGTTACCGCTGGTTCGCGGAGCGCGAGCAGCTGATACAGCGTCCGGCGAAACCGTTCGTGCGGGGCATCGCCGATCGCGTGGGCCAGCGCGATGCGATGCATGCTCGAGCCCGCCTGCAGCGCTGCGACACCGTCGCTCACCACTTGTTCGTGGTCTGGGGTCGAAGCTAGGCCGATGAGTGCCGCCGCACGCACATCGGGATCTGCGTCGGTGACGGCCGCTTCCAGTCGCAACTCGTTGGAACCGGTGCGGCTCGCGGCGATCAGCGCAGCGGCGCGGATCTTCGGATCAGAGTGATCGATCAGGTGACCGAGCACGTGCGCGACGTCGGGCCGCGGCTGACCATCGAGCAGCGTCAGCGCGCGCCGCACGACGCTCTCGCGCGGGTGATACAGCACGAGCGCCGGCACGTGGCCACCACGCGCGAGCAGCTCGAGTGCCGCGAGCGCTTCGACTTCGTCGGGACTCGCGAGCGCCTCGGTGAGTAATGCGGTCGAGTCAGCGTCGAGCGTAGGTGCGCGCACATCACGCTCGATCTCGCCGGCACGTAGCGTGTCGCGAAATTGCTCGACGTAGGCGCGCTTGACCACGCGGATCGCGATCAGCCACGCGACGCCGAGCACCGCGACCGCCATGCCGAGCAGCTGTGCGCCGCCGGCGAGCACGATCGCAAACGAAATCAATGCCGCGATGGCCTGACCGCCGCGATGGCTGATCGCGTCGGCCACAGGTTTCCAGCCGTCGCGCACGAGTGAGGGTACCGGGAGGTACAGGATCTCGCTCGCGACACGATGCAGGCTGTGGCGAAGTCCGCCGTCGGAGAGCTTGAGCAGGATGATCGCGATCAGTGCGCCGGTCAGCGCGAAGCCACTCGCGGTTGCGACGAGCAAGATCGGGAGCACGGTCAATGTATTCCCGACGCCCCAACGCGCGAGCAGCTTCGGGGTGACAGCGAGCTGGATCACGAGCCCGACGAAGTTGAGCAGCGTGTAGATCGCACCAAACGCCGTCGCGAGGTCGCCGGCGGCAAACCGTTCGGCGAGCACCCGTTTGAACGTCAGGTCGGCGAGTGTCAGCGTGACGGTCGAGACAATGCCGGCGAGGATCAACAGGCGCACGTAGCGGCGAGACCGCTGCGACAGCACCTCGACGCGCTTACGAACCGGCGGCAGTTCCTCGCGTTGTGGCGCTGGCGCGATCAGCATCGCAGCGATCGCAGTCAATCCGAACGCGAGTGCGCCTGCCGTGACGAGGTGGTGCGCTGCCATCACGCGGCCGAGCACGCCAGCGAGTGCAGAGCCGATCATCGCTCCGAGCACACCGCCGGCGCCGATCGCGGCAAACACGCGCTTCGCCTCGGTCACGCGCAGGCTTCGGTCGATCAAGGTCCAAAAGCTGGGCACGACGAGCGTCGCGACGAGCCCGGTCCACACATAGAGCACGAACACGAGCGACGGTTCCGTGGGGATCGCGACGGCGAGCAGCGACGTGCCAACGACCGCGACGACCAAGAACGTCACGAGCATTCGACGCGGATCGCGCACGCCACCCCATCGACGCACGGCAGCGACCGCGGCCATCGCAACGATCGCGATCGTTAGATATGCGGATGCTAGACGCTCGGGTCCGAGCCGCGCGAGGAACAACGCATCGCGCGCGGTCTCGAGGATGGCGTGCGCGACCATGATGCCGAACAACAACACGGCCGGCGCGAGCACGGTGCGCCGCTGCCCGGTCATGGCCGCCAGATCCCGATGACGCGCGGCGCATTCGTTCCGGGTGTGCGCGCGAGGTGGACGTACGTGGTGCCGGAGAACCGCGCCCGCGTCGTATCGATGCGCACGATCGTGTAGCCGTCCTCATCCCCCGCGAGGATCGCATTCGCGCAGGTCACGCCGATGTCCCCGGCGCGGGCCTGCGTGCTGCCGACCGTGTTGCCGTTACGATCGTAGAAGCGGAGGTCATAGCTGGTCGTTCGTGCTGCCACGAACGCGGCCGCGATCGACAGGTCCTTGAAGCACAGCGTGCCGTCACCGATTGCGAAGTCGTCGAGCGGATTGACGCGCTCGAACCAGTAGCGACCGGTCGCACGTTGGCGCGCGATCAGCCTATCGACGAGCCATGTTGCTGCTCGCGGATCGCTCAGCCGCGCGCTGTCGACCGCCGCCGCAATCTGCTCGCGTGTGAAGCGCATGATGATCTTCGCGCCCCAGAACTTATCGATACGATCCGCGATGTAGATGGGAACGTACGCGGGCGTGCTCGACACCCACGTACCCGGGTCGTAGAGCTCGGTCTCGAGCATGCCGACACCCCGCACGGGCGGATCGCGCCGATGCTCCCACGTGCGGTCCAGCGCACCGAACGTCACCAGCGAGCTCGCGACCGCCGCGAAGTCGAGATAGAACTCGAAGCCGAAGCGAGGCTCGCGATTCTTATGCGCGGCGAAGCCGAGCGCCGTACCGAAGTCGATCCAGTAGTGCTTCACGTAGTGTCGCTGCGGATCGCCGGGATCCGCGACCCACATGTCGAGCACGTTGGCGCCGTGAATATCGTTGTGATCGAGCCAGGAGAACAGAGCGTACGCACCGCGTAGATCCCGCCGCAGCTCGTGTGGAATCCGATCATTGGGATCGTCTTCGCGAACGCCTTCGAACGCATGGCCGCCGAGCGGCTTGCCCGACAGCCAATGCGAGACGAGCACGCGCATCGTGCCATCTGTGGAGGCCTCGATCGTCGCGAGCCGAGTATCGAGCTCGCGCTGATCGAGTGGACGCTTGTGACCGAACTCGTCCTTGACGACCGCATCGGTTGCGAGCACCAGGTCGTGCTTGGCGATGTAAGCGACGTAGTCCTCGGTGACGTTGAGACCGAACGCCCAGAGTAGCTTGCCCATGATCACGTGCGTCGCGGTCTCGGTCTCGGGGTGACCGAGTGGATCGAACTTGAGCAAGAACTTCTCGCCGCGCGCATCCTTGATGATGAAACCGACCGTGGCGCCGCCGGCCTTGGTGCTGACAATCGTCCACGGTTTGTGCGCTTCGGGACTGCCGACGCCGCCCGGCGCCGCGAAGATTTCTTCCGGCGACACAAACCGCGCCCCGATCCGATTCGTGAACCAGGTCGAATTCGGAACTTCGTCGAGCGCGTTCACGCCGAGTGCGCGCTGCGGCCGGCGCAGCTCGAGCGCGCGCGTGATGCGCCGATGGAACTGACCGTCGAAGTTGTACAACCAGCGCACGAACTCGGGTTCGTGCGGCTGGCGCGGCACGTCGCGTCGATCGTTGACTGCGAGCGCTGGTGGAGCATTCGTGAACCGGACCGGCGGCAGTGCCGGCTTGGTCGCGCAGCTCGCGAGGACAAGGATGGTGATGAATGCCCGCATCAGCGTTGCTCCACTCGTCGTTCGAGGTCGAAGACCGGATCGAATGCGAAGTCGATGAAGAAGCCGCCGTCGATCGACGACGCTAGGCTCACGCTGGCAAGGAATCGGCTGTGGGAGTGCAGCTGGAGCGACATGCCGTAGCCCAACCGCAGATCCGTCGGCTGGATCTCGCGCAGCTCGGGGAACACGCGGCCGACGTCGACGAATGCGCTCGCCATGAGCAGTCGGCCGAGGTCCCACTGGTATTCGAGCGAGCCGGCGGTCGCGATCCGATCGCGGAACCGGTCACGCGGATAACCGCGCAGCAACGCCTTGCCGCCGAGCTGCGGCAGCTGCGTGAATGCGACGTCGGAGATCTCACCGGTGACGGCTTCGAAGTGCATGCGCGTTGCAAGCGCGCGCGGACCGGCGCCGATGCGCCAGTGATGCTGGACGTCTGCACCGTAGCGCCAGTGGTCACGACCCGCCTCGAGTTGGTGCACCCGCCCGGCAAAGGCGGCGATCAGCCAGCCGCGGTCGTACGTCGCGTGTTGATCCTGATGGGGCGGATAGCCACGCCCATCCCAGCGCAACTCGAGCTCGCCGTAGAGGTTGCGCGTGCCGGGCCACCCGGCGAGCACGCTCGGATCGTACATCACGTCGATCGGCACTCCGTCGTCGGTCACGGCGTAGCCGAGATCGGTGACCGCGCCGGCCAGGTACAAGTGCAGCGAGCGGACCGCGCGCACGTCGACGCCGACGGTGCCGCGCACGAGCTCTTGGCGATGATGCGCTGCCATCGCATCGGTACTGTTGCCAATGCCATAGAACGCATCGTTGGGGCGACGCTCGAATTCTCCGCGCAATGCGAGCTCCGTACGCTCGCCGAAGCGATCGCCCGTGCGCAGCCCAGCGGCGGCCAGCGCACGAAACTCGCCACCGGTACCGCCCCGCACGGCAAGGTGCTCGCGCTCGCCGAATAGATTGCGGTGGACGAGGCGCGCTCCGACGGTCAGGCCGTAGCTGCTGTCGAGCACAGCCGTCGGATAGAGACCGTACGTTTCAGTGTCGTCGAAGAACACCTGCTTGAACCGGTCGATGAGCTTGTAACGATCGAGCGTCCAGATCGTTGCTCGCACGGGTGCCATCGTCACTTCCACGGCGACGCGCGGCACGAGCAGAGCGCCCTGGCCGATGTCGCGTAGCAACGAGTCGCCAGCGTCCGCCTGATCGGTACGGCCGCTCTCGCGACCGGGTAGCGGTGCGGCAGCAACCTCCGCAGCAGACGGCTCGTCTGGCGAGACCGAGAGCGGATCGGCGAATGCCGTCGCAGGTAGGAATGCGGCGATGAGCCATGTGCACCTCATGCGAGTGCTCCTGCGCCGACGGGTCTGAGATGAGACGGCGCGGCCGGAGGCGCCGCTTGGGCCTCGCGGCTGATGGTGCGATGGCGCCGTGCAATGCCTCCTGCGATCGCGAGCCACAGCGCGATCAGACTCAAGTTTGCCAACGCGAGCTCGCGCCCTGTGAAGCCGAGCTGATGAATGCCGACTCCGACCAGCACGGCTGACAACGTGTCGCCCGCCCGCACGAAGAACGTGTCGATCGCGGCCTTGGCCTTGTACTTGACGACGCGGTCGGTTGGAAGGAACAGCGCCTGGCGCACCGTATTCTGCAGCGAGTAGTCGGTGCCGTTCTCGGCGATCTTCGCGATCCTGATCAGCGCGAGCCCGCCGAGCGCGCCGATCAACGCGTACGATCCGAACGCGATCAGGGGCAGCGCGAACAGTGCGCGGCGCACGCCGATCTTGTCGAGGATGCGTGACACGAGGAATGCCTGGATCAGGAAACTGGCGACGTTCACCCACAGAAAGAAGTCGCTGTAGAACGCCTTGATGATTTCGCGGCGCTCGGCCTCGATCGCCGAGGCATCGACACCCGCCTGTGCCGGCACCAGCGCGATCGCATGCTCGCGCGCGGCGTTCGAGAGCACGTATTCGCCGGTCGTGTTGACGAGATTCGCGACGAGCAGCATGCACGCGATCAACAGCAGGTAGCGGTCACGCAGGACCAGCGTGAAGCCGCCGGCACCGGTGATCGGATCCGTCGTGCGGTGGTCTTGGCCGCGGCGATTGTTGACGTGCTCGATCGCGTTGAACAATGCAATCGACGCGAGCAGGATCGCGCCCGCGACGATCATCAGCGTGAACGTATCGGCGAGCTTTGCGATGCGCGGACCGAAGATCGCACCCAGCGAACCACCCGTCGCGATGATCGCGAACAGCCGCTTGCCTTGCTCCTCGGTATAGAGGTCGTTCGCATACGACCAGAACTGGGCGATCAAGAACACGCTGACCAGGCCGAGCCACACGAAGAACGGCAAGCCGACCGGCACACCTGCGCGACCGAGCACGAAGAACACGCCCAGGCACGCGATGACGATCGCGTAGCACACGTTGATCAACCGGATGCGCCGGACCCGATTCGCGAGCATCCCGTACGCCGGCACGACTCCGACGAGCAGGATCGCCATCGCACCGGTCGCATAGGTCTTGAGCTCGTCGCCGCGCAGTCCCCAGGTTCCGCCCGACAGAATCAGGCCCTCGCGTGCCGTCTTCATCACGTAATACGCGGTGAGGATCAGGAACACGCACACGAGCATGAGTGCAGCGACTGCGCCTTCGCCGGCGTGCACTTTGCTGAACGGGCGGAGTACGCGATCGAGCAATGTGGAGGATGCATTGCTGGACGTCACGAGTGACAGCGACTGCAACGCAGGTGCCTGCCCCGCACCGCTCCCTGCTCCAGTTGGACGTTGGCTTCGCGCAAGCGACGCGCTTGGGCGTTGAATAGTGCAAGCGCTGCGTTAGCGATGCGGCGCAGGTTTTTCGTCACAAATTGCGGGCAACCTCGACGAGGATCGTTGGTTCCAACGCTCGACAGGATGGGAACGCGTGCTTAGTTGTGAGCGCACGAGGAGAGACAACAATGCTGCATCAACGGGTGGTGACTGCTTCGCTGCTGGGCCTCGCGGCCTGCGGAAACGTTTCGGGTAACGTTGCTTCGACAAAGACGGGTGACGTCGATCGGCTGGCAGAGCGACGATCGCCCGTCGAGGATCTGCGATCCGCGTGCGGTGACGGGGCGCCGACCGCCTACGGCGGGACGACGGTGAAACGACAGCCGTACCTGCAACAGGTTACGAGCTCGAGCGCCATGGTCGGCTGGGTGACGACGCAACCAGCGGGCGCGAATGTCCGAATCACCACGCCGCCCGGCGAGCTGCTCGCGACGACGGCGGCAACCGTCGAGGATTACACGTTGCGCACGGATGCGGAGTCGCAGATGTGGTCGGCGGTCACGACGCTCGAGCCGAGCTTCGTGTACTGCTACGAGCTCGTCGACGATACGCAAGCGATGGTCGGCCGCACCGGGTTTCGCACCGCGCCGACCGCGGATGCTCAGCAAGTGCGCTTCCTCGCGTTTGGCGACTCGGGTGGCGGCGGCTCGGATCAATACGCGCTGCTCGAGCAGATGTACACCGTCCCGTATGACCTGATGATTCATACCGGCGACCTCGCGTACGACAGCGGCACGATCGGCCAGGTCGAAGACACGGTGTTCGCTGTCTACGAGGACCTGTTTCGCAACATTCCGTTCTTCCCGGCGTCGGGCAACCACGACTACGGCACGATGCAGGGCGCGCCGTTCCGCGACGTGTTCAATCTGCCCGGCAACGAGAAGTGGTACTCGTACGACTTCGGTCACGTGCACTTCGTCGCGCTCGATACCGAAGCCGACTACACGACGCAGATGGCCTGGCTCGACCAAGATCTCGCAGCGAATACGCTGCCGTGGAAAGTCATCTACATGCATCGGCCGCCGTACTCGTCGGGCACGCATGGCTCTGATACGACGCTGCGGAACAAGCTCGCGCCGATCGCCGAGAAGTACGGTGTTCAGCTCGTGCTCGCGGGTCACGATCACAACTACGAGCGTATGAAGCCGCAAAACGGCGTCGCGTATGTCGTCACCGGCGGCGGCGGCATCGGCACGCGCTCGGTCGGCACGTCGAGCTTCACCGCATTTGCCGAGGACGTCATTCACTTCGTCTACGTCGAGGTCGGCATCGACGAGCTCGTGCTCCACGCGATCGACGCAACCGGCCGCGAGTTCGATTCGATGGTCGTGCCGCGAGCGTAGTCGCGCACGGCTTGCGCGAAAACCGTCGCTAACGTTGGCGCGCCGTGTGCTGCATGAGGAGACATGCAGCGAACGAGTTGGATCGTGATTGGGTTGGCGTTGGCTGCTTGTCACTGTGAAAGCGGGCCACGACCAACGCAAACCTCGGTAGCCACGCCGCTCGAAGTCGCACCCGAAGGTCCCGAGTTGCGCAAACACATGAGCGCGCATTTCGGAGCTGCCGTCGAGCTGCAAGCTGCGATCGTCCACGGGCGTCTCGGCGAGGCGCGCGACACTGCGCGCTGGTTCGCAACGCATGACATGGATGTGCCGGTAACGTGGCGGCCGTACGTCGACGAAATGCGCGATTCCGCGATGCGAATCACTCGCGCGCGCGACGTGGAGAGCGCGGGCGTGCAGATCGGCAGACTGGGACGCGCATGTAGCGCGTGCCACGAGGCGCAGCATGCAAGACCTGCGTTCGCGTACACGCCAGCACCGCTGGACGACGCCACGTTGGAGGCCCAGATGGTGCGCCATCAATGGGCGGCGGCGCGGCTCTGGGAAGGCCTGGTCGGTCCTGCCGATCAGCTCTGGGATGAAGGCGCGCGCGTGATGGCTACCTCTCAGCTCGATATCGCAAAGTCCGGACACGCAAAACCAAACGCCGACGTGGCCGAGCTCGCTGAACGGTTGCGTGAACAAACCATGCAGGCAATCGCCACCACGGATCGCACTGCGCGCGCGGCGCTGTTCGGCGAGATGATGGGTACCTGCGCGAGCTGCCACAGCATCGTCAGACCGGCGCCGGTCGTCGGTGCGAGGCGGCAGGAGTGAGTGCTGAGATGCCGCGCTATTGCTACCTGGTCCTGCTCGCAGCCTGTGGCCTCGAGTCAGACTCCAAGTCTACGTCGTCGCTGCCCGACTCGGTTCGCGCTGTCGAGCGTCGTATGCACGAGCGTTATGCGGGCGTGCAGCGTATCGAGTACGCGATCGTCTCCAGCAAGCTCGACGACGTGCGCAGCTCTGCGAAGTCGATCGCGGCGCTCGACGAGCCCGATGTCCTGCCGGCGTGGCAGCCATACCTCGCAGGGGTGAAGACTGCCGCGCTCGACCTCGCAACCGCTGGCGACGTCATGGATGCTGCGCCACTCGCGGCCGAGCTCGGGCGGCAATGCGCGCGATGTCATCAAGCGATCCACGCACGCATCACGTTCCGCGAGCCGCCGCGCCCTGATCGAGGCACTCGATTGGTCGATACGATGGCGGGTCATCAGTGGGCGGTTGCTCGGATGTGGGAAGGTTTGATCGCGCCGAGTGACGACCGCTGGGATAGCGGAGCAAAGGTGCTGCAACGCGCGCCGCTCACGTTCGTCGCCGAGAGCGGCGAGCTCGGAATCGCCGATGATGTCGTACTGATCCGGCTGTTCGCGCGGCGTGCGACAGAGCTGAAAGACCAAGCAGACCGCGCGGAGCTGTTCGGCCGATTGCTCGGTACGTGCGTCCGCTGTCACTCGGTCATTCGTGATCAACCTATGGAGACCAAGCCATGAAAGCCGCACGTCTACACGCCTATCATCAAGCGCTGTCGCTCGACGACGTTCCGCGACCACTCGCACTTCCCGGTGAGGTGATCGTCAAGATCGCCGGCTCCGGCTTCTGTCACAGTGACCTCCATGTCATCGACGGCGAGATCCCGTTGTTGCCGCGTATGCCGCTGACACTCGGCCACGAGAATGCCGGCTGGGTCGCGGAGACCGGCGCCGGCATCAAGACTGTCAAAGCCGGCGATGCCGTGGTGGTCTACGGCGCCTGGGGCTGTGGTCGCTGCGACTTCTGCATCAGCGGACACGAACAGCTCTGCGGCGCGCCGGAGTGGTGTGGGCTCTCGCAGTGGGACGGCGGCTATGCCGAGTACCTGCGTGTTCCGCACGAACGTTACCTCGTCAAGCTGAACAAGCTCGATCCGGTGTGGGCGGCACCGCTTGCCGACGCCGCGCTCACGCCGTACCGCGCGGTCAAGAAGGCACTGCCGCTGCTCGAGCCCGATCACTCCGTGCTGGTGATCGGCCTCGGCGGTCTCGGCCAGTACGGCATCAAGCTGCTGCGTCTGCTCTCGGGCTCGCCGATCATTGCGGTCGATACGTCGGTCGAGAAGCGCCGCATCGCGCACGACCTCGGCGCAGACAAGGTGATCGACGGCAGCGCCCCCGACCTCCACGAACGCATCATGGCCGAGACCCAAGGTAAGGGCGTGATCGCGGCATTCGACT
>DATDCH010000464.1:0-2749 GCA_036524455.1 Kofleriaceae bacterium | reverse complement strand
GGTGAAGGCCGAGGAGTTCTTGCGCCGTGCCGTCGCGCTCAAAGGCGATGACCCGGAAGCGAAGCTGCAGCTCGCCAAAGCGCTCAACGTGCAGAAGAAGTACGACGATGCGATCACGCAGCTCAAAGAAGCCCAGCAGCTCGATCCGCAACGCACCGACATCGCGCTCGGGCTCGCGGTCACGTACCAGACAGCGAATCGCCACGACGACGCGATTGCCGCATACGACAAGCTACTCGCACTGCCCGACGTGCCGATCATCGTGCGCGTCAATGCGGGCCGCTACTTCGCGCGGCGCGGCACGATCGAAAAAGCCGTCGCGCAAGCCGAGCCGATCCTCAAAGCCGAGCCGCAGAACCCGGGCGGCCTGTACCTGAAGGCCGAGGGCTTGATCAAAGGCAAGCCCGAGGACGCGGTCTCGTTGCTGATCAGGGCGAGCGACGCCGATCCGGAGGCGCAGTACCTCGACGCGCTCGGCCGTGCCTACGAAGAACGCATCAAGACCGATCCGAAGTTCATCGATGCGGCGCGCAACGCGTACGAGCGCGCGACGAAGGCAGATCCGACGATGTTCCATCCCTGGCTCGGCGTGGGACAGATGCGCGTCGCGAACCGCGAGTGGGACCAGGCGGTCGAGCCGTTGAACACCGCCGCGAAGCTCGACCCGTCGAACGCGCAGGTCATGTTCAACATGGCGCTCGCGTACTTCGGTCTGCGCACGGCGAGCGACAAGCACAAGAAGGCCGCCGCGCAGTGGTTCGAGGCGGCGCTCAAGCAGTCGTCGCAGCTGACGCTCGCGGAGCGCGCCGACGGTTGGTTCAAGCTCGGCCAGACCTATGTCGATCTCAACCCACGCGGAGACGGCGTCGCACGAGCGATCCGGGCGTGGGAGAACGCGACCTCGCAGGCCGAGCTGCTCGAGAAGGAGATGGGCGCGAGCGCGACGCCGAGCTGGCTCGTCCGCACCTACTACGACCTGGGCGACCTCTATTACAAGGTGGGCAACTTCCCGGGGCAGAAGCGGATGTTCCAGAAGTTCGTCGACCGCAACCCGCCCAAAGGCGAGGCGCAGTACAAGCGCGCGATCTACGACTTGGGCACCTCGCTCAAGAACTACTGATCACGGGTATGCTGCGGGCGTGCCGGACCGCCTCAGCAAGCTGCGCTCTCGAATCGATCGTGCCGTGTTCTTCGCGACCGTGCTGCGCAAGAGCAAGGTCGTGCAGCCGATTCGCCCGGCGAGCTTCGCGCAGTTCGTCAAGGGCGCGCGGCAAACGAGGCCCGGCCCGCACATCGCGGTGATGTTCCACGCCGCCGCGCATCCCGACAAAGAAGCGATCATCGAGTACGGCGAGCACGGCGTGCGGCGGATGTCGTGGGGCGAGCTCGACGCGACGATCAATCGGCTCTGCCATGCGCTCGTCGCGCGCGGCGTCCGCGGTGGCTCGCGCATCGCGCTGATGCTGCCGAACGGCAGCGAGTACTTGATAGCGCAGCAAGCGCTCGCACGGCTCGGCGCGACCGCCGTGCAGATCGGCTATCGCCTCAAGGCGGGCGAGATCGCGTACATCCTCGAGAACGCCGAGCCGACCGCGACGATCGTCTATCACGAGTACGTCGGGCCGATGCTCGAGGCGCGCAAGCAAGCCGGGCGCGGCGGCAAGATGCTCATCGTCGGTGGCGACGTCACAGCCGGCTCCGCCGACATGGAAGATTGGGATCGCGCGCTCGCAGCGGCGTCGCCGGAGATGCCACCGCGCGTGCGTGGCGGCGATGGCGGCGGCGTCATCGTGTACACGTCGGGCACGACCGGCAAGCCGAAGGGCGCGAACCGCGCGTGGCGCAAGACCGGCTTCGAGTCGGTCGCCGACATGATCCTGCAGGTCGGCATGCGCGCCGACGATCGCCACCTCGTGACGTGCCCGCTCTATCACAGCGCGGCGCCCGCGTTCGTCGCGATCATGATGTCGCTCGGCGCGACGATCGTGCTGCAAAACCACTTCGAGCCCGAAGCGGCACTCGACATCATCCAGAAGGAGCGCGTGACGTGCTCGCTGATGGTGCCGACAATGTTGATCCGGATGTCGAACCTGCCGCAGGAGACGCTCGCGAAGTACGACACGTCGAGTCTGCGCTGGCTGATGTCGGCCGCGGCGCCGCTCACCACCGAGGCAGCGCGCCGCTTCATGCAGCAGTTCGGGCCCGTGCTGTGGAACTTTTACGGCGCCACCGAGACCGGGCTCGTCACGCTCGCAGGCCCGCACGATCACGTGTCGAGGCCTGGCACGATCGGTAAACGACTGCGCGGCAACGAGATCCGCTTGCTCGACGATCAAGGCAGGGACGTACCGCACGGCCAGGTCGGCGAGCTCTACGCACGCAACCCAACGCTGATCTCCGGCTATCACGGCAACGAGGACGCGACGCGCTCGTCGCAGCGCGATGGCTTCTTCTCCGTCGGTGATTGCGGCCGGATCGACGCGCAGGGCTACTACTATCTGGAGTCGCGCAAGAGCGACATGGTGATCAGCGGCGGCGTCAACATCTACCCGCGCGAGATCGAGGATCACTTGAGCACGCATCCGGCGATCCTCGAAGCGGCCGTGATCGGCGTGCCCGATCCCGAGTGGGGCGAAACGCTGCGCGCGTTCATCGTGCTGCGCGGCGACCAGCAGCTGAGTGAAACCGACGTCATCAACTACTGCCGCGAGGCCCTCGCCGACTACAAGCGTCCGCGCAAGGTCACGTT
>DATDCH010000463.1:0-2941 GCA_036524455.1 Kofleriaceae bacterium | reverse complement strand
ACACGCCCACACTCGCGTGGCAAGGGCAGCGTCTCGGCGTCGCGTGGACCGATTCGTCGGCCGAACAGATCGTGTTTGCCGAGCTCGAGCCCTCCGGTGCACCAGCCTCGGCCGTGGTCACCGTGTCAGCGGCCAGCAGCGATGCCGGACAGCCACACATCGTCTGGGACGGCACGAGCTACGCGATCGCGTGGGCTACCGGGTTGGGCGGCATCGGCATCCACTTCGCTCGCGTCACTCGCATGTAGTGGCACGCACTTTGGTCACCAGTTACTCGCTCGGGCTACCATCTGCGGCCGTGAACCTCGTCGGTCAAAAGATCGGTAGTTATGTCGTCGAGCGCGAGCTCGGCTCGGGCGGTGCGGGTGTCGTCTACTTGTGCCGCCACACCTTGATCGATCGCGATGTCGCGGTGAAGGTGTTGCACGACGAGCAAGCGCACGATCCCGATCAGGTCGCGCGCTTCTTTCAGGAGGCGAAGCAAGCGGCCGACATCGGTCACCCGAACATCGTCGTGATCATCGACTACGGGACGCTGCCGCTGGGCGAAGGCACGCCGCGCACGTATCTGATGATGGAATGCCTGAACGGTCAGAGCCTCGACAAGCGGCTCCGCCGCGGCGACCTGTCGCTCTCGGATATCTCGCACGTCCTGTCGCAGATCGCGTCCGCACTCACCGCGTGCCACGGCAAAGGCATCATCCATCGCGATCTCAAGCCGTCGAACATCCAGCTCTGTGATCGCAGCTTTGATCCGTTGTTCGTCAAGCTGATGGACTTCGGCATCGCGAAGCTCGCCGCACCGATGACCGCAGCGCGGCGCACGCAATACGGCATCGCGATCGGCACGCCGGCATACATGAGCCCAGAGCAATGCGAGGGCAAAGGCGCGGTTGATCACCGCAGCGACATCTACTCGCTCGGCTGCGTGCTCTACGAGATGCTGAGCGGCACGGTTCCGTTCGATGGCGAGATTGGCGACATCTTGAACGCTCATATCCATCGCCACCCCGAGCCGCCGTCGCGGCGCAATCCGAACATCCCGCCCGAATGGGAAGCGCTGTGCCTGCGCATGATGGAGAAGCGGCGCGAGGCCCGCTTTCAATCGATCACGGAGCTCGCGATCGCGCTCGACGATCTGCGTGGCCACGCGAGCGCGTACGAAGCGTTCCGCACCCAGCGTTCGCAGTCCCATTCGGGCTCGACGATGACACTCGATACCGGCGCCGGTGCCGACCGGCCAACGCTGCACGTGGATCTCAATACGCCGAGTGGCGAGCATCGCGTGCCGACGTCGAGTGGCGAGCATCGCGTGCCGACGCCGAGTGGCGAGCCGTTCGTCGCGATCTCGATCGCGAATGCGACGGCGCAAGCGACGTGCACTGCGCTGCTCGCCGATCCGCGCCACGCGGCGTTCGGGCGCGCGTTGATGTCGCGTCCCGCCGGGCACTGGTCGGAGGTACTCGAGGTGTGCGCGACCGCGAGCGTCGCGGCGCCGGCGCTCGTACCCCGCGATCTGTACGCGACGTGGTTAGAGCACCCGCAGCGCGATCAAAACCTCGCCACGGTCGTGTTCGTGTCGCTCGACTCCGAGTGGTGCGTCGTCGTACCGACAAAGAAGCCCGACCGATGACGCACGGCTGCTCGAGTACTGCGCGTCACTGACAGCCGCATACGCCGCCGTGCTTCTCGCAACAGCCGAGCCGTGAGCCGCCGCATGTGCACGTCGGCGATAGCGTGCCGTCGCAGCAGAGAATCGATGCATCGGCACCAAAGCGCGTGATCTCTTCGCGCACGTTCTTGGCTGCCGCCTCGGCCTTCTTTGCTTCCGCCTCGGCGCTGCGTTGTCGCGCCTCCGCCGCCAAGTCTGCTTGGCGCTTGCGCTCGCGCTCCGCCGCCGCTACTCGAGCCGCCTCCGTGGCCTCGTCTCGCGCGAGTTGCACGCGGAGCGCCTTCATCGCCTTCGGCTCTGGAGTCGGCTCGAGGCTGATGTAGTGGTCCCACGCCTCGACGGCTTTGCGCGCACTGACGATTCGCATGTCGGGTGACTTGTACGTGCGAACCTCATCCACGCGTCCGTCGATCTGTCGGCGCAGATCGACCAGTGCGCGTTCTCGCAGATCCGTCGCGATTCCGAGCTTGCGTACAAGCTCTGCCTCCGCCAAAGCACACTGCGCGTCGCGCCGCGCGAGACACCGCTCGCCTCTGTTCTGATGCGCTTTGATTTGGATTGCCCTTCCCTCCGGCGACGCTCGCGCCGCGGGACTCGCGCACTCCAGCTCCCTCAGCGCTCCGTCGGTGTCGTCAGACCACGCGTCACTAGGCCTGCCGACGTACTTGCGAGCAGTTTCCAAGGCCCGCTTGTCGGCTAGCGCGCGCGCTTGACGGATCAGAGGGCTATCGGACGTGACGCTGATGAGTGTGCTGGCTACCGCCCTGCAGTCGCAGCATTCGTCGAGAGCGCGCAGTGCCGTAACGTCGTCGACGAGCGGATCGAGACTCTTGTCATCGGGAAACCCGAGCACGTATAGCTGTTCTAGCGCCTCGTCTGGTCTCCCTTCCGCGATCAGTTGGCGCACCGTTTCCCGGGTGGGTTCTTGATAGATGGCGAGCCAGATCCCACCCGCACCGGTGATTAGCGCGACCATGCCCGCGAGCAGTGCATACACGAGCCGTTTTTCTTTGAATACGTAATACGCTGCAATCGCGAACGCGCTTGCAAGCATTACGACGACGATCGTGGGCGACCTCGTGAAGTACTCGCTGCGCGGCAGATACGCGCCGGTAACCGCGCACGGCAGCAACCACAGCGCGACCACGAACCGAGGCGGCGGACGCAGCGCGATCGCCTCGGCCGTGACGATCGGCGCGACGAAGCGCTTCCCATAGAAGGCAACGCTCCAGATCGCGAAGAGCGCTTCGTACGTCACTAGCTCGAGAA
>DATDCH010000462.1:0-22588 GCA_036524455.1 Kofleriaceae bacterium | reverse complement strand
GGCAACAACGCGCCGCCAACCTCGGGCACGCCTGAAAAGCTTGCGCCGCTGCGCTACGCCGACGACGACGCGGTTCGTTACTTCCAGCTGTTCTCGCGCATGGCGGACGCCCGGCTGCTCGTCGTGCTCGACACGCAGACGCAGCGCCGCTATCCGGGCCTCGCGGCATATACGGAACCGCCAACGCTCGTGAACCTCGAGCGTATCGTCGGTGAGCTCGCGGTAAAGATGGCCGCCGATCGCCAGCGCGGCGATCGGCCGGTGCTGTACTTCGCGTTTAGCGGCCACGGGGCACGCGACGATCGCGGCGAGGCGTTCCTCGCGTTGATCGACGGCGCGCTGACCCAACACAAGCTCTACGACGACGTGCTCGCGCGAATGCCGACGGCATTCACGCACCTCATCGTCGATGCGTGCAACGCAGGTGGTGTCGTCGGCGTGCGCGGCGGCTTCTTCGATCGGCAAGCGAACACGCAGGCCGCGCCGGCGACGGCCGACGACATCAAGCCGATCCTCGAAGCGACGCCGCTCGCGCGCTATCCGCACATCGGCGTGATCCTCGCGACGACGCTGGGCCAGGAGGCGCACGAGTGGTCGGCGATCGAATCGGGCGTGTTCACCCACGAGCTGCTGTCGGGCTTGCTCGGCGCGGCCGACGTCAACGCCGATCAGATGATCGAGTACACCGAGGTGCAGGCGTTCGTTGCTGCGGCGAATCGCAACATCAAAGATCCGCGCGCGATCCCGCACGTGATCGCGCGGCCGCCGCAGGCGAACCAGAACGTCGCGCTCGTCGTGCTGCCCGGGCTCCGCGGCATGCGCATGTTACGCGGCACCGCGTCGACATTCGGCCACTTTCATATCGAGCTCGCGAACGGCCAGCGCTACCTCGACGCGCACATCGAACCGGGTGCCTCGATCGCGCTCGCGCTGCCCGATGCAACGCCTGCGTTCCTCCGCACCGACACGCGTGAAGCGGCGCTGCCGGCGCGCGGCGGTGTGATGCTCGCGGCACTCGCGCTCGGCGAGCGCAAATCCGCAAGTCGCGGCAGCATCGACGCGTCGTATCAAGCGGCGCTGTTCTCCGCGAACTACGGGCGCGCGTACTACCAGGGCTACGTCGACAGCATCGGTGCGGTCGGCGTGAATTTTCCGCCGCAAGAGCGGCTCGCCGACGAGCGACACGACCCGTCGCGCACGAAGCGGCGCGTCGCGATCGGCACGGGCGTGGTTGCCGGCGCGCTCGGGATCACGGCGATCGCGACCGGTGTGGTCGCGATCAAAGCGAAGCACGATTTCGAGACGACCAACCTGCAGCGGCCTGCCGAGGAAGCGCGGGCTCGCTACCAACGCTACGGCACGGTCGCGATCGTTTCCGGTGTCGCTGCCCTCGCGTCGGGCGCGGTCTCGTACTGGCTGTGGCGTGATTCGAAGACGAAGTTGGTGCCGCTCGCGTCGGGACGAACCGATGCGGGCGTGGCGCTCGAAGTTTCGTGGTGATCGAGGAGAAGCTCATGGTGAAGGTATTCGTTCTGGGCTGCGCGCTCGTTGCCGCGGCTTGCAATCTCGATCAGTCGGGCAAGACCCGCTGCGACCTGACCACCGACTGCCTCGCCGGCTATTCGTGTGTCGGCGGCGAGTGCGTGATGACAACGGAGCAGCCCGACGCGGGCACCGATGCCATGCCGGATGGACCGCCGATGTGCGTGCAGGAACCGAGCTTCATCTTCTGCTCGCGCTACGGCGCCACGTGCGGCGTGCTCACCGCCGAAGACAACTGCGGCGCGCAGCGCACCGAAGCGTGCGGCACGTGCGGCGGCAACCTGACCTGCGGCTCGTCGAACGTGTGCGGATGCGAGCCGGAGACTCCACAGGAGTTGTGTACCGCGGCGATGGCGCAATGCGGATCGATCACCGCAGTCGACAAGTGCGGTGCAACGCGCACGCTGCAGTGTGCGAACACGTGCAGTGGCACGAGCACGTGCGGCGGCGGCTGGGCGGAGAACGCATGCGGCTCGACGACGTGCACGGCCGACGGCTGGTGCCGGCCCACGACGAGCTCGATCAGTCAGCTCTATGACTTCAAGGCGGTCTGGATCGCGGCGGCGAACAACGGCTGGGCAGCCGGTGAGTACAACGGCGGCTTCATCTATCGCTGGAACGGCACGACGTGGCGCCGCGTGCTGACGTCGAATCGCGGCCTGTACGCGATCGCGGGCAACGGCCTCACCGACGCGTGGATCGGCGGCGGCTACGGTGTCACGTATCACTACGACGGCACGTCGCTCACCAGCGGCAGCGCCGGTTGTTTCAGCTGCGACGTCTTCGACATGTGGTCGCTCGGAGCGCAGGACATCTGGGGCGTCGGCTACGACCACAAGGCGATGCACTTCGAGGGCTCGGGCTGGGGCGTGACGACGATGTATCCAGTCCCCGCGGCACCGCGCGCAGTCTGGGCCGCGGCGCCGAACGACGTCTGGGTGGTCGGCGATGCCGGCCGGATCCGCCATTGGAACGGCGCCGACTGGACCTCGGTGCAAGTCGGCACCGAAGGGCTGCTCGACGTGTGGGGCACGAGCGCGACCGACATCTGGGCGGTCGGCACGAACGGCCGCATCCTGCGTTACAACGGCACGACCTGGAATCCCGTCGCGAGCGGCACGACGCAAACGCTGAGCGCGATCACCGGCACGGCGTCGAACCGCGTGTGGTTCGCAGGCGGCAACGGCGTGATCCTGCACTGGAACGGCAGCACGCTGACGCCTCAGCAGAGCGGCACGACGCGCGCGATCAAGAGCATGTGGGCGCTGTCGCCGACCGACATCTGGGCGGCCGGCGATGATGGCCTGCTGTTGCACAAGCAGTAGCGCGCTCGCTCAGCGGTGGTACGGCTGCTCCTGCACCCAGTGAAAGCCGCGCGTCGTCAGCGGCGGTGGCGGCTCGAGCACGAGCTCGGCGTGAATCGTCGGCGTATCGATCACGAGGTGCTCGGCGTCGAGGAGCTTGTAGTGCCACACGTGGCGGAAGATGCCGCCCTGGATCACCGTGATCGTTTGCGTCGTCGGGTTCACTTCGAGGCCGAGCTGCTGGCGTCGATCGGTCGAGAACCGCACCGCCAAGCCGTACTCGTGAAAGATCAGCTTGCGCCAGCGCTCGTCGTCGGTGAACAGCGGTGGCCGCTCGACGCCTTCGATCACGACGCGCTCGGCGCGCCAGCTGCCGTGCAGCGGCGTGATGACTCGATGCTCGTCGATCCATCGCGAGATCACGACGTGCCGGTACGCGTGAAACGCGACGAGCAGGACCAGCGCGAGCTTGAGCGTGAGCCGCACGCGCTCGTACATCACCGAGCCGCGCACGCGTGGCGGCACTTCGCGCGCGGGATAGCCGAGCAGCGCCGCGCCGAGCCGGCGCACGTGCGGTGCGACGAGCACGCCGAGCATCACGAGCAGGATCGACGAGAACAGCTTGACCGGGACGTCGTAGCAGTAGTTGAGCACGACGACGTTCGTCATCACGGCAAGCAGCACGAGCGCGCCAACGACATACGTGCGGCGCCACAGCAGCAGCACCGAGCCGACCACCTCCGCAATACCCGCGAACAGCACGTACGCTTGCGAATGAGCCATGAACGTCCACATCAGGCCCATCGGAGACATGTCGCCGAGTGCGGTGTCGTAACGAGCGAGCGGCAGCGGCACGAACTGCATGTGCACGACCTTCGCCATGCCGTAGCCGATCATCACCGCGGCGAGGAAGTAGCGCAGCACGACGACCATCGCGGCGGCGAGCCGCGGATGTGCGCGCCGGCGTGACGCGAGCGTCCACACGAGCGTGCCGATCGCGGCGCCGATCAAGCTGAGGAAGAACTGCAGGTAGTTCCACAGCGCGTCACCGCTGCCGGTCGGCGCGAGCGGCGGCACATCGAGCCCGAGCAGCGCGCCGAACTGGGTTGCCAACCAATGCCACGCGCGGATGATCGCGACCATCAACGCATCTGCGCCGGGCACGACCCAGAACATGTGCGGCGACATCAGCAACACCGCCGCGATCACGCCGAAGCGAAACGCGATCAACCTGGCAAACGGCCACGCTGCCACCGGCATGGCTCGATGCTACCGCTGTCGGATTTCTGTGCAATTGGCAGCTGTGCCGCTTCCTGTCACAGTGGTCCCAATGCCCGCGGGTGAACGACTCGAGCGCATGCGCGTCGCCGGTGAGCGGCTCGAGCGCGTGCGCGCGTCGAAACAGTTTCACGATGGTCGGTTTCGCAATCCGGCGCGCGGCTTCCCGGTCACGCGCAGCAACAGCTTGGCGTTGACGCGCGAATTCATGTTCGGCGGTTCGCGACGCCGGCCGCCGGCAGCGCTGCCGATCGAGAGCCCGCTCGACACGTGGGCGCGGCGCGTCGAATCCGACCTGCGCATCACGTGGCTCGGCCACAGCACGATGCTGATCGAGTCGGGCGCACTGCGCATCCTCACCGATCCGGTGTTCGGCGATCGCGTGTCGCCGGTGACGTTCGCGGGTCCGAAGCGGTTCCACCCGGTGCCCGCGACGATCGCGCAGCTGCCACCACTCGACGCGATCCTCGTCTCGCACGATCACCTCGATCACCTGTGCAAGCCGAGCATCGTCGAGCTCGCGAAGCTGCGCGTCCCGGTGATCACGTCGCTCGGCGTCGGCGCGCATCTCGAGAAGTACGGCGTCGAGACGATCATCGAGCTCGACTGGTGGGACCACCACGCGTTCGGCGACCTGCGCTTCACCGCCGTGCCAGCGCACCACTTCTCGGGCCGCTCGCTCACCGATCGCAACGATACGTTGTGGTCGTCGTGGGTGATCGAGACGGCGCGCCACCGCTTGTTCTTCTCGGGCGACACCGGTCCGCACGAAGGCTTCCAGGCGATCGGCGAGCGGTTCGGCAGCTTCGACGTCACGATGCTCGAGATCGGTGCATGGAACCCAGCGTGGGGTGACATCCACCTCGGCCCCGCGAACGCGCTGCGTGCATTCGAGCAGCTCGGCGGCGGCACGCTGCTCCCGGTCCACTGGGGCACGTTCGATCTCGGCCTCCATCCGTGGGACGAGCCGGCCGAGATGCTGTACTCGCTGGTCGACCCGAGCACGACGCGTCTGCTCATGCCGCTGCTCGGCCGTCCGTTCGAGCCCGCGCACGCCGAGGCGCCATCACCGTGGTGGCGCGCGGTGCGCGGCGAAAAACCCGCGAGCGCAGCGACGTTGCCCACCGCCGCGCAGGACACGCCTTGACTTGATCGGCGTCATGTCCTAATTGAAAGCCCTCCCAGGCGTGTAGCTCAGTGGGAGAGCACCACCTTGACACGGTGGGGGTCTGCGGTTCAATCCCGCACACGCCTACGAAACTCGCGACGCCGATGATGCGATGACAATCGCGGCCGGCGTCCGACGGCGAGCGGACGGATCGTCCGAGCCTCGGTCGATCGCGCTCGCACGTGCCCGCGATTTCGCTGCGTTGAATTTGGCGTGCTCACTGCATTGCGCCGGCGCATGACCTCGCCTGGTAGACTCGGATGGATGCGCGCCGTCGTGTTGGAAATGCCTCCGCACTGGATCGAAGAGCGCCGCCGTCTCGGCCACGACCTGCGTGACGAGGTCTGGGACGGAGTGCTCCACATGGTTCCCCAACCAGGGACCCCACACATGGGGCTCAGCAGCGACCTCGTGTTCGTGCTCATCCCATTGGCGCGCGCACGAGGCTATCGAGTGTTTTTCGAGACCAGCTTGTTTGGTGCGGCGGGCGAGAAGAACTACCGCGTCCCTGACTTGACGATCGTGCATCCGGATAACGTGTCGGAGCGCGGCTTCGAGCAGCACGCGGAGCTCGTGATCGAGATCCTGTCTGCGAACGACGAGAGCCGCGACAAGCTCCCGTTCTACGCAATGTGCGGCGTGCGCGAGGTGTGGCTGATCGATCCTGCGACGCGCGCGTTCGAGATCCTCTCCCTCGAGGATCGCTACGCGACCGTACGTACGGCGTCGGCGGTGCTCGGGGTGACGCTCTCGACCGTCGAGGGTCCCAAGCTGCACATCAAGTGGGCCGACGGCTCGGCCGAGATCTAGGGGGACGAGGCCCCCGTCCCGACGGTGCGGCTCTGAAGCTGGGTCCGTCTGGTAACGCAGGGTTGAAAGAAGCTAGGAAAAGTGGCTCGCGGTCGGAAAGTGGGCGGGGTAAAACCACGGCCTGCACAAACGCAGGAGATTCAACGAGCACATGCAGCAGAGTGACGTGACCCAATGAACGTTCGACCGCCTGGAGGACGTTTCGATCGCCGCCGCCCGGAGCAGGGCCTTCGCATCAACCACCGGATTCGCGTTCCCGAAGTCCGTGTCATCGCCGAAGAGGAACAGCTCGGCGTGATGCCAACGCACGAAGCGTTGCGCCTCGCCGAAGAGAAAGGCCTCGACCTCGTCGAGATTTCTCCGCGCGCGTTCCCGCCGGTGTGCCGGATCATGGACTACGGCAAGTACAAGTACGAAGAAGCGAAGAAGAAGCAGCAAGCGCGCAAGCGTGCTTCGACCGTCGAGACCAAAGAGATCAAGTTCCGCCCGAAGACGGAAGAGCACGACATGGCTTTCAAGGTGAAGCATGTGCGGCGCTTCCTCGAAGGCGGCAACAAGGTCCGGCTCGCCGTCGTGTTTCGCGGTCGCGAGATCACGCATCCGCAGACCGGCATGAACGTGCTGAACAAGGTCGTCGACCTGTGCAACGACATCGCCGTGGTCGAAGCGACGCCGAACATGGAAGGTCGGCGCATGATCATGGTCATCGCGCCGAAGCCCGGCGTGGTGCGTAAGGCGCAGGAGCTCAAGAAGCAGCAGGTCGCCGCGCAGATCGCCGCCGAAGCCGCGAAGCGCAATCAGCAGCCCGGCAAACCGCAGGTGCAGCCGCAGCCACCGCCGCCCGATGACGACGATCTCGACGAAGACGAGATCAACGCCGATATCGACGACGACGACGACGACGCCCCCGCGGAATAAGGCTCGGAAACCGCACGGGTACGAGCGATTCGCACGGATTA
Organism: Kofleriaceae bacterium; assembly: GCA_036524455.1. Taxonomy (GTDB): domain Bacteria; phylum Myxococcota_A; class Polyangia; order Haliangiales; family Haliangiaceae; genus JABFXX01. The sequence continues at coordinate 15,527 of DATDCH010000462.1, read as the reverse complement.
CGGCAGTCCGGTGCGGATCGCGACTAATCCGTACAAATCGCTTGTCTATAGCCGCTGGCTGGGGCATAAAACGCAACCTCGCGTCATGCCCAAGGTCAAGACCCACTCCGGCGCCAAGAAGCGGTTCAAGAAGACCGCGTCGGGGAAATTCAAGTTCGCGCGCGTGTTCAAGCGCCACTTGCTCACGAAACGAAGCAAGAAGCGTAAGCGCCAGCTGCGCAACGCGTCCTACGTGCCGTCCGCGCACCATCATCAGATCGACGTACTGCTGCCGTACGCCTAGTTGTTAGAGGTCAGTCATGCCCCGCGCTAAACGAGGATTCAAAGCCCGCCGTCGCCGCAACCGAGTGCTCAAGTGGGCCAAGGGATTCCGTGGCAAGCGGAAGAACTGCCACGCGATCGCGAACGAAAGCGTTCAGCACGCGTGGATGCACATGTACCGCTCGCGCAAGGTGAAGAAGCGCGACTTCCGCGCGCTGTGGATCCAGCGCATCAACGCAGCCGCGCGCAATCTGGGCATCAGCTACTCGAAGCTGATGGGCAAGCTCACCGCCGGCAACGTGCAGTTGAACCGCAAGATGCTCGCCGAGATCGCGATCAGTGACCCGGTCGCGTTCGAGCGTCTCGTCAAGGCCTAGCCAGGGCCTAGCGGACCGCTCAGCAGTTAATTTACCGGCGGCTCCGAAAGGGTCGCCGGTTTTGTTTTATGAGCACCACACCCGACCTCATCGCGAAGCTCGAGCAGCTCGGTAACGAGTTCCTCGAGCAGACGCAGTCGCTCGCGGACGAGCAATCGATCCGCGCGGCGCAGGCGCAGTACCTCGGCAAGAAGGGCAAGGTCTCCGAGCTGATGAAAGAGCTCGGCAAGCTGCCGCCGGCCGATCGACCCAAGGTCGGGGCTGCCGCGAACCAGGTCAAAGAGAAGATCGAGCACGTCGTCGAGGCGTGTCTGTCACGGCTGACCAACGCGAAGAAGCAGGCGGACCTCGCGCGGCGCGTCGATGTCACGCTCCCGGCGCGTCCCGTCGGCGGTGGCCATCTCCATCTGCTCTCGCAGGTCCGGCTCGAGGCGGTGAGCGTGTTCGCCGAGCTCGGCTTCGTGGTGGCCGAGGGTCCGCAGATCGAGACCGACTGGCACACGTTCGAGGCGCTCGCGATTCCCAAGGATCATCCCGCGCGCGACATGCAGGACACGTTCTACGTGTCGGAAGAGATCGTGCTGCGCACGCATACGTCGCCCGTCCAGGTGCGCACGATGCAAACCCAGTCGCCGCCGATCCGGATCGTCGCGCCAGGGCACGTCTATCGCCGCGACGACGATCCGACGCACAGCCCGATGTTCACGCAGATCGAAGGGCTCGCCGTCGACGAGAACATCTCGTTCGCCGATCTCAAGGGCACGCTGCTGCACTTCGTGAAGCGGTTCTTCATGAAGGACCTCGGGATCCGTTTGCGCCCGAGCTACTTCCCGTTCGTCGAGCCGGGCGCCGAGGTCGACATGCAGTGCAGCTTCTGCGGCGGCGGCGGCTGCAGGATCTGCAAGGGCACGGGCTGGGTCGAGATCGGTGGCGCCGGAATGGTCGACCCCGACGTGTTTAAGAACTGCGGCATCGACGCCGAGCGCTACACCGGGTTTGCGTTCGGCATGGGCCTCGAGCGCATGGCGATGCTTCGCCACGGTGTCAACGACATCAAGTTCTACTACGAAGGCGACATTCGGTTCCTGGAGCAATTCTAGTGAAGGTCTTATGGAGCTGGCTGCTCGAGTTTTGCGACCTCGATCAGGTGCCGACGGTGGAGGAGGGCGCGCGTGCGCTCACCCGCGGCGGCATCGAGATCGAAGGCATGACGAACCTCGGTGGCGGGTTTCGCGGCGTCGTGGTCGCGGAAGTCGTCGGCAAGCGGCCGCATCCGCAAGCCGACAAGCTGACGCTCGTCGACGTGATCACCGAGCGCGGCGGCGCGGCGACGCAAGTCGTGTGCGGCGCGGCCAACGTGCCGGCACCGGGACGCAAGGTGCTGTGGGCGCAGCCCGGTGCGGAGTTGCCCGACGCGAAGAACCCGGGACGATTCATCACGCTCGGTGCGAAGGCGGTCAAAGGCATCGACTCGCCCGGCATGCTGTGCGCAGAGGACGAGCTCGGGCTCGGCGATGATCACGCCGGCATCATCGTGCTCGACGCCGACGACACCACGCCGCTCGGCGCGCCCGCGCAAAAGGCGCTCGGCATCGACGATTGGCTGCTCGAGGTCAACGCTCCCGCGAATCGCGGCGACTTGCTCGGTCACGTTGGGGTCGCGCGCGAGCTGGTCGCGATGCTGCGCGGCAAGCTCGTGCTGCCCGATGCGGATTTGTCTGCATACGCCGCGGGCGGCAACGCGAAGACCGAGATCGCGATCGCGAGCGGCGAAGAGTGCCCGCGCTACGTCGCGCGCCTGATCGACGGAGTCTCCGTCAAGCCATCGCCGCGCAAGCTCGCACAGCGGCTGCGCGCCGTCGGCGTGCGACCGATCTCGAACCTCGTCGACGTCACGAACTACGTGATGTTCGAGCTCGGTCAGCCGTTGCACGCGTTCGACGCGGCGAAGCTCCAGGCCGGCATCATCGGTGTGTCACCGGCGGGTGACGGCGAGAAATTCACCACGCTCGACAATCAGTCGCGCACGCTCGTTAAAACCGATTTGATGATTCGCGACGGCGATCGCGGCATCGCGCTCGCGGGCGTGATGGGCGGCGCCGACACCGAAGTCACCGACGGCACCACGCGCGTGCTGCTCGAGAGCGCGAGCTTCCGTGCCTTGTCGGTGCGGCGCACCGCGCGTCGGCTCGGCTTGCACTCGGAGGCGTCGCATCGCTTCGAGCGTGGCGTCGACCCCGAGCTCGCGGGCTTCGCATCGGCGCGCGCCGCGCGGCTGCTCTGCCTGTATGGCGGAGGCAAGGTGATCGGTGACGCGGTCGACGCGTACCCCGGCAAGCGCGAGCCCACCCCGATCACGACGCGGCTGCCGCGCGTGCAGCTCCTCACCGGCGTGCCGCTCACCGAGACCGCGTGTCGCGATGCGCTCGAGCGGCTCGGGTTCACGGTGACGACCACGCAGAGCGAGCTGACGGTGACGCCGCCGTCGCCGCGCGCCGACGTCGCCCGCGAGGTCGATGTCATCGAGGAGATCCTGCGCGTCACCGGTTACGAGCAAGTTCCGTCCAAGCTGCCAGTGCTGCGCCAAGCGCCGCCGGTGCGCGAGGCCAATCGCGCCGACCTCGCGCGCCATGCGCTCGCTGCGGCCGGTGCCGCCGAGGCAATTACGTACGCGTTCCAATCGAACGAACGTGGCGCCGCGCTCAACTTCGGTGCGACCGATCGGCGCGCGCAGCCGATCTTCATTCGCAATCCGATGAGCATCGACCAATCGGTGATGCGCACGTCGTTGCTGCCGAACCTGATCGCGGCGATCGCGCGCAACCAGAGCTACGGGCGTGGCGACGTCGCGCTGTTCGAGGTCGGCAGCGTGTTTCTGCGCAAGGGTGAGCGCGTCACCGAAGGTCCGATCCACGAGCTCGCCGACGAGCCGACCTGCGCCGCAGGCGTATTCGCGGGCAAGCGCGCCGGTCAGCTCGGCGATGGCGCGCCCTGGGATGCGTTCGATGCGAAGGCGTTCGCGCTCGAGGCGATCCGCGCCGTCGCCGGCGACATTCGCGTGCGCGTCAACGCGGTGTCGAACGTGCCGTACCTGCATCCCGGTGTCGCTGGTGAGCTCGTCGTCGAGCGTCAGGCGATCGGTTGGTTCGGCGAGCTGCATCCCGACGTGCGCGAGAAGCTCGGCGTCACCGGCGCGGCGTTCGCGTTCGAGGTCCAGCTCGACAAGCTGCCGCTCGCGCCGCCCGCGCAGATGCGAGCGATTCCGCGCTTCCCGGGCTCGGAGCGCGACGTGTCGCTGCTGCTCGCCGAAGACATTCCCGCGGGGCGCGTCGTCGACGTGATCGAGGCGGCGAACGAGCCGCTGATCACGCGGATCCGGCTGCTCGAGGACTATCGCGATGCGAAGCTCGGCGCCGGTATGAAGAGCATGCTGTGGTCGATCGCGTATCGCTCGGCCGAGCGGACGCTGACCGACGTCGAGGTCGACAAGGCGCACGAGACGATCGTCGGCCGCTTGGTCGAGAACCTGCCGGCGCAGCGGCGCTGAGCGAAGGAACCATCATGATCCTCCCCGACATCGTGCTCGACCTTCCCGACGGCTGGGCATGGACGCAGCTCGATCGTTCGCCGCTGACGATGGAGCCCGAGAACCACGATGGCGCGCTCCAGTTCTCGTCGCCGCCGGCAGCCGCGTCGTGGCGAGGCAGCGATCCGCAGGTCATCCTCGCCGAGCTGCTCAAACGTGCGGCGACGACGTTCGGCGAGGTCGGCGAGATGCGGACCGGCGACGTTCCGTACGGTCACTTCGCGCAGGCCGAGTGCCGCCACGACACGTACGCCGACGTCTGCGTGTGGCTGCTCATCCCCGAGACGCACGACCCGTTGTTCGTCACCTGGATCGCAAACGAGTGCACCGATGCAGGTGCCGTCGCGCGCACCGTGCTCGAACGGGTGCGACCCGGGTTGTTCTCGGTCTCGGTGCGGATGGCCGTCGAGGGCGCACGCCAGAACCTCGCCGAGTCGGGTGCGGTCGAGCCCATCACGTTGCTCGTGGCAGACGGCAATCTCACGAACGTCGTGCTGCCATTCGACGACGAAGCGCTCATCGTGCAAGCGCTGCGTTACGAGCGCGAGCAGATGAAGGCCGAGGTGATCGCGCAGATCAAGCTCGGCGAGGCGAGGGGTCCAGGCATCGAGGCCCAGCCGATCGCGAGCATCTACATCGAGTCGGCCAACCGGCGTAAACACTTCGTGATGCCGCTCGACTCGGGCGCAGCTCACGAGGTCGACAAGCCGCCCCCGATCGCGGGCTTGTTCGAACCGGTCGATCCGGAGCTGGTGCCGATGTTCGAAGCGGCACGCCGGTAAGAGAGTCTTGGCGCTGAAGCACATCGCGTAGCTCAGAGCTCTGGATCGGGGCCGGCGGTGAAGTTCGCGTCGATCTCGTCCGCCGTGAGCGCGCGCGGATAGATCGCGACGAGATGGAAGTCGCCGAGCCACGGACGATCGTCGACGCGCTCGTTGCCCATCACGAGCTTGTAGGACCCGTCCCAGTTGGTCATCGCGCCACTGCGTGTATTCAGGGCGGCGAGCTGGTTGTTCAGATACAGCAGCTCGGTGCCGTCCTTGGCGTGAACCATCACCACGTGGAGCGGAGTCGTGGTCGCCATGAACGGCATCACGAAGCCAGGCTCGCCATCGGTGCCGCCGGTCGTCGTGCGCAGGCGAAAGTACAGACCGCCGACCTCCTGGCCGAGCATGAAGTTGGCGTCGATCGCATCGAACGACAGCGCGACGATCCGAAATGGTCCGGTCGTACCGGGCTGCATCGCGTGCGGCGTCTTCACCCACGCTTCGATCGTGATCTCACCGCTGGCCAGACACGGCGTGACGATCTTGCTGGCAAGCGAGAGGTGCGTCATGCGGTTCGGGACATCGAAGCGGAGACCGCCCTCGAACCAGGTGGCGGCGGCCGGGTCCTCGATCTGAAGGTCGAGAGGGGCAAGGATGCGATCCCGAACGGTGTCGCCGGCGCCCTGGTCGAACAGATACAGCACCGCCGGGTCCGGGGTCCGGGTGGTCAGGGAGCCGTCGCCCATCGCGGCCCCGCCGTCGTCGGTGGCGAGCGGGTCGAAGTGGAGCCTGCACCCTGGCGCGGACGCGACGAGGCACATCCCGAGCGATCCACCCACCCGCATTCCTCGACGCTAACATGGGATCCGCAAACATTCCGAGACGTTGATTGGATCGCGGCGGCGGGAGTGTGTTATTGTGACCCTATGGCGAGAATGACCAAGGCGGACATCATCGAGTCGGTCTACGAGAAAGTAGGCGGTTTCTCGAAGAAAGAGGCCGCGGAGATCGTCGAGACCGTCTTCAACGTCGTGAAGGAGACGCTCGAACGGGGCGAGAAGATCAAGATCTCGGGTTTCGGTAACTTCGTCGTGCGCGACAAGAAGGACCGCATGGGTCGCGACCCGCAGCGCGCGGTGCCGATCCTGATTCCGGCGCGTCGCGTGCTGACGTTCAAGCCCTCGCAGGTTTTGAAAAACATTCTCAATGGGTTGCCTCCCGTCTGATTGACGGGCATCCGTTGATCTAGTAGACCGTCATCGCCCACCCGAGGCGTAGCGCAGCCTGGTAGCGCACCAGACTGGGGGTCTGGGGGTCGCAGGTTCAAATCCTGTCGCCTCGACTAAGCCGGACGGCTTCCCCAGCCGTCCACCTTTTCAGCCGCGATTGCCGCGGCACCATCCGATGGCGCGCCCACTCGTCCTCTGCTCCAACGACGACGGCGTCGATGCGCCCCATCTCGAAGCGCTCGCACAGCGGATCGAAGAGTTCGCCGACGTGCTCGTGGTGGCGCCCGAGCGCCAGCGGTCCGCGGCCTCGCACGCGATCACGCTGCACAAGCCACTGCGGCTGACCGAGGTCAAGCCGCGCCGGTTCTCGCTGTCGGGCACGCCGGTCGACTGCGTGTACCTCGCCATCATGAAGCTGTGCGATCGCAAGCCGGCCGTCGTGGTGTCGGGAATCAATGACGGCTTCAACCTCGGCAGCGATGTCTTCTACTCGGGCACGGTGGCGGCCGCCGTCGAGGGCGCTCTGCGCGGAGCGGCTGGCATCGCGTGCTCGCTCGCGCCGCGCGCGAAGGACGTGCCGCACGCGGTCGAGTTCGCGGCGAAGGTCGTGCGTGCCGCGATCAACGAACCGATTCCGCCGGGCACCGTGCTCAACGTCAACATGCCGGGCAACGGCAGCGAGCACTATCAATGGACGATGCTCGGGCGCCGGCTCTACGAAGACGACGTCGCCGAGCGTAAGGATCCGCGCGGTCGCCCGTATTACTGGGTGGGCGGTGGACCCGCCGGGCACGATGACGTCGAGGGCACCGACTGCGTCGCGATCTCGCGCGGCTGGAACAGCATCACGCCGATGCATCTCGATCTCACCGATCGCGGGCGTATTGCACAGCCGCCGTGGGAGATCGAGGGCTTTCGCGTGATGGTCGGGCCTGCGGCCTCGTAGGCTTCCGCGCGCCGAGGGTCCGCGTTAGGCTGCGCTCGATGAAGGTGTGGTTGGTCCTCGCGATATGCGCGTGCTCGAGCACGCATGGTACGGGACCAGGCGGCGGCAGCGGTACGGGGAGCGCGCCACCGGTCGCGAACGCGAAGACGTGTGACGACGTCAAAGCGCGCGTGCAGCAGATGTATCGCGGCGAGGCGCAGGTCAAGGAACCGAAGCGCGTCGACGACGCAGTCGCCGACAACACCACGATGGTGATGAACGACTGCGCAAAGGATCCGGCGAAGACGGTGCCGTGTCTCGCGAAGGCCGGCTCGATCGCCGAGCTCGAAAAGACCTGCCTGATCCAGCTCGACGACGAAGGCACCGAAGGCGAGGCGCTCAAATGAAACAGCCACGAGCGGGACGTGTCTCGATCATGATGAAGAACTTAGTGATGTGCGCACTCGTGCTCGCTGCGTGCGGCCCCAAACAACCCACCTCGACGGTCTCGAACGCGGGCAGCGGAAGCGATACCGGTCCAGTACGCGACACGCGCACCGAGATCGAGAAGCGCCGCGACGTCGCATGTGAAACGCTCGGTCCGAAGGTGACCGCGTGTGCGGTCGAGGACGCGAAGGCGCAGCTCGCGGCCGGCAAGGTCAAGCAGAAGGACTTCGACGCGACGACCTCCGCGGACATCCAGCGCAAGAACACCGACGAGTTCATCAAGGCGTGCATGAAGCAGTCGTACTCCTCGCGCCAGGTCCGCGTGCTCGAGGTTTGCCAAACGGAAGAGACTCAGTGCGAGCCGATGCTCGCGTGCCTCGACAACCTCAACAAACAGTGAACACCATGAAGCTCATCGCGGCCGCGCTGGCGATCGTTGCAACCGTTCTGTGTTTCGGCGGATGCAAGAAGAAGGAAACCAAGCCCGTCGATCAAGGTAGCGGTTCTGCGGGCTCCGCCCCGGTGCCGGCGCCGCGGTTCTCGCAAGGCGTGTTGCCGCAGATGCCGGCGCTGGAGATGCCCGCCGACGACAAACGCAACGCGAAGATCGCGCTCGGTCACGTGCTGTTCTTCGACAAGCGGCTGTCGGGCGCCAACGATCGCTCTTGCTACTCGTGCCACATGAACGAGGATGGCAACGGCGGCAAGGATCCGATCGCGATCGGCTCGGGCGACAAGAAGCTCACCCGCCACTCGCCGGTGATCTGGAACGTCGGCTACTGGAAGAACGCGTTCTACTGGGACGGTCGCGCACCGACGCTCGAGGCGAATGTCAAAGGCGCGTGGGGCGGCGCGAACATGAACGCCGGCGCCGACAACCTCGACAAGAAGGCCGCCGACCTCATGAAGATCGCGGGCTACAAGAAGCTGTTCGCCGATGCGTTCGGCACCACCGAGATCAAAGGCGATCAAGTCATCCAGGCGATCGCCGAGTACATGCGCACGCTCGTGTGCAAGGACACCGCGTACGACAAGTTCGCCGCGGGCGAGAAAGCCGCGATGACCGAGGAGCAACAGCGCGGCCTCGACGTGTTCGCCGGCAAGGGCGGGTGCGTCACGTGCCACATGCCGCCGATGTTCTCGACCGCGATGGGCGTCGACGGCGGCATCTACTTCAACACCGGCATCGGCACGCAGGTCGCCGAAGCGCAGGGCAGTGGCAGTGGCAGCGGCAGCGGCTCGCAAGCCGCGCCCGTCGTCGACATCGGTCGCATGACGGTGACCAAAGACGAGAAAGATTGGGCTGCGTTCAAGCCACCGAGCCTGCGCAACGTGACGAAGAGCCCGCCGTACTTCCACGACGGCTCGGTCGCGAAGCTCGACGAAGCGGTCAAGCTGATGGCGAGCGGCGGCATCAAGAACAAGAACCTCAACTCGGCGCTCGCAGATCGCCAGCTGTCGGCCGCCGAGCTGTCGGACGTGATCGCGTTTCTCGGCGCGCTCGACTGCCCCGGCAAGCTCGACGAACCGAAGCTGCCGTAGCTCAGCGCCGTAGGAACTCGACGATCGCGGCGCTCTCGTTGATCGTGCGCTGGCTGATCGAGGGGACGTGCACGGGGACGATGCCGTCGTCCTGCATGTGATAGCCGAACGCGATCGTCACGCCGAGGTTGCCGTCGAGCTGCGCGATCGGCGTGAGTGACGTGTCGACGCCGGCGGGCGGCACGTACTTGTTGGCGCCGGCGAATGTGACGCCGTTGCGTGACGCGAACAGCCGCGCCTGGGTTGCGAGGTGGCAGCTCGCGCAGTCGATGTACTCGGAATCGGTGAGCGTCGGGTTCTCGATCGAGAGCAGGGTGGCTGCGGCGTGCTCTGCGAACGCCGGATCGACCGGCGCACCGGCGCTGTAGCTCGCTTTTGACAGCAGGTACGTGAAGCCGCTGACCGGTCGCGGCGTGATCGTGCCCGACGGATCGTTGAGGTCGTAGCGCTGCGCCTGGCGGAGCCACGCTTGTGACGTCTCGGCGGTCTCCATGCCCGGTAGCGCCTGGCGTGCGAGCGTGGCGCCTTCGCGATCGAAGCGCGCGAAGCCCCAGTTGTCGAACGCGAACGAGTTCGTCGTGATGCGGATGAAGTTGTCGTCGCGGCAGTGGTCGACGACGAGCGCGCGCACGGCCGCACCGGTCGCGCCGGCGATGTCGGCGGCGAGACCGGGATGCACACCGAGCGGGCCATCGGTCGAGGCCGGCGACCCAACGCGGATCGCGGCGAGCTTGGCGAGCACGGTCTCGGCTTCCGTCGGCGACAACACGTAGAACAGGTGTGCCGCCGCATCGTCGAGCATCGTGATGCCGTCACTGTTGGTCAGCACCGGCTGCGCGACGAGGCGCAGCTGCGCCTGGCAGCTCTCGCCGCCGAGCCGCGGAAAGCACGGGTCGAAGCGCAGGGAGGTGATCATTGCCGCCGGATATCCCGCGCTGTCGGGCACGTCGCCGTTGAGATCCGGCAACTGATCGCGCTGTGCTGCTGGGAAGAACGGTCCTTGCTCGCCGGCGCGAGGCATCAGCCAGAGCAAGCGCGCGCGCTCGGTCTCGTTTGCCGGTAGCGGGAACATGATCGAGACGTCGTTGAGTGCCCACTGTCGTGAGCCGGTTGCATCGGGTTGCGGAGTCGACGTCTCACCGCACGCGAGGAGGGGAACGAGGAGAAAAGCGAAGCGCATGCGCGGCGCGTTTTGCAACGCATATGCCGGGCTAACTCAGCGGGCTCGCTTGGCGCGGCCTCGGAATCCTGAGGGCGCGCGGCCAGGCTCGTCGCGGTTGTCGCGATCAGCGGTCCTGCTCGCGACGCGGATCGATCTCTTCGACGCGCACGAGCATGTGGATCTCTTGGCCTGGAATCGGCAGCGGCGACAGCCAGATCGACAGCTCGTACGGCGGCCGATCGTTGCCGCGAAACACTTTCGCGCGACGCTCGATCGGTTTGCCGTCGACGTGTACGGCGCGTAGTGCGCGCGATAGACCGGGCACGAACGTGTTCAGCGTGGTCTCCGAGAGAATGAGCCCGTCACAGCCCTTCTCGTCTTGATTGACGAGCTTGTTGAAGGCGCGGTTGGTCGCGACGAATAGACCGTCGACCGACAGGATCGCCTGCGGGATGCGCGAGCGATCGAACGCCTGCGTGATCGACGCTTCGCGCGCGTTCTCCGGCGGAATCCCGCCGCTGCCGCGCGATCGGCGGCGGCCCATGTCGAGCATGTCCATCACCGTGTTGAGCTCGTAGCGGAACGCGGCGGCGCTGCCGTGGCGCTGCGCCGGATCTTTCGCCATCGCGCGGATGATCAGCGACTCGAGCGCTGGATCGATCTCCTCGCGGCGGCGCGTCGCGATCGGTTCGGGCGTGTTGTTGATATGTGCCATCAACACTTCGACGACGCCGCCCTCGTAGGGCAGGGTGCCGGTCAGCAGCAGGTAGCCGAGCACGCCGAGCGCGTAGACGTCACTCGATACCGACGCGGGTCCGCCGGCCGCGCGCTCGGGCGCGAGGTAGTGCGGGCTGCCGCTGACGCCTTCTTCTTCGGCGTGATCGGGTCGGCGCGCGAGCCCGAAGTCGAGCAGGCGCACCATCCGGCGCCGGCGCGCGCCACCCGACTGCGACGCTTGCTCGGCGGTGAGCATGATGTTCTCGGCTTTGACGTCGCCGTGCACGATGCCGCGCTTGTGGATGTGATCGAGCGCGTCGGCGACCTGGCCGAGCACGTCGATCGCGCGCTTGACCGACATCGGCAGCACGCCGGGCGCGATGAGCGGCTCGCCTTCGACGAGCTCCATGACCATGTACGCGCCGAACTGCGAGTCCTCACCGAAGTCGACGACCGAGACGATATTCGGGTGCGAGATTTCGCTCGCGAGCTTCGCTTCCTGATTGAAGCGCACGCGCGCAGCGTTGTCGGAGGCAAACGCGGGCGAGATGATCTTGAGGGCGAACGCCTTGCCGAGCTGGAGGTGGCGAGCGCGGTAGACGTGACCCATCCCGCCCTCACCCAGCCGGCCATCGAGGGCGTAACGTCCACCCACAGTTTCCATGACCGAAAGAATATAAAGCCAGCTCACACGGGTTATCCACTCGGGACTTCAACACTCCCGAGCGACCGGCATTGGTATGACCTTTCCAATGGTTTGGAACCGCTGGCATCGCAGGTGAGTTGGCGCGATTTATTCGCGGGCAGCGGCACACGGCTGGCATTGCTCACACGCCATGGATCGATCGCTCCGCGTGTGGGCTCCGAAGGCGGAGCGGCTTGACGTCGTCGTCGGGGATGCGGAGCGACCGGCGGTCCGAGAGACGCACGGTTGGTGGCGGGGGCCTCACCTGCGCGAGGGGGATCTGTACTGGATCCGCGTCGACGGCGGCGCGCGCCGCCCGGATCCGCGGTCGCCGTATCAACCGTACGGCGTGCACGGCCCCTCGTGCTGGGTCGACGCAACCCCGCTGGGCACCCGGGCGCCGGTGCGCACGGTGCCGCTGCGCGATGCGATCATCTACGAGCTCCACGTCGGCACGTTCACGCGTCGCGGCACATTCGCTTCGGCCATCGAGCGTCTCGACGATCTGGTCCACCTCGGTGTCACCCACGTCGAGCTCATGCCGATCGCGCAGTTTCCTGGCCTGCATGGCTGGGGCTACGACGGCGTCGATCTCTACGCCGCACATGCGCACTACGGTGGGCCACGCAGACTGCGCGATCTGATCGCGGCCTGTCATGCACGTGGGCTCAGGGTGATCATCGATGTCGTTCATAACCACTTTGGTCCGGAGGGCGCGTACGCATCAGAGCTCGCGCCGTACAAGACGACCAAGCACGCGACGCCGTGGGGCGAGGCGATCAACCTCGATGACACCGGCAGCGACGAAGTGCGGCGATTCCTGATCGACAGCGCGATCCGGTGGCTGCGCGACTTCGGCGCGGACGGGTTGCGACTAGATGCATTGCATGCGCTCTACGATGACAGCGAGCGCCACTTCGTCCGCCAGCTCGTCGACGAGATCCGGGTGCTCGAGCGTGATCTCGGTCGTCAGTTCACGGTCATCGGCGAATACGATCACCACGATCCGAAAGCGCTCACCGAGTGGAGGCTCGATGCGCATTGGAACGACGACTTTCATCACGCAGTTCACGCGCTGCTGACGCGCGAGCACGGTGGCTATTACGTCGACTTCGTCGGCCAGCTCGGCAAGGTGCTCGAGCAGGGCTATGCGCTCGACGGTGGCTTCTCGAAGTTTCGCAACGCACCCCACGGGAAGCCGTTCGGCGCACTACCGCGTGATCGGCTCGTCGCGTACGTGCAGTCGCACGACCAAGTCGGCAACCGAGCGTGCGGTGAGCGCCTGCATCAGCTGACGGGCTTTCCACGCGCGCAGCTCGCTGCCGCGCTGCTACTGACATCGCCGTTCGTCCCGATGCTGTTTCAGGGCGAAGAGTGGGCGGCGTCGACGCCGTTCTGTTACTTCGCGCAGCTCGAGTCCGAGGCGCTGCGCCGGGCGGTACGCGAAGGCCGTCGCAAGGAGCACGGGATGGCGGGCAGCGTCGAGCCACCGGATCCGATCGATCCGGCGACCCGCGATGCGTGCGTGCTGCGTTGGGACGAGCGCAGCCGAGGCGAGCACGCCACGATGCTCGCGTGGTACCGCGCGCTGATCGAGATGAGACGAGCGCATCCTGCGTTGCGAGACCCTGCGCCGGCGTCGACTCGCTGCGAGCTGCGTGATGGTGTCATCACGGTCGACCGCGGCGCATTGGCGCTGATGTGCAACATTACAGAGCAAACGCAGCGCGTGCAGTTGCGAGATGTTCTGCTCGCGTCGACGGGACTGGCGACGATGCAAGAGCTCCCCCCGCTGGCTTGCGCGATCGTGAAGCGCTGATCTGTGATCCCAGCGTCGCGTTGGCAGGCGCCGCGTGGTACGCCCGTCGGTAGTGGCGACCAAGCGCAAACCGCCGACGAAGACCAAGCGGAAACCGTCGCGACCGGCGCGCGTCGCCAAGAGCCACAGCCGTGACACCGACGCCGCGGCGTCGGAACTCGAGGAGACCGCGCCGGCACCCTCCGCGGCACTGTTCCCGATCGTCGGGATCGGTGCATCGGCCGGCGGGCTCGAAGCGCTCGAGCAATTCCTCGCGCGCGTTCCCGACCGATGCGGCGCCGCCTTCGTGATCGTGCAGCATCTCGATCCGACGCATCAGGGCATGCTCGTCGAGCTGCTCCAGCGGGTGACGTCGCTGCGTGTACGTGAAGCTGCCGACGGCACGCGCGTCGAACCGGATCGCGTGTACGTGATTCCGCCGGGCAAAGACATGTCCTTGCTGCACGGGACGCTGCACCTGCTCCCGCTGCCGGTTGCGCGCAGTCGCGTGATGCCGATCGACTTCTTCTTGCGCTCGCTCGCGCAGGATCAGGGCGACCGCTCGATCGGCGTGATCCTATCGGGCATGGGCACCGACGGCACGCTCGGGCTTCGCGCGGTGAAAGAGGCTGCGGGCGCCACGTTCGTGCAGGCTCCCGAATCCGCGAAGTTCGACAGCATGCCGCGCAGCGCGATCGACGGCGGGCTCGCTGACGTGGTCGCGCCGGTCGAAGAGCTGCCGAACCGGATCCTGTCCTACCGCGATCACCTCGGCGGCGTCGATCACAGCAGCCGCGGCGCGTCCGACATCGACAAGATCTGTGTCGTCCTCCGCGAGTACTCCGGCAACGACTTCTCGGTCTACAAGCGCAGCACAGTGTGCCGGCGGATCGAGCGCCGCATGGGACTACACCAGATCCGCACCTACGGGGAGTACCTGCGCTACCTGCGCGAGAACACCCGCGAGCTCGAGCTGCTGTTTCAAGAGCTCCTCATCGGCGTGACCAGCTTCTTTCGCGACCCAAGCGAATGGGAGCGGTTGCGACAGGACGTGCTGCCCGGGGTCGTCAGCTCGCGGGCGTCGATCGGCATGGTGCGCGCGTGGGTCGCGGGCTGCTCTACAGGGGAGGAAGCCTATTCGCTCGCGATCCTGTTCAGAGAGGCGCTCGAGCCACTCCGCTCGCACAAGACGATCAGCGTGCAGATCTTCGCGACCGATCTCGATCGCGAGTCGATCGAGGTTGCGCGCGCGGGACTGTATCCGGAGAACATCGCGGCCGATGTCTCGCCCGAACGGCTGCGGCGCTTCTTCGTGCACGAGGATCGCGGCTATCGAGTTGCCAAGGACATTCGCGAGACCGTGATCTTCGCTCCGCAGAACATGATCATGGATCCACCGTTCACGAAGGTGGACGTCCTCACGTGTCGCAATCTGCTGATCTACCTATCGCCGGAGATCCAGCGCAAATTGATTCCGCTGTTCCACTACTGCCTCAATCCCGGCGGGGTGTTGTTCCTCGGCACGGCGGAGACCGTCGGTACGCAAACGAGCCTGTTTTCGCCGCTCGACGGCAAGACGCGCATTTTCAAACGCTTGCCACCGGCGGTCGGTACGCCGCAGGTCGAGCTGCAGTTCTCGAATCTTGGCCGCCGCATGGTCGGGCGCGACGATCGCGACGACGCGCCGCCGGCGCCGAGACACAGCTCGCACAACATGCAGGTGCTGGTCGAGCGGCTGCTCGTCCAGCGCTTCGCGCCGCTCGGTGTGTTGTGCACGCCAAAGGGCGACATCCTCTACACGAGCGGCCGTGCCGGAAAGTACTTCGAGCCCGCGGTCGGCAAGGCGAACTTCAATGTCTTCGCGATGGCACGCGATGGGCTGCGGCGCGAGCTCGCCGTCGCGTTCAGCAAGGCGCTGGCCCATGACCGTCCCATCGTCCTGCAGGACGTCAGGGTCGGCTCCGAGGGTCATACGCAGTTCGTCCAGATAACCGTGCAGAAGCTCGTGGAGCCCAAGGAGCTCGCCGGCAC
>DATDCH010000461.1:0-3425 GCA_036524455.1 Kofleriaceae bacterium | reverse complement strand
GAACGCGGCCTGGCCGCCGGCGGGCAGCGACGTGCCGCACGTCATCGCCGCAGTCGCGAGGCTCTGTGCGAACGGCGTGCAGTCCGCGGGATCGAGCGCGCTGCTCGGCGGACCATCGGGCATCGGCTCGTCGTCGCCGGATGACATCGAGCTAGAGGTGCAAGCGGCAAACAAGGACAGCGAGATCAGCAAGCGAAACATTCGGGCATCTCCAGAAATGGTGGATGCCCCGGGATGCAGGTCAGCCGCGGTTGTCGCGTCGAGTGTCGCAGTCAGCTCGCGGGCGGCGAGATCAGCCCGCCATTCCCAAGCGTGCCGTGCACTTTGACGACGCCTGCGCCGCCGCCACCACCACCGCCTCCGCCGCCCTCCGAGTCGGAATCGTTCGGCGCGTTCGCCCCCGTCAGTGGCACCGCCACCTGATCCGGATCCAGACCCCGATCCGGATCCCGATCCGACGCCCGATCCAGACCCGGATCCGGACCCGGACCCGGATCCGAGCGGCGGCGACGACGACAGCAGCGGCTGTAACGCCGGTGCTGGCAGCAGCGGCGCTCTGGTCGAGCTTGCGTTTGCGGGCCTGATTCTGCGTCGCCGTCGACGCACCTAGTCAAGCGCTGTTCACACAGCGGGCGAGTAATCGCGGACTTGGCGGCGGCGCAGCCCTTGCTGAATACCCCCGCATGCGACTCGTTGTGCTTAGCGTTGTCTTGCTCTCCGGCTGTTCGTTGTTCATGCGTTCGATCGAGAAGCCGACCGCCACCGTGCGCGGCGTCTCGGTGTCATCCGCCGGTTTCACCGGGATCACGGGCGAGCTCTCGCTCGACGTGATGAACCCGAACAACTTCGGCGTGCCGCTGTCGGGTATCGATTGGCAGCTCTCGGTCGGTGGCACGCGCGCGGTGACCGGTACCGTTCAGCTCACGCAGACGATTCCGGCGCGCGGTGTAGCGCCGGTGACGACGTCACTGTCGATCGCGGCGACCGACGCGTTGCTCGTCAGCGGTGCGCTCGCGAGCGGCGCGCGCAACTACCGCGTCGACGTGCGGCTGCACTTCTCGACGCAGGTCGGCCAAGTCGACGTCGACGTCGCGCACACGGGCGAGCTCGGCAGCGGCATCGCTGCGCGCTAACGCGCAAACGCGTCGATCAGGAAGCTGATGAACGCACGCACGCCAGCCGAGCGTGCACGGTTCGCGGTCGCCACCGCGTGAATGGTTGGCCCCTCGGCCGCAGCGCTGGCGAGCACCTCGACCAGCGTACCGGCGCGCAGTTGATCGCCGACCATGAAGTCGAGCACCTGGCCGAGGCCCATGCCGGCTTCGGCGGCGCCGAGCAGCGACACGCCGTGATCGATGAGCAAGTTGCCACCGACCGCGACGGTGACCGTGCGTGCACTCTCGACGAACGTCCAATCCCGCGGCTTGCCGTTCGGTCCGACGAAGCAGAGACAATTGTGCCTGGCCAGCTCGGCGATCGACTTCGGCGGTGGTCGGCGCGTCAGATAGGTCGGTGACGCGACCGTCACCCATCTCGTCTTGCGCAGCAACCGCGACACCAAGCTCGAGTCGGGCAGCGGTCCCATACGGATCGCGACGTCGTAGCTCTCGTCGCCGAGCCGCGCGACGCGATCGCTCATGTGCAACCGAAATGACATGCGCGGGTGCTGCGTGCCGAGCAGGACGAGGTGCGGCACGACGAACGGCGCGAGGATGAACGGCATCGTCACCGCGAGCTCGCCTTGCGGTTCCCGCCGCGCGCCCTGCACCGCATCGCGCGCGCCCTGCACGCCGAGCACGGCCTGACGGCAGCGATCGAGGAATACGCTGCCCTCGGGCGTAAGCGATACGCTGCGCGAGCTGCGATCGAGCAGCTTGACGCCGAGATCCTCTTCGAGCTTGCGCACGGCTTTGCTGACGGCGGCAGTCGTGATGCCGAGGCTGACCGCTGCGCGGCCGAAGCTGCGCTGTTCTGCCGTGCGCACGAACGGGAGCACTCCCGCAAACAGATCGACCCGTGTCGCCATCGTTAACCTTTGGTTAACGATAGATTGACCGGCGCGCGCTGGTCAACCCGACCATGCAGGCCTACGTTCGAACCAAGGAGACACGCACATGAACATCGGAGTCCTCGGCACGGGAATGGTCGCGAAGACGATTGCAGGCAAGCTCGACGAGCTCGGCCACACGGTGAAGATGGGGACGCGCGACGTGAACGCGACGCTCGCCCGCAACGAACCCGACATGGCGGGCGGACCACCGCTGCGCACGTGGCTGGAGAGTCATCCGCGTGTCACCCTCGCTCCGCATGCCGATGCCGCTGCGCACGGCGAGCTCGTGATCAATGCGCTGTCGGGGCAGGGTGCACTCGAAGTCGTACGCAGCACGGCGGCTGCGCTCGCGAACAAGATCCTCGTCGATATCTCGAACCCGCTGGATTTCTCGAAGGGGATGCCGCCCTCGCTGTCGGTCGTGAACACCGATTCGCTCGGCGAGCAGATCCAGCGCGCGTTGCCGAACACGAAGGTCGTCAAGACGCTCAACACGGTGAACGCGTTCTTGATGGTCGATCCGCAGAAGCTCGCGGGCGGCGATCACACGATGGTCGTGTGCGGCAACGATGCCGGCGCGAAGGCCGAAGTGACGCGCGTGTTGAAGGAATGGTTCGGTTGGAAGGACGTCATCGACCTCGGTGACATCACGAATGCGCGCGGCGCGGAGATGTTCGTGACACTGTGGGTACGCCTTTACGGTGCGTTGCACACGCCGATGTTCGGGATGAAGATCGTGCGTTGATATTGCACTTGTGACCGGGTCGGCCGTCTTGGATCATGGAGGATGTGAGGTGGGCGCTCGTCCTCGTAACCTGCATTGGCTGCTTCGCGCCCAGCGCTCAGCCCGGTGCGCGGTGCGCGAACGGCATGTGTCCAGAGGGGCTCGTATGTTCGCCGGCGACCGATACGTGCGAGCGGACGACGGTCGCGCTCGATGACGCCGGCGGCGTCGATATCGTGCCGCTCGACGATGCGCCGCTGGCTACGGACGATGCGTTGCCCGATGCGCCACCGCTGCCGATGGCAGTCCTCGTCCAGCAGGCGAACGGCTTCAGCGCGAATGGCGGGATGGTCTCGGCGACGCTTCCGGCCCTACCCACGAGCGGCAACGTGTTGGTCATGGTTGGCGCCGCAATCTCGGGAAGCCTGACCTCCGTGACGGGTGGCGGCGCGACGTGGACGCGGGCGACCTCGTCGCTGATCAATAGCAACGTCGAGGTCTGGTTCGGCGTGACGAATGGGTCGAGCGCGACGGTGACCGTCAACCGCACGCTCAGCATTTCGTCGATTTGGCTCGTGGTCTTCGAGTGGCAAGGGCTCGACGCGACCGCTCCGCTCGACGTCGCCCGCTCGGCCAACGGCATCGGGATGA
>DATDCH010000460.1:0-5774 GCA_036524455.1 Kofleriaceae bacterium | reverse complement strand
ACGGCGAGCCCGTCGCGAAGCACACCGGCACGTTGACGTTGCTCGAGCTCGGATTCGATCTGCTCGGGATCGCGAAGCAGCGGTTCGCGCGGCTGCTCCGGCGGACGACGCCGCTGTCGCCGGATGATCGTGACGAAGTCGAGGCGGTGATCGACTCGATCGGTCCGAGCGTGATGACGTGGCTGCCCGAGCGCATCGCAGTGAAAGAGACGATGGCGATCGTGAGCGCGCGGCTCCTGCTGATCAGCCCGAATCGCGCGGGCATGATGCGCGACCTCGCGCCGCACGTACGCACGGCGACCGACGTGCTGCGCGTCGCGGCGGTGGTGATGGGCGCGAATGCGGAGCTCGTCGAGCCGATGCGGCTCGGCTCGCTCGGGCGCGGGCTCAGGCGTGCGCTGCTCGAGGCGCTCGAGCGGCTGCCACTCGAGGATGTCGTCGAGGACATGGCGAGGCATACGCAGCTATGGAAGCGAGTGGGCGAGCGGCTGCATCCGTTCGAGCACGCCGCGAAGCTGCCGAATACGGTGCTCGCGTTCGCGGTCGTACGCGGCACGAAGCTCGCGCGGACGACGCTCGGCGCGATGCTCAAGCATCACGCGGTCAAGCAACCGTTCCTCTATCTCGACGACGATCGGATCAAGGCGGTCGCATGGGCAGGACCGATCGAGGATGCGCTGCGAATGGGCAATCCGCGCTCGGCACTCGCGCGGCTGACGCATCGACCGGGCGAGCTGCTGCGGCGCGCCGATCAGCTCGTGCGCATCGCACAGGTGCGGCAGATCGATGCGCTGCAGACGATCTTGAAGGCCGTCGAGCTTGCGTCGGCGAAGGGACCGCCGGCTACGATGCTGACGCTCGCGAGTCACGTCGCGCGGCGCGGTCGCACGTGGCCCCGGCGCGTGTTCTTCCCGAAGGGTGAGGTGCTGCGCGCGTGGGGCACGGACGACAACCGCGTGCCGCTGCGCGGCGATGCGATCGCGATGATGGTCGGCTCGATTCGCCGCCAGCTCGTCGCACGTGCGGAGCAGCGCCGGCAGTTTCCGCGTGCGGTGATCGATCGCGCACTCGTCGATCTATTGATCCCGGTCAACGAGCGCACATCGTCACGGGCCAAGCTGGCGTGGCCGCGCGGCAGCGAGATCGGGCTGCCGCCGGGCCAGACGCTGCGGTTGTTCCTGCACTGGGAGGAACCGGCGAGCGCACGCGTCGATCTGGATCTATCGATCGCGCTGTTCGACAAGGACTGGCGCCACACCGGCACGTGCGATTACACGAACCTCGTGGTCGGCGAGGGCGCCGCGGTGCACTCGGGCGATCTGACGAGCGCGCCGTCGCCGCTCGGCGCGAGCGAGTTCGTCGATCTTCATCTCGAGCGACTCGCGATGCTCGGCGCACGTCATCTCGTGATGGTCGTGTTCAGCTACAACGACGTGCCGTTCGAGCAGCTGACGCATGGCTTCGCCGGGCTCATGGTCGCGCCCCAGCCGGGCCAGTACTTCGATCCGCGCGCGGTGACGCAGCGCTTCGATCTGCGCGGCAAGTCGGTGATCAACGTGCCGCTCACGATCGATCTCGGCGAGCGCCGGCTGCGCTGGCTCGACGTGCACATCCGCGGCCGCAAGGCGCTCCACGACGTCGGCGGTTATCGCGCCGCACTCGCACATATCGGCCGCGACTTCGCCGACGCTCTCGGCACGCACTCGCGCCCCACGCTGTGGGACCTCGCGTGCATTCACGCGGCGGCGCGCGCGAATGTCATCTACATCCGCGAGCGCGATGGCCAGTTCACGACGTACCGCCGGCGCGACAACGAGAGCAAGGTGACACGGCTGTCCCGCCTGATGTCAGGTGCCGCCGATGACGGGCGCGTCTCAGCGGTGCCCGCCGCGAACGCGCCGACGTGGTTCGCGCTCGTGAACCCGATGGCGCTGCCGACGGGCTCGACCGGTTACGTGCTCGACGCCCGAGGCATGGGAAGCGAAGTCGAGCAGTTGAGCGCCGCGGATCTGGTCGCAGAGCTCGCTCGCTAGCGACACGGGGGATCCCGCTCGCCAGCTGAACACGCCTCGCGCATATAGATGAGGCTCGATCTAGCCGACGCGGTGCGTTAAGCTTCGTTGCGTCATGGACTTTACCGGGGAGCGCGACGCCTGTGGCGTCGGTTTCGTCGCCCACATCAAGGGGCAGCGTTCGAGGGCGATCGTCGATCAGGGCCTCGAGGTCCTGAAACGGCTGTCCCATCGCGCGGCCTGTGGCGCGGATCCCGAGACCGGTGATGGCGCCGGCATCTTGATGCAGCTGCCCGAGAAGTTCTTCCGCACCGAAGGCGCGCGCCTCGGGTTCGATCTGCCGGCGAATCGCCGATTCGCGATCGGCAACATCTTCTTGCCGCCCGATCCCGGACTGCGCGCAGCGTGCGAAGGCTTGCTCGAGAGCGCGATCCGCGATGAAGGCCAGCAAGTGATCGGCTGGCGCGACGTGCCGATCGATCTACGTCATGCGGGCCGCGTCGCGCGCGACGTGCTGCCGGTGTTCCGCCAGGTCTACGTGCGGATGCGCCGCGTGCCGCCGAGCGCGTGGGAACGCACGCTGTTCGTGATTCGCAAGCTCACCGAGAATCGCGTCCGCGAGCGCCGCGCCGATCCGTCGGGCTACTTCCACGTCGCGAGCTTGTCGACCGAGACGATCGTTTACAAGGGCCTGCTGCTGCCCGCGCAGCTGCCGCAGTTCTTCGTCGATCTGCAGTCGCCGGAGATGGCGAGCGCGATCGCGGTCGTGCACTCGCGGTTCTCGACGAACACGTTCCCGACGTGGGATCTCGCGCAGCCGTTCCGCTACATCGCGCACAACGGCGAGATCAACACGCTGCGCGGTAACACGAACTGGATGCAGGCGCGGCGCAGCCAGCTCAAGAGCGCGAAGTTCTCCGGCGGGCTCGAGCGGCTGTGGCCGATCATCGTGCCCGGCAAGAGCGACTCGGCGCAGTTCGACAACATGCTCGAGCTGCTCACGCTCGGCGGCCGCACGCTGCCGCACTCGATGATGATGATGATTCCGGAGGCCTGGGAAGGCAACCCGGCGATGGACGACGAGCGCAAGAGCTTCTATCGCTACGCGTCGTCGCTCGTCGAGCCGTGGGATGGGCCGGCGGCGATCGTGTTCTCCGATGGCCAGCTCGTCGGCGCGACGCTCGATCGCAACGGCCTGCGGCCCGCACGTTGGACGGTGACGACGGACGATCGCGTGATCCTCGCGTCGGAGACCGGCGTGATCGACGTGCCGCCCGATCAGGTGCGCGCGAAAGGCAGGCTCACGCCGGGCATGATGTTCGTCGTCGATACAGCCGAAGGGCGCATCGTCGACGACGCCGAATTGAAGCGCGACGTCGCGGGCCGGTTCCCGTATCGCAAGTGGCTCGACAAGAACGTGTTCGAGCTCCACGAGCTCGATGAACCCGAAGCGCATGACATGCCGGTGCCGATCGCTGGCGACGCGTTGCTCGAGCAGCAGCGTGCGTTCGGTTACACCGATGAGGATCTGGAGCTGATCATCGCGCCGATGGCCGAGACCGGGAAAGAACCCACCGGCTCGATGGGCACCGACACACCGCTCGCGGTGCTGTCGCAGCGCGCGCCGAATCTGTTCACGTACTTTCATCAGCTGTTCGCGCAGGTCACGAACCCGCCGATCGATCCGATCCGCGAGTCACTCGTGATGTCGCTCGAATCGTCGATCGGTCCCGACGGCAACACGTTCGACGAGACCCCCGAGCAGTGCCATCAACTCGCGCTGCGCAGTCCGATCCTCGACAGCAAAGACCTCGCGCGCATCCGCGCGACGCACGAAGGCGTGTTCGAGCCGATCACGCTGTCGCTGTTGTGGCCGGTCGGATTCGGCACGGGCTGGCTCGCGAAGGCGTTGGATCGTCTCTGCCGCGCCGCCGTGCAGGCGATCGACGACGGCCACAACGTGCTGATCCTCAGCGACCGCGGCACCGATGCGAAGCGCGTCGCGATTCCGTCGCTGCTCGCGCTGTCGGCGGTGCAACAGCACCTCGTACGCGAAGGCATCCGCATGCAGGTCGGTCTCGTCGTCGAGACTGCGGAGGTGCGCGAGGTCCACGACGTCGCGCTGCTGATCGGCTACGGCGCCGCCGCCGTCAATCCGTACCTCGCGCTCGATACCGTCCGAGCGCTCGGCTTGCAGGATCCCGAGGTCGCCGCGAAGCGCTACATCAAGGCGCTCGAAGATGGCCTGCTCAAGGTGATGTCGAAGATGGGCATCTCGACCGTGCAGAGCTATCGCGGCGCGCAGATCTTCGAGGCAGTCGGCATCGATCGCGACGTGATCGACGAGTGGTTCACCGGCACGCCGTCGCGCATCAGCGGCGTCGGCCTCGACGAGCTCGGCGACGAAGCGGTCACGCGTCACGCGCGCGGCTTCGTGAAGTCAGACCATGACGGACAATTGCCGGTCGGCGGTCAGTACCGCTGGCGCCGCACCGGCGAGCTCCACAAGTGGACGCCGAACACGATCGCCGCACTGCAAGACAGCGTACGCCGCAACGACGCGGCGAAGTTCGAGGAGTTCGAGCGGCTATGCGACGACGAGGACAACGCGCTGGTCACGCTGCGCGGCCTTCTAGATATCGAGGGCGGCGAGCCGATCGACGTGAGCGAGGTCGAGCCGGTCAGCTCGATCGTGTCGCGGTTCGTGACCGGCGCGATGTCGTTCGGTTCGATCAGCGCCGAGGCACACGAGACGCTCGCGATCGCGATGAATCGGATCGGCGCGAAGTCGAACTCCGGTGAAGGCGGCGAAGAGCCGCACCGGTTTGTTCCCGACGAAAACGGCGACTTCCGGCGCAGCGCGATCAAGCAAGTCGCGTCGGGTCGGTTCGGCGTCACCACGCATTACCTCGTCAACGCCGACGATCTGCAGATCAAGATCGCGCAAGGCGCGAAGCCCGGCGAAGGCGGCCAGCTGCCCGGTAACAAGATCGACGAGCGCATCGCGAAGGCGCGCAACTCGACCCCCGGCGTCACGCTGATCTCGCCGCCGCCGCACCACGATATCTACTCGATCGAAGATCTCGCGCAGCTCGTCTACGACCTCACCGCGGTCAACCCGAAGGCGCGCGTCAGCGTCAAGCTGGTCAGCGAGGTCGGTGTCGGCACGATCGCAGCAGGCGTCGCGAAGGCGCGCGCGGCGTGCGTAGTGATCGCCGGTTATGAAGGCGGCACCGGCGCGTCGCCGCTGTCGAGCCTCAAGCGCGCGGGACTGCCGTGGGAGCTCGGCCTCGCCGAGACGCAGCAGGTGCTCGTCGAGAACCGGCTGCGCGATCGCATTCGCATCCAGGTCGATGGCGGGCTGCGCACGTCGCGCGACATCGTCGTCGCGGCACTGCTCGGCGCCGAAGAGTTCGGCATGGCGACCGCGTCGCTGATAGCAACGGGCTGCGTGATGCTGCGCAAGTGCCACTTGAACACGTGCTCGGTCGGTATCGCGACGCAGGATCCCGAGCTGCGCCAGAAGTTCACCGGCAAGGCCGAGGAGGTCGTCGCGTACTTCACGTTTGTCGCAGAAGCGGTGCGGCGCCGGCTCGCCGAGCTCGGCGCGCGTTCGCTCGACGAGATCATCGGCAAGGTCGAGTACCTCAAGGTCCGCAAGCGCACGCTCAAGAAGTTCGACAAGACGAAGGATCTCGATCTGGGAGCGATCGTTCGGCGACCAATCTCGCACACGAAGCTGCCGCTGCGATTCGTCGCCGC
>DATDCH010000459.1:0-9008 GCA_036524455.1 Kofleriaceae bacterium | reverse complement strand
GGCTTTTTTTGCTGCGCAGCGCGTTAGCAAACCGGTGCGCTACTCGTGCAGCACACGCGCATCACTTCATGCGCTCCTGTCAGTTTCTCTGCCGCGCAGGAGTGTCAGTTTCAGTACGTCAACAAAGCGTCGAGGTGCCGGCGCTCCCAGCTCTTGGCCTCGTCGAAGTGCTCGTACATCGCTTCGTCGGCGAGGAATTCCTTCGAATGGAACTCGCGGCGGCCGTTCTTGACCCGGATGTCGTGCACTTGATGCAGCATCTCGTGGAACACGATCCACGCGACGAAGAACCGTGGCACGAACGCACGGTCGAGTGATCGATGGATCCGGATCAACCGATCTTCGACCGAGTAGCTGCCCATCTTGATCGAGTTGCGGCGACGCGGCCGACCGGTGCGTTGCCCCCACGTGATCGCCGCATCGATCTTGTTGTCGAAGTAGCGCTCGTTGAGGTCGTCGTAGATCTGGCGCAGGTCGTGGTGCTCGCCCGCCGTGAAGATGACCTGGGTCGGTTGGCGGCGCGCGCGACCGCGCACGTGGCCCGAGTTCTGATCGATAAAGTCACCGAGCACACGTGATGCATCGGCGTCGTTCTCCGCGATGTAACGCGCGAGCGCGCGCGTGATCACCGGGTCCGCGTCTGCGAACATGTGATGCAGCCGGACCTCGTAACGCCGTTCTTTCGCGAGCCGGCGTACCGAAATCATCGTGTAGCGATTGTCGGTGAGCGTGACCGCGACGCGTCCCTTCGCGAGGTGCGCACGAATGCGTCGCTCGAGACTGTCCTGTGCTTCGACGATCTCGGCGGGAACGTCGGTGCCGCGTTTCTTGCGGAGCGCATCGGCGAGAGCGGCCGCGTAGCCGGCACCGCCGTCGTTGACGTCAACAACAGCACACGGGTCGGCGCACGGGCTTGGAGTGGCGGGCATATGCAACGCGTGCCCACGTTCGGGGAGCGCTTCACTCAACTGGGTAACTCCTCTTATTTAAGCAGACATCGAACGTTGGGCATACGACCGCATTTCGGGCGCAGGCTCCCCATGCGGGGTGGTGCCCTGCCGACTCCCGCCAGACCCTGATCGCCCTTCCCTAACTCGCCGCCTACGACGAGAAAAATGCTATCGCGCCGGTTTGCGGTGGATCAAATTCCTGACTGATCGAGGGATCGGATCTGATCGCAACTGTTGGGAAAAACGCGTGTAGGGCGGGATCGCACCGAACCTGGCGAAACCAGGTAGAGTCCCCTCCTTCCCATGAGCCAGTTCCTCGCAACGCATACCCGTACGCATAGCTGCGGCCAGCTCCGCGCAGGTGACGTCGGTAAGCACGTCGTGCTCACCGGCTGGGTGAAGACGTACCGCGATCACCGGGGCTGTGTGTTCATCGACTTGCGGGATCGCGATGGCCTGACGCAGCTCGTGTTCGACGAGAGCTTCGCGAAGGAAGCGCACGTCGTCGCTCGCGATCTACGCAGCGAGTGGTGCGTCGGTGTCACCGGCGAGGTGCGCTCGCGCGGCGACAACGTCAATGACAAGCTGCCGACCGGCGCGATCGAAGTCTGGGTCAAAGGCATCGAGGTGTTCTCGAAGGCCGAGACGCCGCCGTTTCAGATCGAGGATGAGGTCGACACCAACGAGGCACTCCGCCTCAAGTACCGCTATCTCGATCTGCGCCGGCCGAAGCTGCAGCGCTCGCTGATGATGCGCTCGGCGATCACGCGCGTGACGCGCGAATATCTCGGCAAGCACAGCTTCCTCGAGATGGAGACGCCGTTCATGGTGAAGTACACGCCGGGCGGCGCGCGTAACTTCCTCGTGCCGTCGCGGCTCAACCCCGGCATGTTCTACGCGCTCGCCGAGTCGCCGCAGATCTTCAAGCAGCTGCTGATGGTCGCGGGCTACGAGCGCTACTTCCAGATCACGCGTTGCTTCCGCGACGAAGATCTGAGGCAGGATCGCCAGCCCGAGTTCACCCAGATCGACATCGAGATGTCGTTCGTCAACGAGCAGATCCTTCAGACAACGATGGAAGGCTTGATGGCGACGCTGTGGAAGGAAGTGCTCGGCGTCGAGATCAAGCTGCCGATGCGGCGCATGCCCTACGCCGAAGCGATGGCGAAGTACGGCGTCGACAAGCCCGACCTGCGCTGCGACCTCGAGCTGTGCGAGGTCACCGAGGCGGCGAAGACGTGCGGCTTCCGCGTGTTCGAGTCGGTCGTGCAGAGCGGCGGCATCGTCAAGGCGCTGCGCGTGCCCGGCCCGCCTGACAGGCTACCGCGCTCGATGCTCGACGGGCTCAACGACTTCGCGAAGTCATTCGGCGCGAAGGCGGCGTGGGCGCGCGTGCAAGAGGGCGGACAGTGGCAGGGCCTCAAAGGCTTCACCGACGAGTCGCGCGCGGAGATCAACCGCATCGCGGGCGCGTCGGTCGGCGATACGCTGATCTTCGTCGCCGACAAAGCGAAGGTGGCAAACGCGACGCTCGGCGCGATCCGCGTCCATTACATCGGCGAGAAGCTCGGGCTGATTCGCAAAGGCGAGTGGCAGTTCATGTGGCTCACCGATCCGCCGCTGTTCGAGATCGAGGACGGCCACGTCGCGGCCGCGCACCACCCGTTCACGTCGCCGCGCGTGCAGGACGAAGAGCTGATGGAGTCCGCGCCCGGCAAGGTGCTCGCGCGCGCGTACGACCTCGTGCTCAACGGCGTCGAGGTCGGCGGTGGCTCGATTCGTATCCATCGCAGCGAGCTGCAGGATCGCGCGTTCAAGGCGCTCGGCATCTCCGAAGAGGAGCGCCGCGCGAAGTTCGGCTTCTTGCTCGATGCGTTCAAGTATGGACCGCCGCCCCACGGTGGCATCGCGTTCGGCCTCGATCGCTTGGCGATGTTGATGGCGAACGTCGAATCGCTGCGCGACGTGATCGCGTTCCCGAAGACGCAAAAGGGCAGCGATCTAATGACCGAGTGCCCGACGCCGGTGTCGAAGAAGCAGCTCGACGAGCTGTTCATCCAGCTCAAGCCCGACTTGCCCCAAAAGACCTGAGCGGGTTAGCGGCAGCTGATCCGTGTCGCGTCGAGATCGAGCCGCTTGACCAGCGTGTCGAAGTTCATGCTGTTCGCGGTGGGGCAGATGCTGTTCGCGAGCGTCTGACCGCCGTACTCCACTTCGAACACGGCCTTGCCGGCGTTGATGAACGGCTCGAGTAATTCGCACTCGTCGTACTCGAAGCACTGCTCGTTGAGCGCCCAGTCGAAATCGCCGACGAGCTGCGTCACTTGATCGAGATCGTTCTTGAGCCCGATCGAGAGATTGCGCGCGTGCGCTTCGGTCGCGAGGAAGCGGTTGTAGTTGATCTGTGTCGCCGCGGTGAGCGCGAAGCCGCTGCCGTTCGTGTAGCCGTCGATGTTGTCGGGCTCGACGCCGTCGCAACCGCGTTGCGCTGCGAGATCGAGGCGCGCCTTCATGATGTTGCGCACGGCGGTCGACCGCGTATCGAGCCAGCGTTCGCCGGGCCAGCCATCGAGGTTGTTGCCGAGCGCGGACGCGGGGAACTGGTTTGCATCCGGGCGCCAGTTCTCGTAGCTGCCGGCGGAGAAGTAACAGATCACGATGCGACCCGCGGCGTGCAGCTCGGCGATCTTCGACGTCGGCGCGTCGAACAGATCGATGTCGTACATATCGACGTCGAACGACGTGTTGATCGTACCCGTGAGCTGCCACTGCCACGACGTGCCCGGCGGTGGTTGCCAGATCGTCGGCCTGCCAGTGTTGCCATCGACGTCACCGTCGGGATCCGGCTCGACACCAGCGTCGGTGCTGGCATCGCCGTCGTCGGCCTTGCCGCCGTCGTCGCCGGTGTCACCGGGCATCATCGGCGCGTTGCTGCAGCCGACGATCACCAGCAGTGCGCAGGTCGCTCTCATCATGGCCGCCGCGCATTGCAGCAACGGATCCAACCGCGATCGTGGCGGTTGCGCAGCGTCGAGGCAGATTCGTGTGCCGGCACCCGCACGCGATGTGTAGAGCGTTGCGCGAATGCGCGACCAGCCGTGTGCACACCCTGGGGAGTGCAACCTCCGCCCGCGCTACGACACGCTCGGCATGATGTCGAGATCGACGCGAGCACCACGGCGAATGACGCCGAGTCGGACCTGCTTGGTCGGCTCCCACGTGCGCAGCGCTTTGTGCAGATCGTCGACGCTCTCGATCGGTTTGTCGGCGAACCGCACGATCAGATCGCCGTCGATGAGGCCGGTTTTCGCGGCGGGGCTGTTCGGTTCGACGGACTGGACCTCGACCGCAGCGGCACCGAGCCCGTGGTGATACGCGAGCCGGCGATCGAGCGGCCGGCGCGCGGCGCCGATGCCGAGCCATGCGCGACGCACGCGACCGTGCGCGAGCAACTGCGAAAGCACCCAGCCGGCGGTCTCGACTGCGATCGCAAAGCCGATGCTCTGCGAGCGCGCGATGATCGCGGTGTTGACACCGAGCACGCGTCCCGCGGTGTCGAGCAGCGGGCCACCCGAGTTGCCCGGATTGAGCGGCGCGGTGTGTTGGATCACGCCGTCGATCAGTCGATTGCCTCGGCCGCGCAGACTGCGACCGAGCGCCGACACGACGCCGGTCGACACCGTCGACTCGAAGCCGAGCGGGTTGCCGATCGCGACTGCGAGCTGACCGACGCGCGGCGCGAGCGTGCCGTCGACTGCTAAGTACGGCACGCTGCCCGATGGTGCGGCGAGCGCGGTCGCGTCGACGCGCACGAGCGCGAGGTCGGTCGCCGGATCGTCACCCATCACCCGCCCGTCGAGCACCTCGCCCGTCGACGTACGGACTTTGATCTGCCGCGCGTTCTGCACGACGTGGCTATTCGTCATCACGTAGCCGTCGGGCGTGACCACGAAGCCCGAGCCGGCGCCCGCGGGTCCGCGTTGATGAACTTCGAGGCTGACGACCGCGGGTCCCGCCTTCTCGACGACGCCGATCACCGCGTGCGAGTAGGCATCGAGCAATTCGTCGTCGTTCGGCATGCGTTTCGCTCGCTCGTCGGCGAGCACGATCACGGCTTGCTCCCGATCGTGACATCGATTTCTTGTTTCGCACCACCGCGCAGGATCGTGACCTTGACCTGCTTGGCGGGGCGATCGCCGAGCACCGAGCGCAGGCTGTCGGGACCGGTGACCGCGGCGCCGTCGACCTCGGTGATGATGTCGCCGACGATGATGCCGGCGCTTGCCGCCGGGCCGCCGTCCTCGAGGCTCGCGACGATCGCGCCTTGCGCCGACGGATACGCACCGACGCCGAGGTAGCCGCGGCGCACGCCACCGTGCTGCTTCAGCTCGTCGACCACGCGGCGGAGCGTGACGACCGGCACCGCGAGGTCGGCGCCGCGCAGCAGCGTGCGCGTGTTCATCCCGATCACTGCGCCGTCGGAATCGATCAGCGGGCCGCCCGCGAACCCGCGCGGGATCTGGCGATCCGATTCGACGTAGCGATCGAGCTTGCCGCCCGCGGGCGTCTTCACGTCGGGGCCGAGCACACCGATCGCGCGCAGCGATGCCCGCGCGGTGCGCCCGGGCCGACCGATCGCGAGTGCGAGGTTGCCGACCGCGAGGCCGTCGATGTCACGCAGCTTTGCGGGCGCGAGGCCGCCGCCGGTCACGCGCAGCAGCGCGACGTCGCTGCCCGGATCGCGGCCGATGACCTCGGCGTCGCGCTCGTCGAGCGTGCCGTCGGGCAGACCGATACCGACCTTCGTGCGGTCGGGAGTGTGGAAGCTAGAGCTGATGACGAGATCGTCGGCCCACACGACGCCGGTGCCACCGGTGTGGTGACCGCGCGAGACGTGGACGACCGAGGGTGCCGCGGCGGCAACCGCAGCGGCGAGGGCTTGATCGAGAGCTTGAAACACATTGAGTGCTGGTTGCGCCATGGAACAGTCTCCTTCTCCGACGAGACTGCGCGGTTTGCGCGACCCAGAAAATCCGCCAATTGGCGAGGTTTCCGAGGAAAAAGCAGGGAGGTGTCGGACTGCTTTGCAGTGATCTACAAAGCTCGCCTAGCTAGATGGGCAGGGTTGACCCGTACCTTATGCGTGGTCACATTGCGTCAATCATGACCCGCAATCCTCAACTCTCGCTCGGCTCGGTGACCGACCCAATCAAGGTCGCGCTCCTGACCGATGACCCGCTGCTCAGAGCTGGGCTCTCCAGCCTGCTCGCGCAAGTGGGATCGATCCATGTCGTGGATCGCGATGCGGCCGAAGTGGCGCTGTGGGATGCCGGGGTCGACGCAGAGAAAACTCTGAGCCGTCTCGGCGAGCTCCGCAGCCTACCGATGCCGACCGTCGCGGTCGTGGGCGATCCAGCACACGTTGCTCCGGCGCTGGCCGCCGGTGCACGCGGAGTCGTGCTCCGCGATCAGGTCGGGCCCGGCATCCATGCCGCGCTCGCCGCCGTGCGCAGCGGACTGACGGTGATGGACGCGGCGCTCGCCCAGAGCCTCGTGCCCGCGCAGCCGGTGCCGCATTCGAACGGCAAAGGTCACGGCCAGCTGACGGAACGCGAGCGGCAGGTCGTGCAGCTTCTCTCCGAGGGCCTGTCGAACAAGCTGATCGCGGACCGCCTGGGCATCAGCGATCACACGGCGAAGTTCCACGTCAACGGTGTGATGATGAAGCTCGGCGCGTCGACGCGAACCGAGGCGGTCGTCGAAGCGATGCGCCGCGGCCTGATCAAGCTGTAAGCGTTGCGCGTCCGCCAGCTCGACGACTACGTCGAGATGGTTTCCCACGAACCGTCCGACCGCCGGCAGGCGACGCCGTTGACGTGCTCGGGCTGGCCGTCGATGTCCGCGTGCATCGTGAACTCACGGCACTCGCGGCCATCCATATAACTCGTGCGCCGCGGCTGCATCCGATACATGTCGCCATCGTCGGTGCGCCATTCCATGTAGCGGTTCTGCTCGAGCGCATACGCTGCGCGCCGTCGATCTTCTTCGTCCATCTCGCGGCCGACGGAATAGCCGAGCGCACCGCCGAGCGCGCCGCCGATGATGAGACCGGTGGTACCGCCGAGCGCGTAGCCCGCTGCGCCACCGATGCCCGCACCTACGGCCGTTCCGGTACCTGACTTCGTCGCGCAGCTCGCAGTTGCCAAAGAACTAACTAGGGTGATGACCATAAGAGACTGCATGCGATCAGCGAGTGCAGACGATATGCCGCAATCACCGACGGCGGCGCTTCGCACGCTTCGCGTTCGCGCGCTTCGTACGACGCTTTCGCGGCGCTGCTGCGAGCCAGCCGTACTCGTCGAGTGCGACGAGCCCGCTGTCGCCGACCGTGACGCCCTCGTCCTCGAGCAACTGACGCTGCACGGCGGCGCCAACCGGATCGTGAATCGCGATCCGGCCGCGCAGCTTGCCGGCCTTGCCGATCACGCGCTGCCACGGCAGTCGGTCGGCGGGCTTGCTCGTCTTGAGCGCGGCGCCGGCAACCCGCGCACCGCCGGGAATCCCGGCGAGCTCGGCGACCTGGCCGTATGTCGCGACGGTGCCCTTCGGGATCTTACGCACGACTTGATAGATGCGCCGGTACAGCTCGCGAACGTGGTCGATGTCGCTCACAGCGCGCGCAGTTTATAGTGAACGCGCGCGATGCGACTCCAGATCTTCTACTTCGCCGTGTTTCGCGAGCGGCTCGGGATCTCCGAGGAGCCTCTCGAGCTCGCGGACCGCGCGACGGTCGGCGATGCGATCGCTGCGCTCGCCGTCAAGCATCCGCCGATCGCGCAGCTGCGCGGCCGGTTCCGCGTCGCGGTCAACCACGACTTCGTCGACGACACGCACGTGCTCGCCGATCGCGACGAGCTCGCGCTGATTCCGCCGGTCGCGGGTGGCGCCGACGAGGCGAAGTGCCGGCATGTCGAGCTCACCGACCGTACGCTATCGCTCGACCGCTGCATCAATGCCGTGAGCGGCGAAGGCATGGGCGGCATCGTCACGTTCACCGGCATGGTGCGCCTGCACAGCCGCGGCACCACGATCGATCATCTCGAGTACGAGGCCTACGCGCCGATGGCGGTCAAGGTGATGACCCAGCTGTGCGACGAGATCGAGGCCGAGATTCCCGGCACGCGCATCGCGGTCGAGCACCGCGTCGGCCACCTCGCGATCGGCGACATCGCGGTGGTGATCGCAGCCGCAGCGCCGCATCGCGCGGAGGCATTCACTGCCTGCCGCGCGATGATTGATCGACTCAAGGACCGCGTGCCGATCTGGAAGAAAGAGATCAGCGTCGACGGCGCCGAGTGGGTCGGCCTCGGCCCTTGACTACTTCTCGAGTCGCAGGCCGTAGATGATCTTGTCGCACGCGCTGCCGCCGTCGAGCCGCGCCCCCTCGCCGAGGCACCGCACGCCGACACCGGCTACACCATTCGAGCGAATCAGGAACAGCCCAGAGTCGCTGCCGTTAATCCGCATCATGCATCCCGGATCGCCGTTGAACGTCGCGCCCTGTGCGTCGGTGATCGTGACGCCCTGCCCCTCCGCTTGCGCCGCAACCATCTCGGCGAATGCCTTGCAGCCGTCCCCGGTGATGCGGGTCAGTGGAAACACGTCGATTCGGCCCCCGTACTTGCCCTCGTACAGAATCGTGCGCGCGCCAGGAACGGGAAACGCCGGCAGCTTCGGCTTTACGAGCTCGTGGAGATCGCGCCAGCCGTCTGGAATGTCGGCGACCCATGGACCGACGTGGAGCTGCGTCGCGCGGATGTCGAGCCAGGTCGGCCCGCGTCGCGGCGGCGGCTCGTGCGTGGCGACGATCGCGACGCACACGACGACAACGAACACCACCAACCACGACTTCACGCAGCGAGCGTAGCGCGTTCGACGCTAGTCGCGGGCGCGCGGACACCCGGCGTCCTCGAGCCACTGGAAGTTCGTGATGCGACTGTTACTGCACGTGACCACCATGCCGGTGTACCAGGCGCAGTTGCTGTCCGAACCGTGGGT
>DATDCH010000458.1:0-7110 GCA_036524455.1 Kofleriaceae bacterium | reverse complement strand
GGGGGCACAGGCACAGAGCATGCCCAGCAGACCCACCAAGATACGCCCGGGCGTCATACGTCCGAGCCGGTGGACGGGATTGAACCGTCGACCTACGGTTTACGAAACCGTTGCTCTACCGCTGAGCTACATCGGCAAGGGTACTAAGGCGGTGGACTCTGCCAGCCTCATCCCGGAACGTCAAGAGCGGCCCGCGAGCGCCGAGGCCCTCATTATTGTTCGAGACAATCGATTGGAGCCGGCCGCGCAGGGGTAGCCCGTGGTTCGCGAAACATCGCCGCGTTGGGGTGCTTCGCACTGCCGATGACCGGGCTATCCGTGGTCAGCATAGTCGTCGCACGAATCGATAGGCTCGCCGCCGTGACGGTGGGGGAACGCGTTGCCGGTGACACGTCGCCATGAAGTAGCTCAGCGCCGACGTGACGCTTCTCGTCTTTCGTCCGAGCGCTCGTGATCGCTCTGATGCGTGTGGACCGGACTATGCATTTCTACGTAAGGCAGTTGAGCAAACACGGAGGCCACACATGGCCCGAAGCGATCGTGCGACAAATTCCGCGGATGAAGTGAAGCTGAGCGACTTTGTCCACGCGCATCGCGAGGAGATTGTTTCAGCATGGATGAAAACGGTGCGAGATCTTCCCAAGGCTCGCGACCTCGATCGTCTTGCCCTGATCGATCACATTCCGGAGCTGCTCGATCACATCGCTCGTATGGCCGACGAGCTCGCCGAAGGGCGTAGTCCTCATCTGCCCAACGATGTCGCCGAGGTTCACGCGATCGAGCGCCTCGGCGAGGGGTTTGACCTGCCTCAGGTCGTGCTGGAGTTCACGGTCCTTCGCGATTGCCTCACGCGGCTCTGGGAGCAGCACCTCCTCGGGCCCGAGCGCTTGCTCGAGACTCGGTTGCTCGACAAGGCGATCGATCGGGCGGTCGCTGCTTCGATCGATCGCTACACGAAAGCGCGTGATCGAACGTTGCAGTCCCTCGATCGAATCGCGAACGCCGCGCTCGAGAGCAAGTCGCTCGACGAGTTCTTGGGCAAGCTGCTGCGCGTGCTCGTCGAGACCACCGCGTCCGTGGACACCGCGTCGATCCTGGTTCGCGAGGGTGACGTGCTGTACGTGCGTGCGTCGGTCGGACTGGAGGAGGAGGTCCAGCAGGGTGTGACCCAGAAGATCGGCGAGGGATTCGCGGGGACGATCGCACTGACGCGCCAGCCGCTCGCCGTGCGAGATGCCTCCACGGATCCGATCGTGATTCGACCCGCGATTCGCGAGGCGAAGATCCGGGGGCTGTATGGAGTCCCGCTGCACGACGATGGCGATGTCATCGCAGTGGCTCACATGGGATCTAGAACGGCGTACGAATTCTCGGAGCAGGACAAACGCCTATTCGCGGCGATGGCATACCGGGCGACCGCCGCGATCTTCCAGCACCTGCTGCGCGAGATCGCGGAGCGCAACGCGGAGCAACTCACGAAGGCAGTGGAGGCTCGCGAGGAGGTGCTCGCGATCGTGTCTCACGACCTTCGCAATCCGCTCGGAGCCATCGATATGGGTGCGTCGAACCTGCTGCGCGAGGCGGGAATCTCACCGACGGCGCGCAAGCAGATCGACGTGATCCGCCGCTCGGCCGTGCGGATGGAACGCTTGATCGACGACCTACTCGATATGTCGGCGATTCGGGCTGGACACCTTCCACTCGAGGTGCGCTCGGAGGATTCGGCACGCCTCGTCGCCGACGTCGTCGACACTCACGCCATGATGGCCGAGGAGAAGGGGATCAAGATCACCGGCGAGTGCGACGCGTGTCGTCTTGTCTCGTGTGACCGCCAGCGCATCGAGCAGGTGTTCGGCAACCTGATCGGCAACGCGATCAAGTACTGCAGTCCCGGCGACGTTATCCTCGTGCGCGGCGAGATGCTCGCCGGCAACGCGCGCTTCAGCGTCGCGGACACCGGGCCGGGGATTTCGCAGAATGAGATGGAGCGGCTGTTCTCGCCCTACGCAGCCGCGAAGCGGCACTCGGTCAAGCTCGGCACCGGGCTTGGGCTCTACATCGCGAAGGGGATCGTCGAGGCGCACGGCGGGAAGCTGTGGGCCGACAGCACACCCGGTCAAGGCGCGACCTTCTACTTCACGTTGCCGGCCGCAGCTTCCGTGTGACGAACGAAAGCAACCAATGCCTTCATGTCGAATGGCTTCGGGAAGACACGATACCCGGCGGGGGCGAGCTGCGGCGAGGCCGAGATGATCGCCACCGGAATCGATGCGAGCCGCTTGTCGGCACGCATGTAGTCGAGCAGGGACATCCCGACCACGCCGGGCATCAATAGATCCACGAGTACGGCGCAAGGGCGCTCGTTGTCCTCCAAGTAGTTCACGGCGTCGGCTCCGTTGGATGCGACGGCCGCGGCGTAGCCCTCGGAGCGAAAGCGATCCGCGAGCGCACCACGAATGTCCGGATCGTCCTCGACGATCAGCACGGTCGCTGCCGAATGGGCGCGACGTTTCGACGCCATAGCCCACTATGGGAGCGGCGAGGGAATGCGGGCAATCGGCGAAACTCCCTCGGCTGGACGCTGGGTCTCCGGCTTCCTCGTGCAGGTTTCCTGTCGATCGTCGGTTGCCAGGATCGATGAGCGTCGACCTTCCACGAGGTGCGAATGTGGCGCGCTCGCGCGACGTGCCGGCGGCGCCCGCGTCGAGGCGCGCGATGCCTGATTTCGCACGGCATGTTCGCCGCTTGCCGCCCGAGGCAATGTGCTGTCGAAGATTCTTGCAACCAGGGTGCGCGCGACGTTGTCCACGGCGCGGAGGACTCATGTCGAAGGCGTTGCTGGTCGTGGCGACTGCTGTGCTGCTGTTTCCGTCGGTTGCGGACGCGTGTCTGAACGGGGTGGAGCTCACCACCGATGACTACGCGCGGATGGTTGCGCGCGCGGAGAAACAGCTCGAGGCCGGGCAGTTTGGCAAGGCCAAGAAGTCGCTCGGTCACGAACCGATGCCGACGGCCGCGCTCGAGCGGCGTGCAGCCGATATCCGAGCGGTGTTGAAGCTGCGGATGTCGAAGAGTCCAAAGCAGCTCGAGGCGGCGGCGAAGCACTTCAAGGCACGCAGCGAGTCGAAGCAAGGCGAGAAGGATGTGCGGATGCGAGCATGGCTCGCCGAGGCACTTGTCGCGCTCGGCAAGCAAGACGACGCACGACCGATCCTGGTCGAGCTGCACGAGCGCGATCTAGTGCCTGACGGCTACGCGTATCTCGCCCTTGCGAAGCTGAGCACCGGCGCGCAGCGTTACGAGTTCTGGAAGGCGTGCCGCACGCGCGCGAAGAACAAAGACATCTGCGAGCTGCCAGCGCAGGTCTCGACCAAGAGCGCGGCGCGGTCCTGATTGCTTGCGCATGCGCTGCTCGTTGCAGTGATCTGCGCGAGCGCCTGTGGCCGCGAACGCTCGGAAGCCGCAAGCGGGCACGCCGAGGCGCCGGCCGCGGCTCCGCGCGTCGACGCATCGGAGCTGATCGTGAAGCTCGAGTGCAATCGCTGCCACGAGGTGGCCGCGGTCGCGCCTGCACCGCGAGACAAGCACTGTGTCGCGTGCCATCAGGAGATTCACGCCGGCACGTACGAACGCGGCGATGTCGAGACGCAACAGCGCTGGCGCACGCACATCACGAGCATGCGATTCGCGCCGTCGCTTGCGAACGCGGATCGCTTGCGCCGCTCTTGGGTGCGAGAGTTCCTGCTCGCACCGCACGATGTTCGCCCGGGCCTCGTCGCGCAGATGCCGCGCCTCGCGATCGTGCGAGCGGATGCCGAGCGGCTTGCAGCCCACCTCGCGCCAGATACCGCCGATGATCCGCCGCCCGCCATGCGTGATGTCGAGCGCGGCGAGCTGCTCTATCGCGGGCTCGCGTGTGGGCGGTGCCATCGGTTCACCGGCGCGACCGTGGATGACGCCGCGCTGCACGTCGCCGGGCGTGCGGCGACGCAAGCGCTGCAGAGCTGGGAGCTCGCGCCCGATCTGCGTCACGCACGTGTGCGCATGACTACGGCATCGCTTGCGGAATGGATTGCCGCGCCGAGAGGAGCGATGCCGATGCTCGGCGTTGCCCCCGCCGACGCACGCGCGCTCGCTGCGTTCATCGCGGGCACCTCACTCGTTGCGCCGGCGCCTCGCGTCGCACCGCAGCGGTTGCCGGTGCTCGAACGCGAAGTGACGTGGGACGAAGTCGAAGCAAAGGTGTTTCGCAAAGTCTGCTGGCATTGCCACGCGACACCAGAGCTCGCTCGCGGCGATGGTGGTCCCGGCAACTCGGGCGGGTTTGGATTTTCGCCGCGCGGTCTCGATTTGTCGTCCTACGCTGGTATCTCGGCGGGCTCGCTCGACGACGCCGGTGAACGGCGCAGCGTGTTCGCCAAGCTTGCCGATGGCACTCCACGCATCGTCGCTCATCTATATGCGCGGTACGTCGAGGATGCGGGCAGCGTGGTCGACGGCGTGCGCGGCATGCCGCTCGGGCTACCGCCGATGTCGCTCGAAGCCATCCAGCTCGTGGAGACGTGGATCGCGCAAGGCCGACCGCGGTAGGCCTGATCGTTCGGTCGTCAGGACGGTCGTGCGCGGCGCGCCATGAACACGCCAAACCCGGCCGCCGTGAAGAACATGATCAGCGCGTAGATCGCGGGCGGAATCGACATCACAGGATTATTGAGGAGCGACGGGCTCGATGCGATCGCGATCGCGAGCGTGCCGTTGTGGATGCCGATCTCCATTCCGATCGCGACCGCTTGCCGCGGCTCGACGCGGAACAAGCGCGGCACCGTGTAGCCGACGATCATGCTCGCCAGGTTGAACGCGAGCGCGGCGAGGCCGACTTGTTGGAATGCGTCGGCCACGATGCCGCGCTCCTTGATCAGCGCGGACAGCATGACGAGCACGAGGAATACGACCGACGCGATGCGCACCGGCTTGTCGAGACGGTTCGCGAGCTCGGTCTTGCGCGCGCGCAACAGCATGCCGATCAGGACCGGGACGATCACGATCGCGACGACCTGGACGACCTTGCTGAACTGGAGCGGGATCGAGCGGCCTTCGCCCATGAAGTGCTCGAGCGAGAAGTTGACGATGAACGGCAGCGTGAGCAGGGAGAGCACGCTGTTGACGGCGGTGAGCGTGATGTTGAGTGCGACGTCGCCCTTCGCGAGGTGCGAGAACAAATTCGCGGTCGCGCCGCCCGGTGAAGCGGCGAGCAGCATGAGGCCAACCGCGAGCGGTGGCGCGAGATCGAATGCGTGCGCGATGCCGAGGCAGATCGCGGGCAGGATGAGCATCTGGCAGGCGAGGCCGATCGCGACCGCGCGCGGGTAGACGATGATGCGCTTGAAGTCGGCGATCGTGAGGCTCAGGCCGAGCCCGAGCATGATGACGCCGAGCGCGACCGGTAGCAGAACGGTCGTGATGACTGACTGCTCCATCCCGAGTGCGTTGTTACTACGCTATGGGACGTCGATGTAGAGAATGCGCGTGAGAGTGATCGTGCCGGTGTAGTGCGGCCCGTCTGGGTCGTCGTAGAGCGTGAGCTGGTCGCGTTCGAGCGCGAGGCTGTAGCGACCTGGCCGGGAGAAGTTTGCTGCGATCGGTGGGCTGGTCGTGCCGGAGAACGAGGTCGCGTAGTAGCCCAGGCCGCTGTCGACGTGCGTGACGACGACGCCCGTCCAGAGCTCGCCGAAGTCACCCGGCGCTTTGTCCTCGACGAGGGTAATGACGGGCGGCAGGCCGGTCGCCGTCGCGGTGAAGTAGCGCGGCGCGTCCAGCGTGTAGTGCTCGTCGTCGATGTGAAAGCGGTAGGTGCGCGCGAATGCGGTCGGCGCGTCGGCGGTGTAGCGACCCGGCTCCGCGGCATCTGCAGCGAGCCGCACGAGTGCGCCGTCGCTCGGCCCGAGCTCCACGGTCGCGTTGCGCGCGGGCTCGAACGTGCTGTTGTTGTCGCCGTCGTGATTGTCGCCCGAATCGCAGCCGGACGAATGACCGATGAGCGCGGAGTAGCTCGCGGTGCCGTCGGTGGCATCGCCGCCCTCGAGGCGCAATGCGATGGTGCCGTTGCGAATCTCAGCTTCCCAGCAGCTACACGCCGCTTGCACGAGTGCCAGCAAGACGAGAGTTTTCACGCGCACAGAGTAGCGAAGCGGTGCGTGCAAGAACTGGAAAAGTTGGGGCGGCGCCGCCGTTCTCGACCAAATTGCCCGCGCGGCGGTCGAATCGACGCACGCGAACTGGTTTGCACAAATTGGTCGAGCACGTAAACGCGGGGAGTTAGCGCACGCAGCGCAGGGCACGCGCGTTGCTGAATGCGATGGCGGAGGAGCCGATGCCCCGTCTCAGTACCCGCTCACGAAACGCCACGCGTAAAGGTCACCACCAGGCCATCACTGGAAGACAGTCTATCGACAAGCTGCTCTCGATCGCAGGACCGGCGCTGGTCAGCGCGCCGCCGGTGCTGCACGCGAAGCACGCGCGCAGCGACGAGCTGCTCGCTCTGCTCGGGCGACGTAATGGCTTCTACGCGTTCGCCGGCGCGCTGCATGTATTTCCCGCCGGTGGCGCGGTCATGGACGTGGATCGATGGAACGACCCCTCGCTATGGCGGGGCGGCTACGAACATCTCATCCCGGCTCATTGCCTCTGCTTCGCGGAGGACGCGTTCGGTCATCCGTTCATGCTGACTGCGGACGGCGTCGAGCGTTGCGATCCGGAGACTGCCGAGCGCGAGCTGGTCGCGAGCTCGATCGAGGACTGGGCGCAGCGGCTGGTCGACGAGCACCGCGTGATGACCGGGTGGCCGCTCGCGCAAGCGTGGCAGGAGCAGTACGGCGTGTTGCAACCGGGCGTCCGCCTGGTGCCGAAGCTGCCGTTTGTGGTCGGCGGTGGATTCACCGTCGACAACCTCTATGCGGCCAACGCCGTCGAGGCGATGCGGTTTCGCGCCGATCTCGCGTGGCAGATTTCGCAGCTTCCCGACGGCACCGAGCTCACATTCGAGATCACACCGTAGCGGCGATCTAGCCACCTTCGCCGGTGGGCCGCGTTGCTCGCGCCTCTAGTCCGATC
>DATDCH010000457.1:0-9779 GCA_036524455.1 Kofleriaceae bacterium | reverse complement strand
GCGCCGATCGTGGTCAGGATCATCACGTTCGCCTCGAACTTGAGCAACGTGGTGATCACGGTCGTCCACTCGAACCGGAGGTAGCGGACGAGCACCCACAGGCCTCCGATAATCGCCACCGCCGCGGTGAGCAGTAGCACCATGTAGAACGTGCGAATCCGCCTGATGTGCCGGAGCGCTTCCTCTTGGGTGAGCGGCTTCGCGAGTGCGAACCCCGAGCGCATGACGAGCACCTGCGCGAGCACGATCAGCACGACGCCGAACATGAACCACGGCTCGGCGGTGAACTGATACGGGATGACGAGGATCGCGTACGCGATCATGCCGTAGAGCGGCGCGCACATCACGATCAACCAGCCCGGCGCCGCGGCACCCGGGAACAGCAGCTTGATCACCATCGCCGACCGGATCAAACCCGGCATCAGCGAGATCACCTTCGGCGCGAGCTGCAGCATCGACAGCATCGCGAACGCGAACGGGGCGACCGCTCGGTTGTACACGCCATTCCAGCCGAGCACGCGCATCTGCTCGACGGTCATCGCTTTGCCGGCCTCCATGACCGCCCATTTGAGCGGGTACATGTACACGACGAAGGGCGTCAGCATGAACAGCAGCCAGCCGATCAACAGCCACCTGCGCTGCTTGCGCCACTGCGTCCAGTGGCGCAGCGACATCCAGCAGATCACACAGAACGCGCACTCGGCGAGCGTCGGCAGCAGCTTGACCCAGCGGACCGACGATGCGACGCGCGTGCCGCCCAGCGCATCGACCAATCCCATGATCGACAGCACGGTCATGATCGTCGCGACGAGAAAGATCACCGAGCGACGCCACGATAGGAACGCTTGCAGGTTCTCGTCGACGATCGGTGGGTTCGCTGTCGCCAACGCGTGGCGCTCGTCGGGAAGCACCTCGCTCGGCTCGATGCGCAGCCGGAACGCGCGCTTCGCGGAGATCTTGAGGAAGCCCATGAAGCGGCCCGGCACTTCCGCCGCCGTCTCGGCGAATTTTTCGATCGGGCTCGACTCGCTCTGCAGAAGATCAGACTCGGGCACGCCGGGTCGCGGTCGCGCGGTGGCGGTCGGCAGCGGTTGCTGGCCCTGCGGCTGATTTGGAAAGCCCTGCGCCCACTCCGGGTCCTTGAGCATCGGCGGTGTATCGGGAAACCCGCCTGACGCCGGCGGAGACGATGGTGGCGCGAACGGCGACGGTTGTTGTGGCGGTGAGAACGGCGTGTGCGGTTGTTGCTGCTGATAGGGCGGCTGCTGCGGTGGCTGCGCGTACGGCGGTTGCCCGTGCGGCGGTTGTCCGTGCGGCGGCGACGGTTGTGCGTGCGGCGGTTGCCCGTGCGGCGGTTGCCCGTGCGGCGGTTGCCCGTGCGGCGGCTGATACGGTTGATGCGGTTGAGGTTGCCGTTGCGATGGTTGCCCGTGCGGTTGCTGCGGCTGCGCATGCGGTGGCGGTTGCGATGGCGACTGGGGCCGCGCGTGCGGTTGCCCCTGCGGCGGCGGTTGCGATGGCGACTGCGGCCGCGCGTGCGGTTGCCCCTGCGGCGGCGGTTGCGATGCTGGTTGCGGGCGCGCGTGTGGCGGTTGCCCGTGTGGCGGCGGCTGCGATGCCGGCTGCGGCCGTCCCGGTGGCGCTGGATTCGGTTGCGACGGGTCCCGCGGCTGCGGCTGCGAGAAAGGCGCCTGTCCTACCCCCGGCGTCTGCCCCGGTCGCGGCGGTGGCGCTCCACCACCGTGCGTCGAGCGCGGCGGCGGCAGTCCAGGCTTGGGCGGCTGCGGCACGACGCCGGCGAGTGTCGA
Organism: Kofleriaceae bacterium; assembly: GCA_036524455.1. Lineage (GTDB taxonomy): Bacteria > Myxococcota_A > Polyangia > Haliangiales > Haliangiaceae > JABFXX01. The sequence goes on along the minus strand of DATDCH010000457.1, from coordinate 7,971 downwards.
CGGCGGCGGCGGTCGCTTGTCTTTCGGATCGTCGCCTTCCGATGACATGGGCGCCATCGTAACCGGCGGTGTGCTCGCGTCGCTAGGCTCCGAGGTGCGATACCGAAACCGACGCGTGTATCTCGTCGCGAAAGTGGTCAGCGGAGCTTGCGCAGCGCGGCCGCGTAGCTCGCGTCGAGCTCGACGGGCGTCACGCGGCGCTCGCGACGCAGCGGAATCGGCGGTGGCAAGCGGTGCTGCGCGTCGCGTGCGGGCGGCGGAATCGGCGGCGGCGTTCGGCGTCCCACCACGCGAAGCTGCGCGGGCTGCGCAATCGGCGGTGGCACGTTGGCCCCCACTACGCGCAGCGGCACGATCGGATGCGACTGCGGCTCGCGCACGGGTGTCGGCACCTCGTCGTCGCGCACGTGATAGGAGCGCGCGGTACGTCCCCTCACGGTCGGAACGTCTTCGCGATCGAACAGCGCCGTCGGATCATCGAGCTCGGCGCGCGCGAGCGGGTACTGACTGCTCGGCCGCGCGAACGACGACGACCGCGCGAACACGCTCGTGCGCTCTTGTAGGATCGGTGATGGCACATACGGATCTGTCGTGTCGCCGATCTCGCGATCCGATACTGCCTCCGACATACCGGGAAGAACTGCAACGAGCGGACCGAGCTCGCTCGCGCAAACTCCGCGTGCTTGCGCGAGACCTACATGTTCATGCGTTGCACACTGTGCACGCCACTGCTGTACGAGGACTACGCGATGCAGCCGATCGCTGCACGACTACTTCTTCGGCGCCGTGAAACGGTCGGCGAGCAGGCCGATCACGTTGTCGAGCGGAAAACTGCCGCTGTTCGTCGCCATCACGAGCGTCCACCGATCGTCGGGCTTCGGCGTCAGCGCAAGCATCGTCGTCACGAACCACATCGTGTTGCTGCCGCTGTGCGCGAGCACCTTGCCGCGGGGATGGGGCAACACGAGCCAGCCGCCCGCGTAACCGCCGTCGCGCGCGGTGTGCAGGTGCTGCATCGTCTCCGGCGTGACGAGCGCTGGTTGACCGCTCGAATGCATCGCGAGGAACTTCCCGTAGTCTTCGAGCGAGCAGTGGACGGTGCCAGCGGGTCCGAGCCCCGGCGGATTGTCGGCAGCCGGACCCGGCGCCATCGCGGTGCCGCCCGCGTCATGTCCCCTCGGCTGATCGACGACATCCTTGCGTCCCGGCGCACCGAATCCGCACGTCTTCATGTCGAGCTTCGCGAACAGCTCCTCGCGCATCACGTCTTCCCAGCGCTTCTTGCTCGCCTTCTCGAGGATCACGCCCGCGATCACGTAGCCCGCGTTCGAGTACACGAACGTGCCCGGCTTCTCGGGCGGCTTCGCGAGGATCCCCTCGACGAACTTCGTGCGCGCCTCCGGTTTGTCGCCGTCCGCCCAGAGCTGCTTCCACAGCTCATCGGGTGGCTCGCCCGGCGCGCCGCCTTCGTGGCGCAGCAACTGGTCGAGCGTGATCTTCGCGTAGCCCGGATCGATCTTCTTGAACCACTTGGCGAGCGTGTCGTCGAATTTCAGCGCGCCGCGATCGACGTAGATGCCGATCACGGTCGCGGTCATCGCTTTCGTGTTCGAGCCGAGGTGCCAGAGGTCCTTCGTCGTGACCTTGCTCGTCGCATCGTCGGCCTTGCGCAACCCGACCGCCGCGATCTCGACGAGCTTGCCGTCGTGCCACGCCACTGCGGCGAGCGCCGGCAACTTGTTCTTGCTGCGGATTGCCTCGAGCTCTTCGTCGAGCGTGCGCTTCACCGCGGCGTCGCCCGGCGGCTTCGTGCTCGCGGGCTTCTCCTTCGCTTTGTCTTTGCACCCGAACAACGCGAGGACGATCGCGACGCGTAGCAACATGCGCGGCACTATCGCACGTCGAACATCATGCCGAACGTGAAGCCGTAGCTGATCGTGCGCAGCGCGCCCACGCGGGCATCACCGGGAAACGAGATCCGCACGAGCGTGTAGTCGAGGTCGGCGAACGCGCCAAAGAAGCCCTGCCCGCGTGGCTCGCGCAGCCCGAGCCGCAGCGTTGCGCCTAGCGGTACCGCCCATAGCCAGTAACTCTCGGGCTCGTACGTCGTTTCGATCGGCGGGCACATGCCTTCGCGCCCGATCGCGCAATTCGGATCCGCCATCGCGGTCTTCGATTCGTCGCCGCCCAGCGATCCAAGCTGCAACCCACCGCGCACGGAGAGATCAACGCCGTAACCGCGCAGCACCGTGTAACGCACGACCGGTCCGCCGCGAAATGCGTGACGATCGCGATCGCGGTAATCGCTCGCGAGCACGTCCTCGACGGGGCTCGACGCGAATTGCAGCTCGACGCCGATCCGGCCGAGGCCGCCGCCGAATGCCATGCGCATGCTGAGCGGGCACGTGGTCTCGCACGGCTTGCGCTCGAGCCGCTCGTCGAGCTCACCGGAGAGCTCGGGCGATGCACCGAGGCTGACGCCCATCGTCGCCCACCCGATGTCGTATGGCGATGCCGACGCAGTCGACGTCAGCGCGAGCCCCAAGACCACGAACCAGCGCGTCACGTGCCTGCACGCGTGACGTCGAACATCGCGCCGACGACGAAGCCGAACGTGATCGTGCGTAGTGCACCGCTGCGCGCCTCGTCGGGAAACGCCACGCGCACGAGCGTGTACTCGAGATCGGCTTGCACGCCGCCATACCACCCGCTGTAGCGGCCACCGAAGCGCAGCGTCGCGCCGAGCGGAACGGCCCACATGGAGTACTGCGGTGGTTCGTAGGTGACCTCCATCCGCTCTGCCGTGAGCTCCGTCGACGGCACACCATCGACCCAGCCGAGCTGCAAGCCGCCACGCAGCGACAGATCGAAGCCGTGGCTGCGCAGCAGCGCGACGCGCGCACCCGGGCCGAAGCGAAACACCCGCCGTTCGCGATCGCGTGGATCGAGCGCGCCCGCATCCTCGAGCTCGGCCACTGCAAACTGCAGCTCGCCCGCGAGTCGCCCCGTACCGGCGCCGAGTGTCCACTGCATCGTCATCGGGCACGACACGTTGCAGGGCTCGCGCTCGAGTCGCTCGCCGATCTCTCCGGACAGCCTCGGCGGCGCGCCGGCACTGCTCCCGTACGCGATCCACGTGACGTCGTAGGGCGACGCCGACGTGGTCGACGTCACGAATGTGATCAGTAGAACGGCGAGCCAGCGCACGTGGCGCGTAACAGCAACCACCGCACCAGCGCGACACTCGCGCTTTCGTCGACTTAGCCGCCGCTCGTCGAGACGCGGATCGCGAAGCCCGACATCGCTGTCGTGGCCGTCGTCACTCGCGCTGACGCGCACGCGCAGGCGGCACGTCGAGGCCCGCACGATATTTACGATCGGCGAGCTTGTTCTGGATCGTCAGCGCGACGAGGAACACGATGCCCCCCGCGAGCGCAGCGACGTAGAACACGAATCCCGACGCGCGCGCGACGCTACTCGTGCTCTTGTATTCGATCATCTTGTCGGGCTCGGCCAGCGAATTGGCGATGGTGAAGCCGAGCGCCGCCGCCGCGCCGCCGAGCAGCAGCGCGACCACGATGCGGCGCAGCCGACCACCGCTGTCCCTCAGATCCGGGGGCGGGAGCTCACTCATTCGCAGCCTCCGTCAGCTCGCCGAGCTTGAGCGTCGTGTTGAGATTGCGCACGGTCATCTCTTTGTAGATCGCCTTCGAGAGCATCTTCTTCGCGACCGTGCTCTTCCCGAGCGCATTCTTGTTGGCTGCCCATAGCAGGGCACCCGGCACGTAGGTCAGCGTCTCGACGCCCGCACGCGGCGAGAACTCGGCGAGGATCGCCTTCGTGTTGATCGCGTGGCGGAGAAACATCACGTAGTAGCGCACCGCCGCGCTTGGCTTCCGCCAGTCCTTCGGCATGCCGTTGATGATCGCGTCGAGCTCCGGCTTGGACTTGACGACCACCTTCGCTTCGTAATCGAAGGCCAGCTCGAGCGTCTTTTCGATCTTCTCCTCGAGCTTGCGCAGATCTTGCTTCGGTGCACCGAAGATCACGTTGCCGCTCGCGATGAACGTCTTGACCGGCGAGAACTTCATCTTCTCGAAGCACTGCGCGAGCGCAGCCATCGGGATGATGTTCGCGCCGCCGACGTTGATACCGCGGAGCAAGGCTACATGCGTTTGATTCACGTGGGCCTACGAGCCAATCCGACTACATGCTCGCATGCCCAGACGCGCTGTCACAACGGGCCTTCGTCAGCGCACTACCGTGCTGTGGCATCCTTGGATGTCGCGGAACGCAGATCCAGTGGACAACGACGACCCATCGGAGACCCTCGACGACAGCCTGCTGCGCGCAGTCGCGGCTGCACCGGCCATTGCGGTGCCGCGCGATCTGGCGACGTTCGCGTTGCTCGAGCCTGGAACGGTCATCGACGATGCGTTTCGCATCGAAGCGCGACTGGGTGCCGGCGGGATGGGCGTCGTGTACGCGGCGCGCGATCTCAAGCTCGATCGTGAGGTCGCGCTCAAGCTGATGCGCGTCGATCGTGGGCCGGCGCAACTCGGCGCGCGGCTGCCCGACGTGTTCGAGCGCGAGGCCCGCGCGACCGCACGACTCAATCATCCGAACATCGTCACGTTGCATCAGTTCGGGAGCTGGAACGGCCTGTTGTATCTCGTACTCGAGCGATTGCGCGGCGAAACGCTGAACGCTCGTATGGAGCGCGGCGACATTCCGTTCGCCGAACGGCTCTGGATCGTCGAACAAGTTGCACGCGCACTCGTGCACACGCACGCGGCAGGCATCACCCATCGCGATCTGAAACCCCAGAATGTGTTTCTGCTCGCCGATGGCGGCGTGAAGGTTCTCGACTTCGGCGTATCGGGACTCGGTCGTATGCACGAGGCAGCGCCGCCCTCGCTGCGGCCTACGCGCCTGCGCTCGACGCTGTCGCTCGCAGGAACGCCCGGCTACATGGCACCGGAACAGTGGGACGGTGCGCCGTGCGGTCCAGAGACCGATCTGTTCGCGGCTGGCGTCATGTTGTATCAACTCGCGACCGGGACGCTGCCGTTTGGCATCACGCCGGTCGAGCTCGATGCCAACCCGCCGAGCCTCGCCGGCAAGCTTCCCGCCGAAGCGGCGGAGCTAGAGCCGCTGATCGCCAGCTGCTTGCAACCTCGCCCCGCCGCTCGCCTTGCGAATGCGAGCGACCTGGTCGCGCGGCTGCAAGCGATTCGCGCGGACGTCGGTGAGGTCGACGGTCCTGCGGTCAGGTCCGAGCGCGGCGCGCTAGCAACGGCCCGCGTGCGCGGCAAGCCATCCAAGCGTGTCGCGGTCGTGCTTGCCGGCATCGCGATCGCGATCGGTGCGCTGCTGACATTTGCCGGGCGCGGGCGCGATGACGATAGCTGCTCGCAGGCCTCGCGGCTCACCGGCGTTTGGGATGCGCCGACGCGCGACCGACTCGCGACGCACCTCGAGCACAGCGCGACGTGGGATGCGATCGCGCGCACCGTCGACACGTATGCGGGTCAGTGGGTTCCGTTGCGCGAGGCCGCGTGTCGCGCGAAAGACAAGCCCGCGCAGACGTGCCTCGATCAGCGGTTCGCCGCGCTCGCGCGTTATCTCGACAAGCTCCGCACGCTCAAACCGGAGCTCGCACTGAGCTCCGCGCGCACACTGCCCGCGGTCTCCGATTGCGCGGATCCGGACTACCTCGCACATATCGCGCAGCCCGAAGGACCGATGAAGCGCGATCCGCACGCTGCGGTGCGCTACGCACTGACCGTCGGCGGTCTCGGCACCGACATCGTGCACGCGGCGACGTACTTCGACGGCGAGCTCGTAATCGCGGGCTACGCCTCGGCCGAGGCGACCCTTGCAGGCGTGCCGCTGCACCCATCCGGCGGCGGCGAGCCGTTTAACTTTGTGGCGCGGATCGGCAGCGACGGCCGCATCCGCTGGGTGCAGATCGTCGAGCAGGCATCGCCTGTCGCGCTCGTCAGGTCCGGTGACATGGTCGTGATCGCCGGGCTGGCCCGCGCGAATGCGAAGCTCGGTAGCCTCGCGCTCCCCACACCGAAGGGCGTGCATGATGGTCTGCTCGCCGCATTCGATGGCAAGACCGGCACGCTGCGCTGGTTCCGCGTGCTCGGTGCGACGACGGGCGAACCGGTCATGCGTGCGCTGAGCAGCGATTCGGACGGCAATCTGTACACGGTCGGCACGTACGCCGGCGGCGCCACGTTTGGCGGAGCGCAGACCGCCGTAGGCGACGCGGAGTCCGTGCTGTTCGTCGCGTCGTTCGCACCTGACGGCGCGCTGCGCTGGGTACAGCCGGCGCGCAGCAACAACATGTCGGCGAAGTCCTGGTCGGTGGCGGTCGACGGCGACTCCGTGGTGTTCGGCGCGTGGATCAAAGGGACCGCGACGTTCGGCGACCACACGCTCGGGGACAAAGGCAGCTGCGTGATCGCGCGCCTCGCGCGTGATACCGGCAAGGTGATCTGGGTCCGTCACGAACGCGGGCACAACTCGCGCTGCATGCTCGACGCCGTCGCAATTCGCGGTGACCGGGTCGCGATCAGCGGGCGCTACTTCACCGGAACCGGTGGCTTCATCGCGGAGCTCGCGCTCGCCGACGGTCGACTGCGCTGGACGCAACCCATCGGCGAGCGAGAGCACGACACGCCGAAGGCCCTCGCGTTCGCGCCCGACGGCACGCTCATCACGGGCGGTCACTACCAGGTGAACATGGTCAGCGGCACGACGCTGACGTCGAACGGTGGCTGGGACGGCTTCCTCGCGACATTCGACCCGACGGGCAAACCGCTCGGCGCATTCGGGCTCGGCGGTGCGGGCGGTGATCTCGTGCGCTGGATCGTGTACGGGCCGCGTGGCGAGCTCGTGATCGGCGGGCGATTCGAGGCGGCGCTGCGAGTCGCCGATCGTACGCTGCGCGGGATCGGCGGTAACGATGGCTATCTCGTCGAGCTGTCGCCGTCGCTCATCACGGCGGCTCCGTCGCTGCCAGCTTCTTCAGCTTCTCCTTGACCCGTTCGAAGCGCTTGCGCAGGCTGGCAGCCTCGCGCGTCAGCGCGTCGTCTTCGAGAGTCTCGTCGGACATGATCTGCGCGATGGCACGCCACTCGAGCTCGCGATCGACCCGCAGTGTCAGCAGCATCTGCTCGTCGACCTCGAGCTTCGCGCGCAGCCGCTCGGCACGCGTCGTGCCTTCCTGCTTCGCGAGGCGCACCGACGTCGTCGTGCGAACGCGCGCGATCATCGCGTCGATCTCGGGCACCTCGGAGAGCCGCGCGTGGCGTTCGCGGTACTTCGCGCGCTCCTTGCGATGCGCGTGACACGCACGTCGCGCCAGCACGTAGACCCAGGTGCGGAGCGAGCTGTCCCAGCGAAAGCCCGGCAGGCTCTTCCATACCACCTCCGGGCGAAGGCGTTTTACCCAGGGAGAATCTTAGATGCACGTAACGAGAATGGTGGTGTCGTTTGCGCTCGCGGGGGTCGTGGGCGCGTGTGGATCAGTCTCGAATATGGAGAAGCCCGACGCGAAGCCCCCGAGCGCAGACGCGCCGGGTGGTGGTAGCGACGCGGCGATCGCGATCGATGCGGCGGTCGACGGTATGACGCAGCCGTTCACGCCGGCGCAGCTCAGCGGCCTCGCGCTCTGGCTCGACGCCAATCAGAACGTGGTGACCAGCCAGAGCAAGGTCAGCACGTGGATGGATCGGTCCGGCAAGAACAACAATGCCGGGCAGTCGGTCGCGGCGCTTCAACCGAGCCTCGTCACCGGCGTGATCAACGGTCTTCCGGTGATCCGGTTCTTGAATACGGCGCTGCAGGTCACCGACTCCGCGACGCTACAGTGGGCGACTGATGACTTCGCGTTGTTCGTCGTCGGCGGCTACAAGAACACCACGACGAGCGGCCTTGGCTACGGGATGTTCCTCGCCA
>DATDCH010000456.1:0-16756 GCA_036524455.1 Kofleriaceae bacterium | reverse complement strand
CCGGTCGCTCGGCGTCGACGACGGACTCGCGTACAGCAAGACCACCGCCTACGTGAAGCTGCCGATCGCGACCTATGACGCGCGCATCGTCGCCGCGAGCGCGCCGGATTGTACGGCGCCCGTGGTTCCCGACACCGTCGGCATCGCGGTCACCGATGGCCTCTCGGCGACGATCGCCGCGATCGGTGACCTGACGCGCGAAGGCGTCGCCGCGCACGATCCGCCGTTTCAGCTCAAGGTGTTCATCGACGACACGACCGTCGATCCGGCGAAGATCAAGCTGCGCTTCATCCATGCATCGCCGGGCACGCCCGCGGTCGACGTCGGCATCGGTACGGCCGCCACGGGGTGGGCGCGCGTGTTCGCGAACGTGTCGTTCGGCAAGTTCGCAACGAACAGCCCGATGAACGCGCGCGGCTATATCGAAACCGCACCGCTGTCGGCGCCGGTCACCGCGCGACTCGCGAATGGCACGACCGACGTGCTCACCGTGCACGCGTCGCTCGCGGCGGGCTCGCTGACGACCGCGTTCGCGATCGGCAACAAGACAGGACAGCACGCGAACCCGCTGCGCGTGCTCGTGTGTGCGGACAACGCGCCGAGCCTCGGTCTGCTCACTGCTTGCGTGACGGCTCCTTGATCTTTGCTCGTGCTAGCTTGGCCCCGCTTCATGCAACCCACCTCTAAACCACAGGCAACAGCGCCGTCGCTGCTCGCCCGGGTTGCCGAGGGCGATGCGGGCGCAGTGCGCGAGTGCATCGCGCGCTACGGCGGGCTCGTGTGGTCGATCGCGCGGCGCTTCGAGCTCGCCGATGCCGAAGATGCGGTGCAGGAAATCTTCCTCGATCTGTGGAAGAGCGCCGCGCGGTTCGATCCCAGCGTTGCATCGGAAGCCACCTTCATCGCGATGATCGCGCGCCGCCGGTTGATCGACCGGCGGCGTACGCGCAGGCGGCGCCCTTCGACCGAGCAGTTGCCGGAGGTGCCCACCCATCCCGCCGACGGGCTCCAGCCCGACGCGACGACCGAAGCGCGCAAGGCCGCGCGTGCGCTCGACCAGCTGCGGCCCGAGCAGCGCCAGGTCATCGTGCTGTCGGCCTGCCACGGCCTCTCGCACGGTGAAATCTCAGCGCAAACCGGCATGCCGCTCGGTACGGTCAAGGCACACGCGCGGCGTGGATTAATGATGATCCGAGCAGCCCTGCTGGGCGTACAAGAGGAGCTGCCGTGAAGCCCGCGACCGATCCACGTGCCCAAGAGCTGCTCCTCGAGCGCGCGATGCGGCCACTCGATGATCGCGAGCACTGGGAGCTGCGCGAGCTCGGCGCCGAGGACGACGACAGCTTCGATCTCGCAGCCGCCGGTGTAGCGCTCGCGATGACACCGATCGAAGCGATGCCAGCGGCGCTCGCCGACCGCATTGCCGCGCAAGCCGGCGTGGCATCGCCGGCGGCGTCGTTGCTTCCCGGTCAGATGCGCACGCTCGCCGGTGTGACAGCCCCGCCGCCGAGCGCGTCGATGACACGGGGCGCCGGGGTTGCACCGGCGCAGCCGCTCGCGACGCGCGAACAGCCGGTCGCACCGGTGCCCGAGCAGCCGAGCGACATCGATCGCGCACGCGAGCGCAAGCGATCGCGCTTCGCGGTCATTGCACCGTGGCTCGCCGCCGCTGCGTGCCTCGTGCTCGCCGTCGGTATGTGGTGGTGGACGCGCCGCGACCAGCCGGGCACGGTCGTCGCATCGCCGAGTGAAGCGCGGCAGCAGTTGCTCGCGAGCGCGCGCGACGTCACCACCGTCTCGTGGACCGCAACCGCGGATCCGAACGCGAAGGGCGCGTCGGGTGACGTGGTGTGGAGCCAGACCGAGCAGCGCGGCTACATGCGGTTCGTCGGGCTCACGCCGAACGATCCGAACGCATTCCAGTACCAACTGTGGATCTTCGACAAGGATCGCGATCAGGCGTTCCCCGTCGATGGTGGTGTGTTCGACGTGTCGTCGACCGGCGAAGTGATCGTGCCGATCACGGCAAAACTGCAGGTCGACGACGCGACGCTGTTCGCGGTGACGATCGAAAAGCCGGGCGGCGTCGTGGTGTCGAAACGCGAGCGCATCGTCGTCACCGCCGCTCGCGGCAGCTAGCCTCAGCGCTGCGCTGACCCGAGCTGTCCTACTCCTTGCATTACCAAGGAGCATGAACCCCGCGTCAGCAATTCCCGCAGGTGCACAACGAGCGGTCGGTGACGCAGCGCCCTGGATCACGCGGTTAGCGCGTCTCGGTTTTGCGGCGAAGGGTCTGCTCTACATGACGATCGGCGCGCTCGCTACCAGCGCCGCACTGGGGCTCGGTGGCACAGCGACGCCGGGCAAGCACGATGCGCTGTTCACGCTACTGAAAGCTCCGCTCGGCCGTGCACTCCTCGGCGGGATCGCCATCGGCCTATTCGGCTACGCCGCGTGGCGGATCGTCGAGGCGCTGTTCAACCCCGAGCGCCATCGCGGCCTTCGAGGGTTCGCACTCCGGGTCAAGTCGGCGGTCACCGGCGCGCTCCACTTCCTGCTCGGGATCACGGTCGTCAAGCTCGCACTCGGCAGCTACGCGATCGGCAGCGAAGGCGAAGAAGCGCGGCACTGGACCGCACGTGCGCTCGCGACGCCCGGCGGTGCGATCGCGCTATGGGCGCTCGCGTTCGGCCTTGTCATCTACGGCGTCTACGAGCTGTACTGTGCGTGGCGCGCGAAGCTCAACGACAAGCTCGAGCTCGGCCGGCTGAAGCCCGACACGGCGAACCTGGTTGTCGCGCTCAGCCGGTTCGGCATCGCAGCGCGCGGCGCCGTGTTCATCGCGATGGGCGCGATCCTGACGCGTGCGGTGCGCGACCATGATCCGAAGCAAGCCGGTGGTATGCAGGCCTCGCTGCGCGAGCTGTTCAGCGAAATCGGGCTCGTGCCCTACGCGTTCGTCGCAGCCGGCCTGGTGGCCTACGGCATCTACGAGCTGCTCAACGCGAAGTATCGACGCATTCAGGTCACCTGAGACGCGCTACAGTCCCGCGGTGGGGCTGTTCACGCGCGCGCGAGACCTCGTCGGCACGGTCGTCGACCGACTGCGCGCCGTGCGCGAGCATCCGCCGCGCCGCGCGCGATTCGAACGCTTCGGCGCGATCGTGCAGCTGACAATCCCGCGCGCGCTCGTGTTCGTCGATCGCGCGATGGCGCGTCGCGTGGTCTCCGTTCCAAGCGAGCCCGCGCTGTGGCGCGAGCCCGAGACCGAGCTCGGCGAACACGTGCTGAGCGCACCGCTCGAAGCCCATCTCCAGATCACGAACCGCTGCGCCGCGGGCTGCAAGGGTTGCTACACCGGCGCGTCGGCGGAAGGTGCGCCGAACGAGTGGGGCCTCGTCGAATGGAAGCGCGCGCTCGATTCGCTCGCCGATGCCGGCGTGTTTCACGTCGCGCTCGGCGGTGGCGAGAGCGCGGCGCTACCGTGGCTCGGCGAGCTCGCCTCTCACGCACGCGCGCGCGGCATCATTCCGAACCTGACGACCTCCGGCCTCGAAGGCCTCGACTCGCTGCTCGGCATTGCCGATCAATTCGGTCAGATCAACGTGTCGCTCGACGGGCTCGGCGCCACCTACGCGGCGGTGCGCGGCTTCGACGGGTTCGCGCGCGCCGATGCCGCGATCCGTGCGCTGCGCGCGATCAAGCACGAGGTCGGCATCAACGTCGTCGTCACGCGCCACAACTTCAGCGAGCTCGACGCGATCTTCGCGTATGCCGCCGAGCGCCGGCTCTCCGAAGTGGAGCTGCTTCGCTTCAAGCCGTCGGGCCGCGGCGCACGCGCGTACGCCGAGCTGCGCTGCACCGACGAGCAACACCGCGCATTCCTGCCGGCGATCCTCGCAGCGGCGCGCAAGCATCGCGTGCGCGTCAAGGTCGATTGCTCGTACACGCCGATGCTCGCGCATCACAAACCGGATCGCGCACTGCTCGGCGAGCTCGCGGTCTACGGTTGCACCGGCGGCGATTTTCTCGTCGGCGCGAAACCCGATGGCCGCCTCACCGCGTGCAGCTTCGCGTCCCCGCCGCCTCCACTCCGCGACCAACGGCCGCGCATCGACGCGCTCGCCGAGTACTGGACGATGCCCGACGCGTTCGGCCCGTTTCGAACCTGGCGCGACGCGCGCGAACCATGCGTTAGCTGCGAGTACCATTCGTTGTGCCGCGGCGGCTGCAAGGTAGTGAGCGCACATGTCACGGGTGAGCTCGCTGCTCCGGATCCGGAATGCCCGCGCGTGATGGACCACTCCGTGCAACGCGTGCGTTTACCCGTGCTATAGCGGCAACGAATGGACGATCCGTACCGGTTCAGCCAGCAGACCGGCACCTGCCCGCGCTGCCAGAACGAGACGGCCAGCGATGGCGAGCTCAATCGCCTCGTCTGCGTCCGCGGCTGTGGCGAGTGGTATTCGAAGTCCAAGCTCGACGAGATCATGAAGTGGCACGAGCTCGACAAGCAGGCCGGCGGCCTCGGCCTCGATGGCCGGCGTGCCCAGGCGTCGAGCTGGCCGTGGGGTGCCGCCCTGTGTCCGATTTGTCAAACCGAGATGTCAGTTGGGTTTCGCCAAGATCTCCGATTCGATTACTGCAGCAACCACGGCGTGTGGCTCGATGCAGGAGAGATCGAGCGGTTCGCGCAGGTGTTCAGACTCTCGTGATATAGAGGCCGCCAATGAAGACGGTGATGATCATCAGCGACGCCACCGGCGAAACCGCCGAGCGGATGGTGCGCGCCGCTACGCTGCAGTTCAGCGAGCCGGTCCAGATCCGCCTGTTCTCGCGCGTCCGGCTCGAGAGCGAGCTCGAGCAGATCCTCGAGAAGGCCGCCGAGCTCAAAGCGCTCGTCGTGTTCACCGTCGTCAATCAGGAAGAGCGCGAGCTGATCTCGAAGCTCGTCGAGAAGTACAACATCGAGATCGTCGATCTCATGGGCGCGCTGATCAGCAAGCTCGCGCTGTACCTCGGCGCTCCGCCGGCCGGCGTCCCCGGCCTGCTCCACATGATCACGGACGACTACTTCCGCCGCATCGAGGCGGTCGAGTTCGCGGTCAAGAACGACGATGGCGCCGAGCCGCGTAACTTGCCGAAGGCCGACCTGGTGCTCGTCGGCATTTCGCGTACGTCGAAGACGCCGCTATCTACGTACATCGCGCAGCGCGGCCTCAAGGTCGCGAACGTGCCGCTCGTGCTCGGCGTCGATCCGCCCGAAGAGCTCTCGCAGGTCGACGACCGCAAGGTGTTCGGCTTGATCGTGCAGCCCGACATGCTGATGCGAATCCGCCAAGCACGGCTCTCGCACCTCGGCATGCCGCAGGACTCGAGCTACGGCCAGCGCGCGCACATCGACAGCGAGATCTCGTACTCGCGCGAGATCTTCCGCAAGCACGCGAACTGGCCGGTCATCGACGTCACGAACCGCGCGATCGAAGAGACCGCCGCTGACATCCTGCGCATCTACCAAGAGCGGACGATCTGATCTCGGCAATGCCGAGCTGATGGCATCGGCGCGCCGCTGGTTGCGCGCTTGTCGTTCTCATCACGCCGTAGGCGCTTGCGCCCACGCGGTGATCGCGAGCCGCGTCGGCATCACGCGCGCATGCACGCCGGCGAAGCCCGCCGCATCGAGACCGCGCGCGAGCGAGCGCTTCGAGAACCGCGTCGGGTGAATGTGCCGGCGCGTGAAACCATCGCGACGCGCGACCATTTCGAGCACGGTCGACTCGAGCGTCGGCAGCCACGGCTCGCCGTAGTTCGGCGTCGACAGCCAGAGCCGGCCGCCCGGGACCAATGCGCGACGCAGACCTGCGCGCCACGTCGGCCACGCGTGGATGTGCTCGATCACTTCCTTCGCGTAGATCGCGACGAACTTCGTCCCGAGATCGATCGGGCGCTCGGGCACGACGACTTTGCCCGCGACGATGCGTGGATCCTTGCGCGCCATCACGGCTTCGACCGCGCGCGGATCGATGTCGGCGACCGTATAGCGCAGACCGGCCGGCGCTGCGTCGATCTCGTGGAGTAGACCGCAGCCGACGACGAGCACGCTGCCGCTCGCATGTTCGCTCGCGACGCGCGCGAGAAAGTGGTTGAGGTCGCGCTCGAGTGGCGCGTGATAGAGCGTCCACGGGAATTTGCGCGCGCGCTCGTGATTCGCAAAGTAATCGGGCTGCGCCGGCGCTGCGTTCATCACGGCGACCATCAGCGTTCGGGGATGTCGCCCGCTTCGGCGACGATCAGGTACTCGTACGCGTGCGGCGAATCGACCGGCACGATCGGATCGGAGACCGCCCAGCGCACGAGCTTCGCAAGCGGTGCGATCGCGGCGTCGGGCAAGAAGCGATACAGCTTCGCCGGATAGAAACCGGTCACGCTCTTCGCGACGAACTGGAGGAACGCGGGCGGCATGAACGCGCGGAACAGGAATTCCGAGCGCGCCGATCCGAGACCGTAGGTCGCGCGCACGTTCCAGCCGTGCTGCTCGAGCAAGCGCCGCCACACCTTGTGATCGTAGAGGTGCCAGTGCTGGAAGAATCCGTTGAGCGCGCCCGAGAACGCCATCGCGAGTCGCGGCGCGTAGCGCAGAAGCAGAGACTGCATGCGGCCTTGATAGGCCCAGCGCGGCGTCGGCACGAACATGAGCAAGCGCGCGTCAGAGGCTGCCGCGGCGCGCAGGTTCGACAGCGCGCCGTCGATGTCAGGGACGTGCTCGAGCGAACAGTTGCCGATGAGCTCGCCGAACTTCGTGCCCGAGAACGGGGTCTCGCGCGACACGTCGGCCAGCTCGGCGGTGATGCGCGTCTTGGCCTGCGCGATCTCGCGCGCGGAGATGTCGATGCCGTAGATCTCGCGGTTGTCCTGCCGCATCGTCCACCAGAAGCCATCACCGCACCCGACATCGAGCACGGGACCTTGGTGCTTGCCGACGGTCTCGAGCGCGACCAGCCGGTTGATCTCGCGCAACGTGAGCGAGAGCGGTGCGTGCCGCAGATACGCGAGCGCCCAGCGCAGGACCTCGTCGTCGCTCGGCGCGCCGGTGGCGGGCTCGTCAGGTGGGTTCGGCACTGCCTTCAGCATCGAGCCCAGCAATACCCGATCGGTGGAGGCGAATCCACCTCCAGATCCCGAACGCCGTAACCGCCGTGAATAGCAGCAGCAGAAGGAGGCCGGCGAGCCACGTGTGCTTCGCATCCTTGATCCAGAGCAGGCCCCACCAGTCGATGCGCGCGCGCGGATACGTCGACGACAGATTGATCGACAGCGATGTGTAGCGCCGCCACGGCGCGTCGACCTGCGCCTCGATGCCGTCGGCATCGCCGCGCGCGATGGACTTGACGAGCCACCAATGGCCCTTGATCGGTTGGAACGCCGGCGTCCATAGGATCTCGTAGGTGTCCTCGAAGCACGAGTCGCAGTGGCCGCGTCCCTTCTCCGGAATGTACGCACCGGACCGATTCGGGTTGCCGAGCCACTGGTTCTTCGTCTCGATCGCGATGCGGATGAAGTGATCCCAGTACAGCGCGCTGCCGAGCAGCTGCACGACGATGCCGGCCGCGATCACCGCGCCGACCAGCACGCGCTTGTAGCGCCCCATGGTGTCGACGAACCACGCGAGCCCGACGAGCAGCACGGGGATCGTCCACACGAAGTAGCGTGGGCCCCACGCGTAGTCGCCGCTCCACGACCGGTACGTGCAGTAGACGATGAACGTCGGCACGACGAGCACGGCGAGCGCGATGCCGAGCACGCGATGTTCGCGAATCGCGCGCGGCCAGCCGAGCAGCGCGAGCACGAGTGGCGGCGAGTAGAGCAGCGCGCTCTTGTTCGCCGACGCGAGCATGCCCCACGCACCGTCGAAGACGCTGCCGCCGAAGTACCACGACAGGTACGGCTCGTAGCCGGTCTGCGTGATCGAGCCGAACCGCAGGTAGTTGTAGACGAGCGCGAGGACGAGCAACGGCCCGGCGGTCACGCTCGCCCACAGCACCACGCGCTTGAGCTCGGCGCGCTGCTTGCGCAAGGACCACGCGATCAAGAGGGCCGCGCCCGCGATCGCCATCGCGTAGACGTACTTCGTATTGAACAGCACGCCGGCCCACGCGCCGAGCCACAACGCGTTGCGCTTACTCGGCCCGAGATCGAGCGCGCCGGATTCACTCCGGCGCGCGGGATCGCCGAGCACGCGCAGCATGTAGCGAAACACGCCGACGAAGCTCGCGACCTGGAGGATCTCGCCGTACGGCATGCGCGCGTAGACCCAGACCGTCGTCGCGCACGCGAGGATCGCGGTGCACAGGCTCGCCGTTCGCGCGCTGCGGCCGAGGTCGCGGAGCAGGCCGAAGAACAACAGGCACGCGAGCGCGCCGAGCGCGGCCGGTGCGAGGTGCGTGAAGATCGGGCGCAACAGTACGTCGTGACGCGGCGCCGCGGAGTGCGTGGCTGCAGCGAGTGCGACGCCCGGCGCGTGCACGAGCACGGTACCGATCGCGGCGATGCCGTAGGTCTTGCCGCCCTCGCCCGGCGGCATGTCGTCGGGCCAGCGCGTCTTGATGTCGATCGCGCCGTGCTGCACGAGCCGATCGGCGACTTCCCACATCGGGCGCGCGTCGCCCCATGCCGGCTCGCGGCTCGAGGTCAGCAGATAAAAGCCGAACACCGCGACAAAGATCGCGATGTACCAGGCGCGCATCCCTACCGGTTACATCGGATCGACGAGCTTCGCCACCTTCGCGACCTCTTCACTCTGTGCCGGCAGGATCACGACGTAACTGGCCGGGCCTCGCTGCCAGATCAGCACGCGCTTGGGCGACGCCCGGCCGAGCAGCGGGAACCACGGTTCGTGGCGGATCATGCTCATCGGCGCCACGATCTCGGGCACGACGAGATCGATCTCGAGCACCCGACCACCGAGGTCGTGCGCGAGCGAGCTCGCATACGACAGCGTCTCGAGCGGCCAGCGCGGATAGAGATCGTTGTGGAGCGCGCCACCGTACACGATGACCGCGCGGTCCTTCGCGAGCAAGCTGCGCGTGGTTTCCGCGAGCTTGTCGGTCACCATCTCGAGCAGCAGCAAGAAGTCGACGTGCCCACTGGCATCGACGACGGAGTCGTACTCGATACACGTCATCGGCAACGTGTGCGTCGTCAACCGGCGCTGGCCGCGTCGCATCAGCCGCATCACTTCCATCTGCGTCGCGTCGCTGCGCTGGGTCTTCGCGATCACCTGCTCGCGGGTCTCGCCCCAGCAGTTCGCGTCGAGCCACGCCTCGACGACGAGGTGATCGGCGCGCGGCTCGAGCAGCCCGATGATCTCGTGCGTGAACCGCGTCAGCGGCGACGTCGAGGCGATCGCGTTGCGTGACTGGTGGTACTCGCCGATCGCATAGACGAGCGGCTGCGGATTCTCGGCGAGAATGATCTCGATCGCGGCGGCGGTCGTCGGCGCCTCGCGGTGGTTGTGCGGGACCTCGCGAATCGGATCGAATGCCTGGCAAGCGGTCAGGCAAGCGACCGCGACGAGCCCAACGCGCATGCGACGAGGACACGTCAGCGTGACGCTAGTTGCACGGAGAGGTCAGCTGTCCCGAGAGGGCAGTCCCCGACGCTTCGGGGTCAAGCCCCGCCCATCCCGGGGTCGATCGTGGTGCGAGTCGTGTCGATGTACGACGGCACGATGCGGGTCCACGGCGGGGTCAATACCTCGAGCACGCCGTGACCCACTTTGCGCAGCTTGGACTCACGCCTCATCAGGTGATCGAGCAAGCCCTGCGCGTTGAACGTCACGCCGAGGAACAGTCGCTGGCTGCGGGTCACGTCGTGGTCCTTGAGCGTCGGTCCGCCGAGCAGCGTTGGCGGCGGCTTGTAGTTGCGGGTCTCGAAGCCGACCGCGACGTCGACGAACTTCGACCATGCGCCGTACTTCGCATCGCGCAGCGAGTGAATGCTGCCGAGGTGGAACGCGAGCAGGTAGGTCTCGCCCGAGTAGTCTTCCGCGACGTTCCAGCGCGAGCAGCTCGGCTGTCCCTCCATGCGCTTCTCGCACGGCGAATCGGGGTTGAACAGGTTGTGGCGATACTGCTTGCTCGGCCAGAACTCGACGCGAAAGTCGATCATCTCGTCGAGCCGTGGCGACAGATCGAGCGCGATCGCGAGGCCGGCGCCGAGCGTGTTGAGCGTGAAGTCGCCCGGCGAGAACTCGTAGTAGTAGTAGTCCTTCCACTCGACGCCGAGGAACAACAGCTCGGCGAGGCCCGCCGATAACAGCGCGGCGTTGCGTCGGCTCCAGCCACCTTTGTCGAGCAGCGCGGTGCCGCCGCGTGCGAGCACCATCGTCGCCCACGCGTGACCGAGCTTGTCGGCGCCGCCCGCGTACGTGTGAACGCCGAACCAACCGTCGGCACCGATGTCGTGCTCTTCCTTCTCGGGATGGTTGCGATACCAAGCGAGATACGCCCAGCCCCAGAATCCGGCGTAGAGACTCGCGAGCGTGATGCCCGCGGCGAGCCGATAGTCGCGCGGTCCGTTGTCACCCGACTTCGTGCTCAACACTTCGGCGGGAGCGAGATCGATCCAGGGCGAGTCTTGCGACGGCGCGACTGCGCCATTTTGATCATGGGAAGCCGTCTCACCGGCTACTGGTCCAGCCACCGCCGCACCATGCAACCACGTGACAATCAACAGGGCGATGAAGCCCGGGCGCACCGGCAACCTATCCCATCGCAGATGCGCAAAAACAAGTCGGTCACCCTCAGCAAACTGATGTTCAGGTGTATCTGTCACGCGAGATGTGGCAACATGCGTCAACCAACTTGAGTTGCGTAGCTAGTCGTAATAGCGTGCTCGCATCTCCTTGATCTTGGCCGTGAGTATTTGATTCACGGCCTCTGCTTTCTAGCTTTTACCGTGAAACCTCGCTTCACCTGTCATCGCGTGATTGGCGTGCGCCTCGCATCAGGGGGCCAGAGATGACGACGTTCGTCCTCTGGTCACTGGTCAAGCTGCTGGCGCTGATCGTCTTCATCAACCGCTACGTCGCCGGCATCTTGCTCCGCGTGTGGCGCGGCAAGAAGTGGGACGAGACCCGGGATGACTACGAACCGACCGTGACGGTCGTGATTCCGATGTTCAACGAGGGCGAAGCGGTCAAAGAGACCCTGCACAGCCTGCTCGCGACGGAGTATCCCCGCGAGAAGTTCGACATCATCTGCGTCGACGACTGCTCGACCGACAACAGCTACGAGCTCGCCAAAGAGATCGCCCGCGGCTCGAACGGAAAGCTCCGGGTCATCCGGAACCGCGTCAACCTCGGCAAGCGCCGGTCGATCAACCGCGCCGTCGCCGCGTCAACGGCCGAGATCATTGTCTCGGTCGACTCCGACGTCGTGGTCGACGCAAACGCCGTTAAAGAGCTCACCCGTCGCTTCGTCGATGACCGCATCGCCGCGTGCGGCGGCTGGGTCGACGTCCGCAACAAGCACGACAACTGGCTGACGCGGATGCAGACGATCAAGTACTGGTACGGGTACTTCTTCCTCAAGAACCTCGAGTGGGGCTTCCGCCACATCATGTGCTTGTCGGGCTGCCTCACCGCCTACCGCCGCCAGGTGCTCGTGGACCTCGAGCCGGTCCTCGAGGATCGCTCGATCCTCGGCGTACCGATCAAGTACGGCGAAGACCGCTACCTCACCCGCCAGATCGTCAAGCGCGGGTACCTCACCACGATGACGCATGCGGCACGCTGCGTGACCTTCGTGCCGAACAACCTGCCCGAGTACTTCTCGCAGCAGCTGCGCTGGCGCCGCTCGAACATCGTCGACTACGCCGGCGCAGTGACCCACGTGTGGCGGCTCAACCCGGTCCTCGCGATTCACTACTTCGCACAGTGCGCGATGGTCGTCGCGTATCCGATCGCGGTCATCCGCGCGCTCTCGGCCGGCTGGTTCTACGAGGCGCTGCAGATCCACCTCTACATCGTGGTGGTGTTCGGCCTCTATTACGCGTGGCGCGTTCGCAAGAACCCGGCATCAGAACGCGTCGGATCGCTCGCGTTTCTCCCGATCGCGCTGCTGTTGCCGATCACTTATGCACTGATGACGCCGCTCGCGTTGTTCACACTCGACAGCGGTAGCTGGGAAACGCGCGGTCACGGCGCAGAACCGGAAACGGCTGCCGATCCATCGATCGGATCTCCGGCCGAGAGCATCACGAGCACGGGACAACACGTGTTGGTGCCAGCACTTGCCGGGGATGGTCGGGCACGTGCCGGCCGCGGCACGGGTTCCCACGCCCAACTTCCTGCTGCATAGACAGCGGCCCGATTCTTGGAGTAAGCCTCACCCGTGGAAGCCAGGAAAACACCTCGATTCTGGGTGGCGGTGCAGCCGTCGATCATCCGGCTGTACAAGGTCGCCGGCCTGGTCGCGCTGACCGCGATCCTCGTCGGGCTCCTCGGCTTCCTGATCGTCAACATTTTCTACTTCTTCGATAACTCGTGGGTGCGGCCGGTCGTGCTGTCGCCCACGCACCAAAAGGTCGTCGAAGCCTCGGGTCAGCTCGCCGATGCGCGGCTGCGCTCGAGCCAGCTCGATACCGAGAAGATCGAGATCGAAGCGCAGCTCGCCGAGACCGAGCGCGCCGTCGTGGTTGCCGACAAGTTCCTCGCCGAGGTCGGCACGCTCGGCGATGCGCCGAAGACTCCCGAGCAGTGGCTCGTGCGCCGCGAAATCGATCGCACCAAGCTCGACAAGGCGAACCAGCTGGGCCGCCGCGCGCCGCTGCAATCGCGCCTCGAGAGCCTCGGCCTGCGCATGAAGGAACAAGAGCAAGTCGTGCACCGCCTCGAGCAGTCGCCGTACCTGCGCGCGGTCAACGGCAAGGTCGTGCTCGCGTTTGTGCCGTACTCGAACCTGCGTCACGTCAAGGCGGGCACGAAGCTCTACGGTTGTTCCTGGGGGCTCGTGATGTGCTCGCGCGTCGGCAAGATCAAAGCGACGATCGACGGCGAGGTGCAGGACATCCATCCGCACGATCAAAGCGTGCAGCGTGGCGTGATGGTCGAGATCGAGCTGTCGACGCCGTCGGCCGAAGGCAACAGCGTGCTGTTCGCCGGCGGTAAGCCGCTCTGGCTCTTCTGAGTGGTCTGAGTCGTCTGATTACGGCCGCGCGCGTCTCGCCTGTTGTGGCTTGGCCTTCGGCTTCGCGGCAGCGGCCTTTGCGGGCTTGCTGTTACCGGCGCGCAGCTTCGTGACGCGGTCCGCGCGCTGTTGGACCTGCTCGATCGAATCGAGCGAGTACGCGCGCGGGCTGCCGACATCGTCGAGCAGGAACCGCGCGACGTCGGCGGTTCGCTCCTCGATCTCGGCGACGATCGGCTTGGGCTGTGCCTCGAACGTCATCCAGGTCGCGCCGCCAGCGCGCGGGTCGACTTCCCAGAAACCGGCGATGAGGCCGTCGACGACGATCGTTCGCGACAGCACGTGCGTCGCTTCACCAATCGCCTCCGGCTTGCCTTCGCCCCAGATGTCGACCTTGATCGCGTGATGGCGCGGATCGCTCACGGCCCCGAGGCCACCGTGGTTGATCAGATAATTGTCCTCGAGCGCGAGCAACGCGATGCCACGTGGGGGCGGCGCGGCCCTCACCGCGCCGAGCTGGTCGCGCAGCACGAACGCCTCGCCCATGCCTTCGATCTCGATCGACGCGACGTCGAGCGTCGCGAGCGCCGCTTTGACCTCGCGCTGCGAGGCGACCGACCAGCACACGATCTGCCCAACCGTCGCGGGCCCGGCGTTGCCGAGGAATGCGTGCACGACTGCGGCAAACGGATCCTTGCTCGCCGCGCGCAGCTTCGTCGCGACCTTGCGCTCCGGCCCGAACGCCGGACCGCAAGGATCTGTGACACGGGGGCGCCACGTGTAGCGTTGCGTGTCGAGCCGGCCGCCCTCGCACATCCGTTCGATCTCGCCGCGCAGCTCGAGCCAGCGCAACGCGAGCGGCAGTGGCGATGACACGCCGGCCTTCTTGCCGGCATCGCCGAAACTCGGGATGTCTGCGCCGAGCTCCTTGCGCAGAGCGTCGGTGGTCTTCGCGTTATCGAGCGCGCGCAGCACGACCGGCGCGAGCTTCTCGACGAGCTTCATCGTCTTGCCGACCTTCGCGAGATCTTTCTCCGTTTGCTTGTGCCAGTCGGGCGCGTTCATCGCCATCAGGTCGGGCACGACCGCGCTCGGCACGAGGTAGATGCAGCCGCGCGCAGCCGGCGACACGCGCAGCTCGCCTCGCAGCACAGCAGCGTCGAGGTCCGCGCGTGTCATTGCGGGATGACGAGCACGCGCCGCGATGTAGACATCACTCCCGCCGAGCGTTCTTAACCATCCGCTCGCACCGAGCACCTGCGTGAGCGAGCCAGCGCGAGCGGCGCGAGTGCCTAGAGCCTGTTGCTGCCACCAAAACGCCCGCGCCTGTGCGAGGGAGAACTTTTCCGACATGCGCGAATCCTAAGCCCGAACGTTGGTTAGCACTGGGGTAGCGGGTCACATGTAGGACGTCCATTGCAGACGACCGTCGTGAGGTGCCGCTTTACAATCGGAGGTGCGTTCAGTTGTGGGGGCTCTCTTGCGCGGAGCCGAAGGTCGGATTCCGCGGAGGCACTACGAGATGAGTGACGACAAGCCAGGGAAGCCGGCCGACGAGCGGCTTGGACCCGACGCCAAGACGATTATCAACGCACCGAAGCCGGAACAGCCGAAGCGGCCCGGCGAGTACGTGATGCAGCGCCCGCCGGATGCTCGCGAGACCGTCGCGAGGCCGACCGATCGCACCGTCGTGACCGTGCCCAAGCCGAGCATCAACGCGACGATGCTTGGCGGCCAGCCAACGCCCAAGGCGAAACGACCGACGATGCCGGGCATCAACGTCACGCCAACGGCGCAGCCGCCGACGGTGATCGTTGCATCGCAAGAACCGACGCCGGTGCCCGCACCACCGACGATGCCGAACGGCACGCCGGTCCCGCAGGCGGTTCCTCACGTGACGGTCGCGAGCTCGGGCCGTGCGCGGCGTCCATCGGAAGGACCGTCCGGCATCGCGCCGCGCTCTGCGTGGGATACGCCGAGCGGCATCATGGACGACAGCACGCCCGGTACGCCGCCGAGCACACCCGGCTCGGCTGGTGGCGGCACGACCGGCGTGCATCCCGTCGCGTCTGCGCCGCACCCCGGCGTGCGGATCAACCAGTACGAGATGATCAAGATGATCGGCGAGGGCGGCATGGGCACCGTCTACCTCGCTCGTGACTTGCGGCTCGGCCGCCGTGTCGCGATCAAGTTTCTCCAGTCCAACAATCAGAAGGAACTGACCCAGCGCTTCCTCGTCGAGGCGCGCGCGACCGCACGCTGCCAGCACGAGAACATCGTCGTGATCTACGAAGTCGGCGAGCACATGGGCGCGCCGTACATGGTGCTCGAGTACCTGAACGGCAAGCCGCTGACGAGCCAGATCAAGAGTGGCGGCAAGCTGCCCTACTCGCGCGCGGTCGAGATCATGACCGCGACGCTCAAGGCGCTCGACTGCGCGCACGGGCAAGGCATCGTTCACCGCGACCTCAAGCCCGACAACATCTTCATCACCGACGGTGGCAGCATCAAGGTGCTCGACTTCGGCATCGCGAAGGTGCTGGAGGCAGGGCAGACCGCACCGAACGCGTCGGGCGGTATTCGCATGCCGAGCCCGCTCGAGCTCGCGACCGGATCGAACTCGAGCCTCACGCGGCACGGCACGATCATGGGCACGCTCAAGTACATGTCCCCCGAGCAATGGGGCATCGGCATCGAGATCGATCGCCTGAGCGACATCTGGGCGTGCGGCGTGCTGCTGCACCGCCTGATCACCGGCCGCCACCCGCTGCATCCGCTCGACGGTAACCAGCTGGTCGTCACCGCGATGCTCGAGCTGCCGATGCCGTCGATGGCAGAGGCCGCTCCGCCCGACTGCCCGAAGGAGCTGATCCACATCGTCGATCGCTGCCTGCTCAAGATGAAAGAGCAGCGGCCGCAGAGCGCGAGCGAATTGCTGCGCGCACTCGAGCCGTTCCTGCCGGGCCGTCGCTCGCAGGAGCTGCAGATCGACGAGAGCCCGTACGCCGGTCTGTCGTCGTTCCAAGAAAACGACGCCGGCAAGTTCTTCGGCCGCAACAAAGAAATCGCGGCCATGGTGACGAGGATCCGCGACCGGCCGCTGATCGCGGTCGTCGGCAGCTCGGGTGTCGGCAAGTCGTCGTTCGTGCGCGCCGGTCTCGTGCCCGCGTTGAAACGATCCGGCGAGCAGTGGGAAACGATCGTGACGCGTCCTGGCCGCAAGCCGATGGATGCGCTCGCCGCGATGATCGCGCCGTTGATCGGCACCGCGTCGAACCTCGCCGACGAGATGGCGGAGCAAGCGAAGCTCGCCGAGAAGTTGCGCAAGGAACCCGGTCATCTCGGTCACGTGCTGCGTGGGCGCGCCCGCCGCGATAGCCGGCGCATCATGCTGTTCGTCGATCAGTTCGAAGAGCTCTACACCCAGGTCGCCGATCCGGCCGAGCGTGCTGCGTTCACCGCGTGCTTGTCCGCCGTCGCCGACGACGCGACCAGCCCGCTGCGCGTCGTGCTGTCGATACGCTCGGACTTCCTCGACCGCGTCGCCGAGGATCAGACGTTCCTCGCCG
>DATDCH010000455.1:0-9798 GCA_036524455.1 Kofleriaceae bacterium | reverse complement strand
GTCGCGCCGATCTCCTGCCGCCCGAGCTTCCGTGGGTGTTCGCCGGCGACACGGCGGCGGCGCCACGTCCGGCAGGTCCACCGCAAGCGATCGAGGTGGTCGACGCGCGGCCGCCGGATCCGAACCTACCGCCGCTTCCGCCCGCCGCGACCACGGCGAAGTTCGACGTCTCGATCAGCGCCCAGGCCGCAACGCCCAAGCGGGTGCTCGCCGCGCTCGCCGGTGCGACCTATGCGGAGCTTCACGTGCACGGCATCGCGACGTCCAGCAGCGGCGACACGGCGTACCTCGCGCTGTCTCCGGATCCCGACGGTGGCTTCGCGTTGCGCGCCGATACCGTGCGCGCGACCAAGCTCACGCGCGCACCGCTCGTGGTGCTCGCGGCCTGTCGCGCCGCGGCGGTCGCGCCGTACCTGCGCACGCGCTGGAGCCTGCCGGATGCATTCATCGCCGCGGGTGCGAGCGCGGTGATCGCGGTCGATGTCGCGATTCCCGATGCCAGCGCGCGCGGCGTGTTCGATGACATTCATCGCCGGATCGACGCCGGCGAATCGGTCGCGGCGGCGGTCGCGGCGGTGCGCGCGAAAACCGATGCCGCGTGGGCGAAGCGGCTGATGGTCTTCCGGTAGTCGCTGGTCACAGAAGAAATCCCGCGATTTCAGCGCGATCCGCTCGATGTGGGAGGGGCGTGTTAGCGATCGCTCATGCTGCGCGCCCTGTTCGTGTGGATCGCGTTATGCGGTTCAGCCGATGCCGCGACCTTCGATCTAGAGGTCCGCGGTCCCGCGTGGCAGGTCGAGGCCCTACGAGCGACGCTGGTCGTGGATCTCGCGAGCGATCAGCTGCAATACGCACCACCCGGTGATCTGCACATCGCGATCACGGTCGGCGCGAGCTCGCTCACGTACCTGCTTACCCGCGACGGCGCGGCGCCGGTGCGCGGTGCGGTCGCGCTCGGCGCGATCGATCGGCAGAAGCTCGCGGGCGTGCTCAAGGACGAGCTCCATCGCCTGGTCCCGCACAGCGGTGTCCGCGACGCCAAGGAGCTGCCGCCGCCGACCGCATCGATCGCCGCGTTCGCAGGTCTCGCTGTACTCGCGGCACTGCTGCTGTTGCCACTGGTGTGGTCGCGGCGCGTGTATGGCCGCGTCGTGTTCGCGCTTGCAGGGCTCGTCGCGGCGGGCGCCGTGATCGCGACCGGTGGTCTCGCCGATAGCGCGATGTTTCTCGTCGGCGGTCTGGCGTGGGGTGCCGTGCTCGCGGTGATCGTTCCGATCGCGTGGCCACCGTTTGCCGGGTTGCAGCGCGTGGAGCATCACGAGCTCGGTGCGGCGCTGCGTGCCTGGACCGCGCTCGCGCTGCAGCGCACGCTGTGGGTCGCAACGTGGCTCGCGTTGCTCGGCGCCGTGCTCTGGCTCGTCTCGCCGGCGCCGCTCGTGGCGACGTTCGGCGTGATCGCACCGCTCGTGATCCTGACACTGCGAACCGTGTGGCGCGCGTTTGCCGCCGCCCTTGCGGCTCGGCTCGATGCGCGTTTCATCGACGAGAATGCCGACGCCTGGCACGAGCAAGTGCGTGGCTACTTCGTCGGCTACTTGCGCCGCGCGAACCTCGACGTCGACGACGAGCTCCTCGCACGGGTGAAGTTTCTGCCCGGCAACGAGCCGGAGCGCGTCGCGATCTACGGCGGCGGCCTCACGCACTCACGCATCGTCATCGGTCGCGCGATGCTCGAGAACGCGCTCGCGCCGTATGGCCGTCCACACGACTACGCGATGCCGCGGGTCTCCACGCTCCACTGGACGCACTGGAACTCCGGGCTCGTCATGCCGACGGCGGACGACGAGGTCCTCGCATCGAGAGCCGACCGCGATCCGAAGACGTCGGCGCACGAGTCGGAAGCCGGCGAGCACGAACGTGTCGCGCTCGGCGAGCTCCCGACGCTGATCGGCGTCATCGAGCCGGCGGCGCTCGATCCGCGCACGGCGTACCGCCCCGAAGAAGATCCGCTCTGGCTCGATTGGGATCCCGGCGAGGAGCACGATGGCACCGACGCGGGTGACAAGGACTTTCTGTTCGGCGTGCTCGTCTTGGCGCTCGGTGTCGTGCAGCGCCATGAAGATCGTGGCGCGACGTTCGCGCTCGCGTCGCCACATCTGGCGAGGCTCGCGCGGATCACGGCGCCGCTGCGTTCGCGTACCGTCGCCAGACTTGCGGAGTTACAGGCCGTGCTCGGCGGGGCGCGGCACCACCTCGCGCAGTTCTTCGCGTGGCAGCTGTGGTACCGCGAAGAGCTACTGACCGCACGCGCCTACGTGCCGCAGCTCGAAGAGCGCTCGCGCGCGATCGTGGCGGCACTCGACACCGACGCCGATGACAACAACTCCGCACGCGAGCGCTTGCGCCGCCTCGCCCGGTTCATCGACCCGCGCGCCGTTGTCAAACGCACTCAGCGGCAGCGCGTCGCACTTGCGTTCGCACTGATCGCGGCATTCGCCGTGGTTGCTGCGCTCGTCGTGCAAGCCGCGCTCTACCACTCGACGTACGAAGAAAGGCATGCTCGCGATGGCAAACGAAGCTAAGACACCAGGGCTCACGCTCGGCGAGGCAAGTGCCGGTGCCGGTGCGCTCGGCCTCATCGGTGCTGCGGTCATCTTCGTCGCGGCAGCGGTGTTCTTCGTCGCCGAGTCGTTCTTCATCGCGACGCTGCTTGTCTCGTTCGCGCTGCTCGTCTACGTCGCGGGCGGAGAGCTCGGGAAGCTCCTGTGGGCTTCGCTCACCGTCATCTTCTCGAGCAAGCACCTCATCAAGAACGGCACCTATATCTCCGAGACCGTCACCGCCCTCCGCAAGTCGCTGCATATGCGGCGCGACGACACCGGCAACATCAAGGTCGGGCCGATCGAAGCGAGCACGCGCATCAAGCTTCCCGACAACCCGCTCGTGCGCGAGGTCCAAGCCGTCCTCAAGCGCAAGAAGGGCAAGGAATACACCGAATACGTCGCGCACCAGCACTACGTCGATTGTCGCGAGCTCTACGACCACTTTCACGCTCACCTCGACTTTGTCGCGAACGTGATGCCGCTGTTCGGCCTCATCGGCACGGTGATCGGTCTCATCGGCATGTTCGATCGACTCGGGTCCAACACCTCGATCGAGAACCTTTCGCCGCAACTCGCGATCTCGCTGCAATGCACGCTGTGGGGCGCGATCTTCGCATCGCTCTACCTCACGCTCGCGTCGCGCTTCGATCAACGCATCAAAGCGCTCGAGTACGACTACGACATCCTCGTCCACTCGCTCGACGTTCTCGTCGAGAACAACGCCGATATCGAGGTGCAGGCGTGAGGCATCGCCGCGCCCGACGAGGAAAGAAGGGCCACGGCGCCCTGTGGTCCATCATCTACATCGATCTGATGACGCAGATCATGGCGTTCTTCGTCATCGTCTGGACGATCGAGCACGGCTCCAAGGCCACGCAGACCCCAAAGCTCGCCACTGGCTTCGGCATCGGCATGGGTGACCAGACCGTACGCATGGTCGATCTCCCCGGCGACGTTCTCTTCGCCTCCGGCAAGACCGATCTCGCGAGCGACGGCAAGCAAGTCATCTCCAACCTGTTCGGCGATCCAGCCGCCGGCGTCCTCAACTTCGATCAAGGTGGCCTCGCCGTTCGCAAGCTTGTCATCCACGGTCACACCGATGACGTCGGCCCCAAGGACGAGAACTTCGAGCTCGGCTACCAGCGCGCCTGGGCAGTCTTCGCCGAGATCCGGAAGCACTCGAAGGAGCTCCCCGATCACGTCGTGTTGTGCACGCACGGCAACAACACGCCGTCGCTGGACGCACGAACGCCAGAAGCGCGCACGAAGAACCGCCGCATCACGATCGAAGACCTCGTCGTCTCGCCGCCCGTTGCCGAGAAGTGAATGACGGACAAGCCACCAGAGGATCCGTCGGGCGGCGCCGGGAAGGACGATGACGGATCGACGACCGAGCCCGCCAAGGAGCCGGCGACGACGGCGCTCGACGAGCCTGAGTGGCGCACGACGCCATTCGATACGCCATCGCCGTCGTCACCTTCGCTGCCGGCAGTGCCGCGCGAGCTGGCGCCACAGCCCGACGAGCCGGAGTGGCGATCGACGCCGTTCGATGTGGCGACACCGTCGTCGCCCGCGATCCCGGTATTGCCGCAGGACGCGATCGATCCCGCTCCTGCGATCGAACCTGCGACCGAGCCCGATGAGGCGGCGTTGGCGGTCGCGCCCATCGACACCGTCACCGACGCAGTCGCCGAAACCGCAACCCCGACCGAAGCCGCACCTGTCGAAGCCGCAGCGTCCGAGACCGCAGCGTCCGAGGCCACGCCCTTTGTCGAAGACGCGCCGGTCGAAGACGCGCCCGTCGAGGCAGCGCCTATCGAAGCGGCAGCGTTCGAGACCGCGCCTCTCGTCGAACCCGAGCCCCTTCCGGGATTGGCGTCGGAGTCGATCGCGGTTCAGGCGTCAGCGTCGGTTGCGCCAGAACCGCCGATCCCACCACCGATGACTCGGACGCCGATGCCGCCGGCGCCCGTCATCGCGATGATCGGTGTGAAGAGCATCGCCATCGTGATGGCCGTCGTGGGTGCCGCCGCGCTCGCGATTCGCAGCGGGACGGTTTCGATCGCACACTTCGGGGAGCTGACGATTGCGAGCGCGTTTGCAACGGGACTGTTTGCGGCGGCGTCGACGGCGATCTTGTTGCGATCGCGCGCGAAGAGTCGTGCCGCGCTGATCGTGAAGCGACCGCGCCTCGTCGTCGATCTGCCGGCCGCGCACCCGGGTGTGCACGAGCTGCCGCCGATCATCCAACGCGTGCTGGTGGCATCCGTGTTCGCGTGTCTGGGACTGGCGACGTTCACGAGCGATGCCACGGCGCGCATCGCGAGCGTGCCCGACGACCTGACAAGGCCGTCACGTGCGGCGTATTGCCTGGACGACGAACCCAAGCCGGAGCACGAGGCGTCGGATCCGGTCGCGCCGCCGCCACCGCCGGTCGATCAGGCGGGATGTGCGCTCGTGAAGCGGGCGTACCAGCTCGGCTACGCGAAGACCCTCGGCAGTTGCGCCCCATCACCAGCCGTTGCCGCGGCGAAGCCGAAGGACGAGACGAAGCCGGAGGAGGAGGCCTGCGATCGGCGAGAGCTCGATGAACCGTTTCTTCATTACACGTGGAGGCGGGTCGTCGAGACCGCGCAGGGAGCCTCGCCGATCGATGCGGCACAGAACCGCGCCGACGACATCTCGACACGCATCGGATATCTGGAAGACTTGCTCGCCGACGTCAAGCACTCGATCACGGGGACCCCGCACGCCTCGCATCACATCTTCGTGTCGCTTCCGGATCCGCATCCGAAGTCGTCGCTGAGCGAGTTCACAGGGGAGGAGCCGTGCACGGCCCTGTTCGAGGATCTTCCGCTGTGGCCGGTGTGGTCGGCGGATGCGCCGAAGGGCGCGATCGTCGAGCACGTGCTCGGTCAGCTGTTGTTCGCGACGAGGTTCGGTTCGCCGGCGAGCTGCAGCGACTACACGTTGCACTGGGACGCGCCGGCGGATGCGTGTGCGCGGATCGCGAAGGATGCGCGTGGGTTTCTGGAGGAGCACGACGCGCTCGAACCGATGCGCGCCGTGCTCGATCGGCGGCGGCGGCAGGCAGCGTTGCACACACTCATGCTCGAGCTCGAGCACAAATCGACGCTGCCGGAGCCACCGCCGGCGTCGCACGTCGCGAGCGTCGGGTGCTTCAGTGTGGGGAGTGCGTCGTCGTCATCGGGGAGCACGATCGATATCGATGGGGAGACGTTGTTGCTGCGCGCGGCAACGACACCGGCGACCACGAGCCTCGACGTGTACACGGATCTCGCGCGCATGCTTGCGGGCGCGACGACGACCGTGAGGCCAGCCACGAGCGAACCGCTGCTCGACGACGCGGAGTTTCCGCTCGCCTCGCTCGAGCCGTATCTCGCGATCGATCCATTCACGATACGCACTGCGCTCGGTGCAGCGGAGCTCGTCGAGGTGTATCCGTTCGATCGTCATCTGCACGCGTTCGTCGAAGGATTTCGACGCGTGTATTTCGCGCAACGAGGGCGGCTGTGAAGCGTATTGCGATCCTCGTGTGCGTCGTGACGGTCGCGCATGCGGCGCCATCGCGCGACGCGCGCATCGCGCATCTCGCCGCAGCGCTCGCCCAGTTGAGAACCGCCCCGGTCGCTCTCGACCGCGAGATCTATGAAGCGGTGCGGACGCGGTGCAAACCGCCACCGAACACGGCTCCCTCGGTGGCGTGCATGATCGGGGTCGCGCGCGAGATCTGTGGCAAACGCGGGTGCTCGGCCGCGGCGGATGTGATCGTCACGAACCAGCACGCCGAGCACGACCTGCTGGACGACGTGACGCGCATGCGCCTCGTCCGGACGGGCAGCGACTACCACGGCGCGGTGATCGCGGAGCTGCGCGAGAAGTTCGCGCCGCTTGCAGCGGAGCTCGCCCTCGCGAAGCAGGACACGTCGTTGGCGGCGACGATCGATCGCGTGTGCCGCGAGCGCGATCAGATCGCGCGGCGATGCCAGCCGGGTGCGGCGGCATGCATGGCGACCATCGCGTATCAGCGATGTGCCGCGGGACTCGTCTGGTTCGTTTCCACGAAGAAGGAGGAGTCGCGATGAGTCGCGCGCTGCGTGATCTATTGCGAGCGGAGACCGATCGGCTGAGGAACGCCGGCCTCTACAAACGCGAGGTCGTGTTTGCGCGACAGGGCGGCATGGTTGCCGGCGGCATGATCGACGGGAAGCTCGGCGAGCAGGTCATCAACTACACGACGTACGACTTCTTGGGACTGTCGGCGGATCCACAGGTGCAACAGGCCGCGCTCGAAGCGATGAAACGCTACGGGGTCGGGCTGTCGTCGCAGCGAATGATGTGCGGCACGCTGAAGATTCACAAAGAGCTCGAAGAGTGGCTGCGCGGATTCTTGAAGGTCGACGACGTGATCCTGTTCGGCTCCGGCTATCAGGCGAACATCGGCGTGTTCGCTCCGCTGTTCGGATCGCGCGACTGCATCATCTGCGACGAGGGCGTGCACCCGAGCCTGGCCGAAGGCGCGCGACTCGCGGGCGCGCGGCTCGTCACGTTCCGCAGCAACGATCCGGACGATCTGGAAGACATCCTCAAGCGATCGAGGTGGGCGCGGTTTCGCGCGATCGTGACGAACGGGATCCATCCGTTCACCGGTCGGATCGCGGATCTGGCATCGATCTGTACGCTCGCCGACAAGTACGACGCGGTCGTGGTCGTCGATGACGCACTCGGCATCGGGGTCCTCGGCGACCGCGGGCGTGGAACCGCCGAGCTCGCAGGCGTGCTCGATCGCATCGACATCGTGACCGGTACGTTCTCGAAGACCCTCGGTGGCGCTTCGGGCGGGTTCGCGGGAGGGCGCGCCGAAATCGTGAGCTGGCTACGCCAGAAGTCGTCACCGTACATGTTCTCGGCAACGCTGCCTCCGGCGATGGCGGCGGCCGGCATGGCCGCGGTGCAGATCCTCGAGAGCGGCGAGGCACCGCTCGACGGCCTACGCGAGAACACGACGACCTTGTGGTCGGGGCTCATGGACATGGGCTACCGCGTACTCGGTCAGGGGCAACATCCGCTCCTGATCGTCGAGCTCGGCGGCTACGAGATCCTGCGCGAGGTCGTGAACTTGCTCTACACCGGCGGCATCTACTGCCACGGCCTCTGCTACCCGGTCGTCCCGGAGGGCGAGGCCCGGCTGCGCCTGATGGTGTCGGCGCTGCACTCGTCGGGCAACATTCAGAAGACGCTCGACGCCTTCAAGTCCGTGCGAGAGGTCGCTGCCTTTGCGGTGGAAGCCATGGATGCCCTCGCCGACCTCAAAGGCTAGCGCGACTACGCGCTGGTCAGGCCGCCATCGACGACCATCACCGAGCCGGTGGTGAACGACGACGCATCGGAGAGCAGATAGACCGCAGCGCCAGCGATCTCGGCCGGCTGGGCGTGGCGCGCGAGCGGCGTGCGATTGACGACGTGATCGCGCAGCATGGGATTTGCCACGATCGCCTGCGCGAACCTGGTCTCGACGAGGCCGGGCGCGATCGCGTTGACCCTGATCTGCGAGCCGCCGAGCTCGAACGCGAGGGTCTGCGTCATGCTGATGACGGCGGCCTTGGTCGCACCGTAGATGCCCTGCATCGGCGCCGCGCGGATCCCGGCGACGCTCGCGATGTTGACGATCGATCCGCCACCGCCGCGCGCCCGAGCATGCTTGACCAGCGCGCGGGCGCCGTAGAGATAGCCGCGCACGTTGACCTCGAACGTCTTGTCGATCGCGGAGTCCGGCGTATCGACGAGCGGACCGAAGTAGGGGTTGGTCGCGGCGTTGTTGACGATGCCGTCGACCCGGCCGAACCGCTCGACGGCCTTGGCCATCATCGCCTCGACCTCGTCGGGCTTACCGGTGTGGCAGGCGATCGCCAGCGCGGACTCGGGCGGCAAGCTCGACGCGACGCGATCCAGATCCGCCTGCTTGCGCGAGGCGAGGGCGACCTTCGCGCCGGCGTCGATGCAGGCCCGCGCGATCGCCTCGCCGATTCCGCGACTCGCACCGGTGATGACGATGACCTTGTCGTTCAGCATGCGGCGACGCTACTACGCCGGCGGCGCGTCGTCAGGCACCGGCACCTTCAAGGTCGCGAGCGTCTTGCGGACCAGCGCCCAGACCGCACCGGCATCGGTCGTGATGTCGTCCCAGCGTCCGCTGAACCGGCCGCAGAACGACGACTTCATGATCTCGGGCAGCGAGCGCTTGCCGTCGTCGGCGAACAGCGGGTGCTCGAGGTAGACGCACGCCTCGTCGGTCGCGCGGACCGAGAGGCTACCCGAGAGGTCCTGCGCGCTGCGGATCGCGTTGGCGACCTCGACGATCACCTCGAGGTTGCCAGCCGACACCTTGGGATGGCGGCGCGCCAGGATCTCGACCTCTGCGCTCGCCGGCGGGTAGTCCATCTGTAACGGCGCGAAGCGATCGAGCTGCGCGGCATCGATACCGAACGTGCCGGTGAACTCGCGCCCGCGGTTGACCGCGGCGATGAACTGCACGTTGTCGGGGATCGGAATGAACGTGTTCTCGATCGGGTGAAACACGCGGCGGGTCGCGTCGAGCGCCGGCATGAGCGCGTTGCGTGCGCTCTCCTGGCAGCGGTTGAGCTCGTCGAGGAACACGAGGTACTTCCGCTCCGGCTGCTCCGACGCGGTCTCGAGCGCCATCAACACGTCGGTCTTGATGAAGTCGGTGACCGGTGCACCCGACGACGACGCGCGGACCTGGATCGAGACGAAGAAGTCACTCGCCTCGACCACCGCGCCGCAGTTGAAGAACACGAACTCCATGCCGAGCGTGTCGGCGATCGAGCGCGCGAGGACGGTCTTGCCACAGCCCTGCGGGCCGTCGAGCAGGATGTTGAGCCCGCTCTCGAGCAAGACTTGAAGTTTCTTCGACACGCTCGGGTCGAGGTACATGCCCTCGATCCGGAACGGCGCGCGGCCGACGTACTCGACCTCGATGCGGCCGCGGTCCTCGCGCTCGGGCTTGTGAATGGTGACGACGCGCACCAGGCACGGGATGCCGGGTACCACACGCTCGTCGTTCGTCAGCACGACCTTCGGGGCGCGCCGGCCGTCGAGGTGCGTCGCGCGGAGCTTGAACGCCGAGTCCTCGGACGTGTTCGGATAGAACACC
>DATDCH010000454.1:0-13664 GCA_036524455.1 Kofleriaceae bacterium | reverse complement strand
GCGTACGTCGGCTTATCGCGTTGCCGAAGTGCGCGCGCGCGTGAACGGGATCGTGCAGAAGCGCTTGTTCAAGGAAGGCAGCGACGTCAAGGCAGGAGAGGCGCTGTTCCAGATCGATCCCGCGCCGTATCAGGCCGCATTGGAGAGCGCCCAAGCACAGCTCGCGCGCGCAGAAGCGACAGTCGAGTCGGCGAAGAGTCTTGCCGAGCGGTACACGAAGTTGGTCGAGACGAACGCGGTCAGTCGTCAGGAATACGACGACGCGATCGCGAAGCAGAAGAGCGCCGTCGCCGAGGTCGCTGCAGCGCGCGCGCAGGTCAAGACCGCTCGCATCAACGTCGACTACACGCGGGTGACCGCGCCGATCGCCGGTCGGATCGGTCGCAGCGACGTCACCGAAGGCGCGTACGTACAACAGGCGAGCGCGACGTTGCTCGCGACGGTGCAGCAGCTCGATCCCGTCTACATCGATCTGACGTGGTCGAGCGCAGACCTCATGAAGATGCGCCGCGCGCTCGAGAGCGGCGAGCTGCAGAGCGTCGATGGAAAGGCGAAGGTCTCCGTGCTGCTCGAAGACGGCCGCGAGTACGCCGAGCAGGGCACGCTGCAGTTCGCCGACGTGTCGGTCGATCAGACGACCGGCTCGGTTGCGCTGCGCGCGATCGTGCCGAACCCGAAGGGCGAGCTGCTGCCGGGCATGTTCGTGCGTGCGCGCATCGACGAGGGTACGAAGGCGGACGCCTTGCTCGTGCCGCAACGGGCGGTCACGCGCGACCAGAACGGCCGGCCGATCGCGCTCGTCGTCGACAAAGCAGGCAAGGTGGAGCGCCGCCAGCTCGAGACCGATCGCGCGGTCGGCGATAGTTGGCTCGTCACGAAGGGCGTCGCCCCCGGCGATCAGATCATCATCGAAGGCCTGCAGAAGGCGAGGCCGGGCGCGACCGTCAAGCCGGTGCCGGCCGCGAGCGCGAAGCCGTCGGCGGCGACGCCAGCGCCTGCGCCCACCCCGAACCAAGCGCCGGCCGAAACGCCGAAGCCGGCCGCTCCGAACCCAGCGGGGCGCTAGTGGCGAAGTTCTTCATCAACCGCCCCATCTTCGCGTGGGTGATCGCGCTCGTCATCATGATCGCGGGCGCAATCTCGATCACCCGGCTACCGATCGCACAGTATCCGGCGATCGCGCCGCCCGCGATCACGGTGAACGCGACGTATCCGGGCGCGTCGGCACGCACGCTCGAAGACACCGTCACGCAGGTGATCGAGCAGCGCATGACCGGCCTCGACGGCCTGCGCTACATCTACTCGTCGAGCGACAACACCGGCACGGCGAGCGTCGAGGTGACGTTCGAGCCCGGCACGAATCCTGACATCGCGCAGGTCCAGGTGCAGAACAAGCTGCAGCTCGCGATGCCGCAGCTACCGCAAGAGGTGCAACGCCAAGGCGTGCGCGTCGCGAAGAGCAACCGCAACTTCCTCATGATCGCCGTCTTCTACTCGGAAGACGGCAGCATGACCCGCAACGACATCACCGACTATGTTGCGTCGACCATCCTCGATCCGATGAGTCGCGTGCCCGGCGTCGGCGACATCCAGGCATTCGGCGCGCAGTACGCGATGCGAATTTGGCTCGATCCCGACAAGCTCGCGAGCTTCAAGCTGACGCCGCTCGACGTGCGCGACGCGATCAGCGCGCAGAACGCGCAGGTCTCGGCGGGACAGTTCGGGGCCGCACCGTCGGTGCAAGGCCAGCAGCTCAACGCGACGATCACGTCGCAGACGCGTCTGCAGACACCGGACGAGTTCAAGCAGATCCTGCTTCGCGTCAACGAGGACGGCTCGCAGGTACGGCTCGAGAACGTCGCGCGCGTCGAGCTCGCCGGCGAGAACTTCGAGATCGAGAGCTGGTTCAACGGCGACCCGACCGGCGGTATGGGCATCCGGCTCGCGATCGGCGCGAACGCTCTCGAGACTGCCGACGCGGTGAAGGCGCGACTCGCCGAGCTCGAGGAGACGTTCCCGACCGGCCTGCGCGTCGACTACGTCGTCGACACGACGCCATTCGTCAAGCAGTCGATCGAGGAGGTCGTGATCACGCTCGCCGAGGCGATCGGGCTCGTGGTCCTCGTGATGCTGCTGTTCCTGCAGAGCTTCCGCGCCACGCTGATCCCGACGCTCGCGGTGCCCGTCGTGTTGCTCGGTACGTTCGGGGTGCTCGCCGCATTCGGTTACACGATCAACACGCTCACCATGTTCGGCATGGTGCTCGCGATCGGTTTGCTCGTCGACGACGCGATCGTGGTCGTCGAGAACGTCGAGCGGGTGATGCACGAGGAGAAGCTGTCGCCGAAGGAAGCGACGATCAAGTCGATGCGGCAGATCACCGGCGCGCTCGTCGGCATCGCGCTCGTCCTGTCTGCGGTGTTCTTGCCGATGGCGTTCTTCGGCGGCTCGGTCGGTGTGATCTACCGCCAGTTCGCGATCACGATCATCAGCGCGATGACGCTGTCGGTGATCGTCGCGCTCGTGTTCACGCCCGCGTTGTGCGCGACGCTGCTCAAGCCCACGCACGGCGCCAAGCGACGCGGCCTGTGGGGGCTGTTCAATCGCGGCTACGAGCGCACACAACATGCGTATTCGAGGGCGACCGGCGTCCTCGTCAGGCGAAAGCTGCCGGTGCTCGTCGTCTTCGCGTTGCTTGCCGGCGCGCTCGCGTTGCTGTTCCCGCGACTGCCGAAGGGGTTCTTGCCCGACGAGGATCAAGGCCAGCTCAACGTGCAGGTGCTGCTGCCGCCGGGCGCGACGCAGGAGCAGACGCGCGACGTCATGAAACACGTGTCCGACTACATGCTCACGCAGGAGAAGGACGGCGTCGCAGGCCTGATGACGATCAGCGGCTTTGGCTTCGGCGGCCGCGGCCAGAACGTCGGCACCTCGTTCGTCAAGCTGCGGCCGTGGGACGAGCGCGAGGATGCGCGCCTAACTGCGAAGGCGATCGCGCAACGCGCGACACGCGCATTTGCCGCGGTCAAAACTGCAACGATCTTCGTGTCGGCGCCGCCCGCGATCACCGAGCTGGGCAACGTCGGCGGGTTCCAGCTCCAGCTCCAGGATCGCGCGGGCCTCGGCCGACCGGACCTGATCGCGGCGCGCGATCAATTCATCGCGGCAGCGCAGAAGCATCCCGCGCTGACGAAGGTGCGCCAGGGCGGTCTCGAGGATCGTCCCGAGTACAAGATCGATATCGATCAGGAGAAAGCCGCGGCACTCGGGCTTTCGCTCAACGACATCAACGCAACGCTGTCGTCGGCGCTCGGCGGCTCGTACATCAACGACTTCATCGACAAAGGCCGGATCAAGCGCGTCTACGTCCAGGCGGATGCTCCCTACCGCATGCAGCCCGAGGACCTCGGCCGCTGGTACGTGCGTAACCGGACCGGGGAGATGGTGCCGTTCTCGGCGTTCTCGACGGGAAAATGGCTATTCGGGCCGCCGCGCGTCGAACGCTTCAACGGCTTCCCGACGATCTCGATCCAAGGTGAGCCGGCACCTGGTTACAGCTCCGGCGAGGCGATGGCGGCGATGGAAGAGCTCGCCAACCAGCTGCCCGCCGGCGTCGGTACCCAGTGGTACGGCATCGCGTACGAGCAGCAGCAGTCCGGCGCGAGCGCGCCGTTCTTGTACGCGCTGTCGCTGCTCGTCGTGTTCCTGTGCCTCGCGGCGCTCTACGAGAGCTGGACGATTCCGGTCTCGGTGATGCTCGTCGTGCCGGTCGGTGTGCTCGGCGCGGTGATCGCCGCCCTGCTCGGCAACCAGGCGAACGACGTGTACTTCCAGATCGCGCTGCTCGCGACGATCGGGCTCGCCGCGAAGAACGCGATCCTGATCGTCGAGTTCGCGAAGGAACTGATGGCGCAGGGCCGCTCCGCGATCGATGCCGCGGTAGAGGCCGCGCACTTGCGTCTGCGGCCGATCCTGATGACGTCGCTGGCGTTCGTGCTCGGCGTGTTACCGCTCGCGATCTCGAGCGGTGCCGGTGCCGGCGCACAGAACGCGATCGGTGTCGCGATCATCGGCGGCGTGCTCGCGGCGACATTTCTCGGCGTGCTGCTGGTGCCCGTGTTCTTCGTGCTGATCGCGGGACGCAAAGCGAAACCCAATGGCAATCCGGTCGCCAACATCGCGGCGGGGCCTCATGCATAAGGCGGTTGCGTTCGTCGCGGCGGTCGCCGTCGCGGGCTGCACGCTGGCGCCGAAGTACGAACGGCCCGCCTCACCGGTTGCGAACCAGTTCGCAGACGCGGGTGGCAACCTCGCCGCGGCCGACCAAGGCTGGCGTTCGATGTTCGGCGATGCGCGCTTGCAGGCGCTGATCGGGCTCGCGCTGCAGAGCAACCGCGACCTGCGCGTCGTTGCCCTCCAGATCGAAGCGACGCGTGCCCTGTACCGAATCGAGCGAGCGGATCTACTGCCGCAGGTCAGCGCGATCGCAGGTGGCGACTTGACGAGCGTGCCGGATCTGTCGCGCTACCGCATCGGGATCAGCGCGTCGTACGAGCTCGATCTATTCGGTCGCGTGCGCAGTCTCAAGGATGCCGCGCTCGAGGAGTACCTCGCGAGCGTCGAAGCGCATCGCGCCGCGCACCTCGCACTGGTCGGCGCGGTCGTCACGCAGTACATGGTCGAGCGCCAGTTCGCCGAACAGCGCCAGATCGCCGAGCAGACGCACGCCTCGACCCGCGAGCTGTTCGACCTCACCAAGCGCATGCTCGACGCGGGCAACCGATCCGAGCTCGACATGCGTGCGGCGGAAGCGCAGATGCA
Source organism: Kofleriaceae bacterium (assembly GCA_036524455.1). GTDB lineage: Bacteria > Myxococcota_A > Polyangia > Haliangiales > Haliangiaceae > JABFXX01. The sequence continues at coordinate 8,843 of DATDCH010000454.1, read as the reverse complement.
AGGTGCGCGGGCCGAGGTCGCGCGGCTCGTACGCTTGCAAACCCAGGCCGAGAACGCGCTCGTGCTGCTCGTCGGTCAGGTATTGCCGGCGAGCCTTCCGGCGCCCCAGCCGCTCGAGTCACAGGCGATCGTCGCAGACCTCGCACCGGGCATTCCGTCGGACGTGTTGCTGCGCCGGCCCGACGTGCTCGCCGCCGAGCACGTGCTGCGCGCCGCTAATGCCAACATCGGCGCAGCGCGCGCGGCGTTCTTCCCGACGATCTCGCTGACCGGATTCGCAGGGTTTGCGAGCGCGGCGCTGACTGGCCTGTTCAGCGGCGGCACCACGTTATGGGCGTTCGCGCCGCAGCTTTCGGTGCCGCTGTTCAGCGGCGGTCGAAACGTCGCGAACCTCGACCTCGCGGAGGTGCGCAAGCGCATCGAGGTCGCGCGCTACGAGCGCGCGATCCAGGTCGCGTTCCGCGAGGTCGCAGACGCGCTCGCCGCCCGTGCCGGGTTCGAAGAGCAGCTCGCCGCGCAGATCGCCCGCGTCGAGGCCGAGCAGACGCGCTTCAATTTGTCGGAGCAGCGCTATCGGGCGGGTGTCGAGAGTCACATCATCGTGCTCGACGCGCAGCGCGATCTGTATGCTGCGCAGCAGCAGCTGGTTGCGGTTCGGGTCGAGCGGTTGACCAATCTCGCAGACTTGTATCGGGCGCTCGGCGGCGGCTGGCGTGAGTAACGCACTAGCTTTCGCCGCTGCGACCGCCCAGCGGGACGATGCACGTCTCGCCGGGCTCGAGGTCCCAGCACCGCGGGTAATGGCAGATGTGCCAGTGGGGAAGCGAGTGGTCCTCGAGCATCTCTTCGCAATCGGTCGAAGGATTGAACGGCGGTTGCGGGTTCGGGACAGTCTGCGGGCACTGCGCGTAGCAGTGGAACGTCCAGCGCGGGTCAGGCTCGCATTGCTGCATGAGGTCGAGGCACATGTCGCGGTTGCAGTAACAGCCGAATCCGTTGGCGTTCGGGAACGCGCAGTAGGTCATCTGCTCCGCTAACAGCTCGCAGTAACTCTTCACCTCCTGTGCGACCTCCGAGACGTCGGTGCGCTCTGGCTCGACACGACAGGCCGACAGCGCGAGCAGGACGAGAAGACCAACAGGTGCGGCGAGAGACTTCATTGAATCCTCCGGGAATGAGTCGGAGCCGCACTGCATTCGCGGTGCCAGCGCGACGCTGGTGTCGCGGCGAACATCCTCCGTCGTCTCGGCGCGGCTCCGACGACGAGTAGCCGGGTGCTGGCGCCGGACTGCAGGCTCGGGCCTGCGCCGCAGTGCATAGCCAGCGGGATATCGTCGCTAAGTCGGAGCACGCACGCGAGGCTCGGATGGAGTCCATCTTGCTCGTCGTCACTGCGTGATGCGCGCGGAGTCGTCGTGCTGGCCCGGGTACAATGGCGAAGGCCTCCGCATGGAGGGAGCCGCCGAGCGATCACGGCGGGCGGCGGCGGTGATCTTCGGCGCAGGCGCTATCGCGTGCGTGCTTGCATTCGTCCCAGGTGCGCAGCTCCTCCAGTACGAGCAGTTCGCGCTGGCGAAGGAGCTCGTGTTGCCGGTCGTCACGCTGCTTCCCGCCGCGGTCTTGTTGTGGAGCGCGCGTCGCATCACGCTGTCGGCGCTCGAGATCGCCCTGCTGCTCGGGCTCTTGCTCGCGATCGTGTCTGCGCTCGCCGCCGAGACGAGCGCGGCACTGACGTTCCGCGGGCTCGCAGTGGCATTCGCTGCGCCGACGGCGTTCTGCGTTGCGCGCGCTGTCGGCGACGACGCTCGCCTCCTACTCGGGCTCGCGGTGATCCTCGGTGCGGTCACGGTCGTGGGCGAGATGTATGGCCTCGTACCTTCGATCTCGATGCAGGGACGTGCGCCGGGCGGCACCGAGGGGAATCGCAACTTCATGGCGCACGCGCTCGTCGTTGGACTGCCCGCGTTGCTCGTTCCGTATCTGCGTGACGGCCGGCGTGTGATTCAGCGCGTCAGTCTCGCGGGCGTGTGTCTCGTGATCATCGCGGTGGTTGCGAGCCGGAGTCGCACTGCGTGGCTTGGTCTCGCCGTGCTCGTGCTCACCGCCGCCGTCGTGTGGTGGTCATCGGGAGTCGTGCGCGCAGAGCGCCGTCGCATCACGGTGCTCGCTGCAGCGATCGTCGCCAGCGTGATCGTGGCCCTGCTCGTGCCCAATCGCCTCGCGTGGACCGAGCAGCGACCGTATTGGTCGACGCTGGCGTCGCTCGCCGACCGCGACTCGGGGACCGGCCGCGGCCGCATGATCCAGTATCGCAACACGGTCTCGATCGTGGCGGCCGCTCCACTCCTCGGCGTAGGCGCAGGCAACTGGTCGCGAGCCTACCCGGCATATGCAACGCCCGATGATCCGTCGTACCGGCCGAACGCGTTCCGACCGGTCAATCGTCTGCCGAACACCGACTGGCTTGGCATCGCCGCCGAGCGCGGAGTTCCGGCCCTGCTCCTACACGCGACATTCTTCGCGTTGCTCGCGTGGGGTTGCTGGCGTCGCCGCCGCGAAGCTGCGGTGTGGTCGGGCGCGCTGCTTGCACTGTTGGCGGCTGTCGCTGTCATGGGCATCCTGGACGCAGTCTTGCTCCGTCCGACGCCAGCGCTGTTCGCGTTTGCGCTGTTCGGCGTCGCAGCGCCGCCATTCCGATCGCTCGTCACCCTGCGCGTGTCTCGTCTCGCCGTCATTCCGGTGCTTGTCGCGGCCGTCCTGTTTACTCTCGACGCGACGCGGCGACTGCGCGCGCATGAGCTCGGGCACCACCGCGACATCGCGACTCTCGAAGCAGCGTTGCGCGTCGATCCGACCGCGTATCAGCTCCGCGCCACGCTCGTGTATCGCCTCTATGAAGAGGGTAGGTGTGACGAGATGCGCGACCACGCTGCGCGCGTGCTCGATGAGTATCCGCATGTTCCGGCGGTACGCGCGCTCGTCGAGACCTGTGGTCATCCGAATCGGCCGGTGCCGCGATGAGGGCGCGACGCATCCTGCGCGGCATCGGGATCGGGCTCGCTGTGATCGTCGCCGTGCCGGCGATCTACTTCATGGTGCTCGTCGTGACGACGCCGAACGTCGATCACCTGCGCAGCGAAGCGCCGACCCAGACGAGCTTCATGCGGTTGCGTGGCGGCGACAGCGCTCGGGTCGAGTGGGTCGACCTCGACGGCATCTCGCCGTACCTCGCGTGCGCGGTCGTCAAAGCCGAAGATGGCGGGTTCTTCCGCCACGCCGGTTTCGAATGGGGACCTCTGCGCAAAGCGTTCTGGGCGTACGTGTCAGGCCGTTCGCGGGGCGGCGGCAGCACGATCACACAACAGCTCGCGAAGAACTTGTACCTGACGCCGGATCGCTCGATGCATCGCAAGCTGCGCGAGGCGCTGATCACGCGTCGCTTGGAGCGCTCGCTCGACAAGCTGCGAATCCTCGAGATTTACTTGAACGTCGTCGAGTGGGGCGACGGGGTGTGGGGCGCGAAGCAAGCCGCGCGGTTCTACTTCGGCCGACCTCCAACCGAGCTCAGCGTGTTCGAAGCGGTCGTGCTCGCGAGTCTCTTGCCCGCGCCGCGCGTCTCGCTCGACGGGCGCAACCGGCGACGCGCACTCTACGCGCAGCGCCGCGTGCTCCGCCAGCTGCGCAGCTCCCGAGTGATCGACGAAGACCAGTACTCGGAGGCGGTGATGCGCGTCGATCTGTTGGCCAAGTCGTTGGCGCGCGGTCGCACGCTGCGTGATGCGATCGCCGACGCTTCGACGGAACCGATCGCTGCCCCCGACCCGGTCGCGCAGGTCGTCTCGCAGATCGAGCCTGCGCAGGCGCTCGCGAACGAGTGCGGGTTCGCGCGAGAGCTCGCCCAGAGGGCGCGTGATCAGGCTGCAGGCGCGCGCCATGCAAATCATGCGGTCGCTTCGACGAGGTCCCCTCCGTGATGGAAAAACTTCGAACACCGAGTCGCACCTGGTTGCTCGCCATCGTCGCGATTGCGGTCGTCGCGACCGTGATCGGGATGCGACGCGAGAGCGATGACGCGCTCGCGTCGGCGGTGCGGGCGTCGCTTCTCCTGAATGATCCCGTGCCGCTCGGCGTGAGCCCTGATGGCAGCCAGCTCCTGCTGCGCTCGTCGCGCGGCGATCGCTTCCGATTGCTGTTGCGGTCGACCGCCGACGGCAGCGAGCGGGTGCTCGACGATAGCGCTCGGCCGCAGCGCGGTGTCGCGTTTCGTCCCGACGGTCAGGCGATCGCATTCTCCGTCGATGGTCTCGAGCACGACGCGCCGTGCGAGGCGTTTGTCGTGCCGATCACGACGGCGCGCAGACAGCGCATCGCGAGCGCCGACGAGCTACTCGTGAACATCTCGTGGTCGCCCGATGCACGCAGTATCGCGATGCTCGCGCTTCGCGATCACGGCCGTCGCCGCGATCTGAGCATCCACGACGGAACGGCGGCGCGCAGTCTTGGTGTCGAGCTGTTCGAGCGTGCGACCTATACGTGGTCGCCGGGCGGAGACGCGCTCGCGATCGCGACCGCAGACACTACCGGCACGTTGCTGGTGGTCGGGCTCGATGGGCGGGAACGCATGCGGATCGCGCTTGCCGCGGGTGCGGAGGTTCGTGGGATGAGCTGGTCGGAGCCCGACCGGATGGTCGTCGCGGCATTGGTGCCAGGCGACGAGTACGTGGCGTTGTACGAGATCGATCTCGCAGCTCGTGCAATCGGCCACGTGATCCGTGACGCTGCGGATCTTTCTGCGCCACGCATGTTGCCCGACGGGCGCGTGCTCGCTTCGCGCAACTCCGACGGACAAACCTCGTTCGTGCGGTGCAGCTTCGAGGACCGCACCTGCGCTGCGCTCGGGCCTACCGACGGCTCCGCACAGGGAACGCGGTTCTCCGCCGATCGCAAGGCGTTCTATTTGATCCACTCCGGGCAAACCACGCCGGCGGCGATCCTGCGGTTCGACCTCGCGACCACCGCATCGACCACGCTGTTTCGCAGCGCCGACGAGCCGACACTGGCGGTCGCGCCGATCCGCGTCGATCTGATCAGCCGAGACGGCCTGCGCGTGCCGACGTACGTGTGGAAAAGCCCGCGACCAGGGTCCGGAGGTAGAGCGGCGATCATCCGCATCCACGGCGGGCCCGATCTGCAGTGGTCGCGGTCGTGGGATGCGGGGCGCGAGATGCTGCTGCAAGCCGGCTTCGACATCATCGATCCCAACTATCGGGGCTCGACCGGATATGGCGCTGCCTACGAGAACCGAGGCAACGAGCGCGAGGGACAGATCAGAGACCTAGAGGCGGCCTGCGCCTATGCACACCGAGCACTGGGTGTGCGGTTCGAGCGGATCGCGTTACTCGGCGATAGCTACGGCACGACTCTCGCGCCGCATGTCGCCACGAGCAGTGAATGCCCGGCGCACAGCGTCGTGCTGCTCTCCACGATCGATCGGGGCTCGTCGAGGCGCATCGGCGTTCGAGCTCCCAAGCGGATCTTGGCCTACCAAGGTGAGCACGACCGGGTGGGACCGGCGCGCGCGCGGGACGTGATCAAGCGGGTCTTTACCGCAGCTCATCTCGAGCAAGCGGACTACGAGCTCACCGTGATGCACGGTGAAGCGCACACATTCACCAAGCTCAGCAGTCGCGTACGTATCTATCGCGATCTGTTGCGCGGGTTTGCGGGGCTGAGCCCCCTCGCGGAGCCATGACATGAGCACACGCCGATTGATCTCCTTTCGCGAGGCCAAGCGACGCGCAGTCGAGCGCTTCGAGCGTCGCTTCGTCGAACGCTTGCTGATCGAGACGAACGGCAACATCTCGGAGGCAGCTCGGCGCGCCGGCATGGACCGCAATTACCTGCGACTACTCATCCAACGCTACGCGACGAGCTCGGCGCCGACGAACGAAGCCTGATTCACTGTACCGGTGATCGCGCGGCTGGGGTGTGTCGTGCACATCGCCGATGCGGCCCCGGCTCTTGCTAGAGTGCGTCGCATGTCGCTCACCCTCTACGTCGGCAGCAAGCGTTACTCGTCGTGGTCGTTGCGTCCGTATCTCGCGCTCGCGCACACCGGCGCGCAGTTCGACTGCAAGACGATCCTGCTCGATCAAGATGACACGAAGGCGAACATCGCGAAGGTGACGCAGGCGGGCCGCGTGCCGGTGCTCCACCACGATGACCTGATCGTGTGGGACTCGCTCGCGATCTGCGAATACGTCAACGAGCTCTATCCCGACGCGAAGCTGTGGCCCACCGATCGCGCTGCGCGTGCGAAGGCGCGTGCGGTCTCCGCCGAGATGCACTCGGGATTCGCGCCGCTGCGTCGCGATATGTCGATGGACATCGGCGCGAACCTCGCGGGCAAGGGCCACTCACCCGAAGCGCTCGCCGACGCGCGCCGCGTGCTCGCGATCTGGCGCGACGCGCTCACCGCGAGCGGAGGCCCGTTCCTCTACGGTGGGTTTTCGATCGCCGACGCGATGTTCGCGCCGGTCACGACCCGGTTCGTCACGTACGGCGTGGATCTCGATGCGCAGTGCCGCGCGTACGTCGATGCCGTGCACGCGCTGCCCGCGATGCAGCAGTGGATCGCGGACGCGGCGAAGGAACCAAAGACGCGCTGAGCTACTGGTACGAGATGCTGTAGACGCCTTTCGCGGCGCCCGACGGCGGCTTCGCGAACTTCCAGGTCTGCACCGCGCGCAGGATGCAGCCCGCGACTTTCGGATTCTTGATCGTCGACGCCAGCTGGCTGCGCACGACCTTGCCGCCCGCGTCGATCTGAAACGACACCGCGACGTCGCCGGTCAGCTTGGCGCCGCCTTCACACTTGGCAAGCTGAGCCGAGTGATCGGACGCAGCCGCCGACACGGTCGCATTCGACAGCGTCGCGATCTGGGGTTCGGCATCCTGTTTGTCGGGTGCCGGCGCTGCTGCGACCGCCGCCGGTGGTGGCGCGACCGGGGCGGCGGGCGGTGGCACGAGGACCGGCACCGCGGCGTTCGCGAGCATGATCGGGCGCGACGGCGCCGGTGCGGTCGCGGGTGCGGGTGGGCTCGCGGGTGCCGCGGCGATCGACTCGGTCTTCGCCGCGCGCGCTTTCTTCGCTCGCGAAGCCTTCTTGTCGTCGACGGTCCTATCCACGGGCGGCGCGGCCGCGGCGATGGGCTCGGCCGGCGGTGCGGTTGCGGTGGCAGCCGCGACAGCATTTGCGGTCGCAGCGGGGAGCACGGGCGCGCCGGCGGCAATGGGTCCGACGACGCGCGGCGCGGTGCTCTCGGGCTCGACAATGGGCACGACCGTCGGGGTGGGCGCGGGGCTCGTTTGCGCCGCGACCGCGCCGGCGTCGTCATCGGTCGCGAGCTCCCACACACCAAGCGCGGCAAGTGCGGCGACGACTGGAACGCCAGCCCACAGCCACTTGTGGTTGCGCGCGTGCGGGTGACGCGGCGCGGACTCCCAACCGAGCTTGAGTGTGGGACCACTCTTCTCGACGGCGGTCACCACCCGCGGCACCACGAGGTTGCGCCCGCTGCGCTGGCTGTCGCGGCTCGAAGTGTCGCTCCAGCTTTGGCCACTGAGCTGGATCTCGGCGTCACGGTCGAGGTCGAGCCACGGCTCGGGACGCTCGCCGAAGATCTTGCGCATGTAGCTCGCGAGTGTCGCGGTCGATGCGTTGAGGTCGTAGATCGCGACGAACTGATCGAGCTCGACACGTAGCTCGTCGGCGCTGCGATAGCGGCGATTCGGATCGGTCGCGAGCGCGCGCATGATGATCGACGACAGCTCGTTCGGCAGATCGGGCCGGCGGACTTGTGGCAGCGCGAACTTGCCGTTCACGACCGCGTCCATCACGAGATATTCGTTGTCGCCCTTGAATAGCCGGGTGGTCGTCGCGAGCTCGTAGAGCAACACGCCGAGCCCATACACATCGCTGCGCCGATCGATCGGCTCGCTCTTGCATTGCTCGGGCGACATATACGAGCACTTGCCCTTGAGGCTGCCCGCGATCGTTTCGGACTGGCGCAGCGCAGCCTTCGCGATGCCGAAGTCGACGATCTTCACCGCACCGTCGTAGCCGATCAGAATGTTCGACGGCGACACGTCGCGATGCACGATGTTGAGCGCACGCCCCTTTGCGTCGCGGCGCTCGTGCGCGTAGTGCAAGCCCGACGCGACCGCCGACACGATCGCGCATACGATCGGAAGCGGCACGTGGCCGCGCACCTTCGCGACGGCCGCTAACAGCTTTCGCAGATCCTCGCCATGGATGTACTCCATCGCGAAGAAGTACTCGCCGTTCGCTTCGCCGATATCGAACACCTGCACGATCTGCTGATGGTGCAGACCGGCGGCGAGCCGTGCTTCGTCGGTAAACATCGAGATGAAGCGGCGATCACGCGCGTGCTCGGCGCGAATCCGCTTGAGCACGACGTGTCGCTCGAACCCTTCAATGCCGTCGGTGCGACCGAGCAGAACGTCGGCCATACCGCCCGACGCGAGATGTTTGAGCACGCGATATCGCCCGAGCGTTCCCATCACGGTGCGGCATCCTAGGAGCGCACCTACGAACCAAGCAAGGAATTCGGCGACGCTTGCTCTCGCATCACGCAGATCGATGCGGCACGCACATACATCTCCACACGACGACGAAGTAGCTCCAGTATGACCGGCCACAGCTTTCACATCGTGCGTCTGTGAAGCCGGCCTCGGCGAGCTTCCTCCTCGCGCGCGGCCGCCGATCACACGTAGTGGATTTTCGGATTCACTATGGCCGTGGCACGTCGAGGCTGGTCTCG
>DATDCH010000453.1:0-6906 GCA_036524455.1 Kofleriaceae bacterium | reverse complement strand
TTCATCATCATCGGGTTCATCATGCCCATCATCGGATTCATGCCCATCATCGGGTTCATGCCCATCATCGGGTTCATACCCATCATGGGGTTCATCATGTTGCCCATCATCGGATTCATCATCGGCATCATTGGATTCATCCCCATCGAGTTGTTCATCGGCATCGGCATCGCGTTCATCATGATGGGGGCATCCTATGTGGCCCCGACGATCGCGCAAGCGATCGGCCAGCAATCACGGATGTTTCCTCTGCTCGTACGGAGGAGTGTCTGTGCGCTTCTGACAACTCTCCGTCGCGACGGACTAGGCGCTGTGATCACGGACGAACTGAACCGCCCGCGTCCAGGCTTGCCGACATGCGCTGGCGTCGTAGACCTCGGGCCGCTGGTCGTTGCAAAACGCGTGTTTCGCCGCGTAGACGTGCAGCTCCATCTGGTGCTTGTGCTTCGCGAGTGACTCCTGGATCGCCTTCGCGCCGTCGACGGTCGCCCAGTTGTCCTCGAGCGCGAAGTGCGCCTGGATCGGTGCGTCGACCTTCGACCAGTCGGCGCCCGGCGGTAGCCCGTAGAACGGCACGACCGCCGCGAGCCCTGGCACCGCGGTCGCGGTCGCGAACGTCAGCGCGCCGCCCATGCAGTAACCGGTGACCGCGACCTTGCCGGTCGAGCGCGAATGATCGCGCAAGAACGCGACCGCGCCGGTGATCTCCTGCAACGCGCGTGGGAAGTCGATCTTGTTCATCGCGGCCTCGGCGCCCGCGCTGTCGTGAGTCGGTACGACGAGACCGTGATAGAGGTCCGGCACGAACGCGACAAAGCCTTCGTTCGCCCATTTCTGTGCGATCGACTGGATCTGTTCGTTGACGCCCCACCACTCGTGAATCACGACCACGCCGGGCCGCCGCTCACCACCGTCGGGCGTGAACAGCACGCCGGATGCCTCACCACTTGCTGCCGGAAACGTCACTCGTTGCGACATGGGTTCCTCCGCGCGGCTTTATACTGCGCGCGATGTCGGGACCGAAAGGCGCACGTGGACGAAGGTTCGAGGGCGCGCTCGATCCGGTCGCGGCCGCGGTCAACGCATCGGTCTCGTTCGACAAGCGACTGCTCCCGCACGACGTCGCCGGCTCGATCGCGCACGCCGAGATGCTCGCGGCGCGCGGCATCATCTCCGCCGCCGACGCGCAGGCGATCACCCTAGGCCTGCGCAGCGTCGAGGCCAAGCTACTGAGCGGCGAGCTCGCGTGGGACGAAGCGCTCGAAGACGTCCACATGAACGTCGAGGCGCGGCTGATCGAGGAAATCGGCGACGCCGGCCGCCGGCTGCACACGGCGCGCAGCCGCAACGATCAAGTCGCGACCGATCTGCGGCTCTACGCGCTGAGCGCCGCCGAGCAGCTCATCGACGCGATCGACGACCTGCGCCGTGCGCTCGTCGCGCAAGCGAAGCAGCACGTCGACACGCTGCTGCCGGGTTACACGCATCTGCAGCGCGCACAACCGGTGCGCCTCGCGCATCATCTATTAGCGTACGAAGCGATGCTCGATCGCGATCGCGGCCGCATCGCCGACGCCGCACATCGCACCGACGCCTCACCGCTCGGCTCGGGTGCGCTCGCCGCGACCACGCTGCCGATCGATCGCGAACAGACCGCACGCGCCCTCGGGTTCTCCGAGCTGACGACAAACTCGCTCGATGCGGTCGGCGATCGTGACTTCGCGATCGAGCTCGTCGCCGCATGCGCGCTCGCGCAGGTCCACCTGTCGAGGCTCGGTGAAGAGCTCGTGCTGTGGACATCGCAGGAATTTGGCTTCGCGAAGATCGGCGAGGCGTACTGCTCGGGCAGCTCGCTGATGCCGCAGAAGATGAACCCCGACCTCGCCGAATTGATCCGCGGCAAGTCGGGCCGTGTGATCGGATCGTGGGTCACGCTCGTCACCGTCGTCAAAGGGCTGCCACTCGCCTACAACAAGGATCTCCAGGAAACCCAGGAGCCACTCTACGACGCGGTCGAGACCGTGCTCGCGTGCCTGCAGATCGCGCGCGGCATGATCGAGACCGTCGTGTTCGACACCGCGAGGATGCGAGCCGCGATCGACGCCGGCCACCTGGTAGCGACCGAGCTCGCCGATTACCTCGTCACGAAAGGCGTCGCGTTCCGCGAAGCCCATGACATCGCGGGCCATCTCGTTCGGGTCGCCACCGAGCGCGGCGTCGAGCTGGCAGCGCTCGATCTCGATACGCTACGCGCAGCGCACGCCGCTTTTGATGCCGACGTCGCCTCATGGCTCGATCCGGCGCGCGCCGTCGATCGCCGTGACGTCATCGGCGGACCAGCGCGGAACCGGGTTCTTGCCGAAATCGACCGCATCGAGCGCGAGTTGAGCTAAACACGGACCCATGGGTCCGTTTCAGTACCGCAATAACGAGCTGCACTGCGAAGACGTCGCGCTGACCAAGATCGCCGACGAGGTCGGCACGCCGGTCTACGTGTACAGCCGCGGCGACATCGAGCGTGCGTATCGTGCGTTCGACGCAGCGCTCGAAGGCATCCCGCACGAGATCTGCTACGCGGTCAAAGCGAACTCCACGCTCGGCGTGCTCGGCGTGCTCGTGCAGCTCGGTGCCGGCGCCGACATCGTGTCGATCGGCGAGCTGTATCGCTGGCTGCGCGCGGGCGGTGATCCCGACGGCGTCGTGTTCTCCGGCGTCGGCAAGACCGAATCCGAAATGAAGGCCGCGCTCGAAGCCGGCATCGGCTGCTTCAACGTCGAGTCGGGCGAAGAGCTGATCGCGCTCGATCGCGTCGCCATCGCAAACAATAAGCGCGCGAAGATCTCGATCCGCGTCAACCCCGACGTCGATCCGCAGACCCACCCGTACATCTCGACCGGCCTCAAGCAGAACAAGTTCGGCGTGTCGATGGCCGAGGCGCGCCAGCTGTTCCGCGACGCCGCGAACGCGAAGGGCCTGCAGGTCGCCGGCGTCGACTTCCACATCGGCTCGCAGCTGACGAAGACCACGCCGTTCGCCGACGCGATCGCGCGGCTCGTCGATCTCGTGCAGCTGCTCGCGAAGGACGGCATCAAGCTCGAGCACGTCGACATCGGCGGCGGTCTCGGCATCGACTACGGCAAAGGCGAGACGGTGCCGTCGCCCGCCGACTACGGCGTCGCGGTGCGCACCGCGCTTTCGCCGCTGACCTCGCTCGGCATCAAGGTGCTCACCGAGCCCGGCCGCGTAATCGTCGGTCAGGCCGGAGCGCTCGTCACGCGCGTGCTGTACCGCAAGCGCAATGAGGCAAAGCACTTCACGATCGTCGACGCAGCGATGAACGATCTGATGAGGCCCGCGCTGTATCAGTCGTATCACCCGATCAAGCCGGTCAAGAATCCCGAGCGACCCGCGACCGCGACCGACGTCGTCGGCCCGATCTGCGAGACCGGCGATTTCTTCGCGCGCGATCGCGAGCTGCCGGTGATGGATCAGGGCGAGCTCGTGTGGATCGGCGCCGCGGGTGCGTACGGCGCCGCAATGGCGTCGAACTACAACACGCGGCCGCGCGCACCCGAGGTGCTGGTCAGCGGCGCGAGCTACTCGGTGATCCGCACGCGCGAGACGTACGAGCAGCTCGTCGCGAACGAGAAGCTGGTTTAGGGATACGCGACCGCGTCGCTGTTCGGCAGCTGCTTCGCGTTCGTTATCGTCGCGAGCCACGCACGCAGCAGGATCGGATCGCGTGGCACGCGCAGCGTCCACAGCAAGAGCTGGTGTTGGTCGCCGACGACGTTCACGCGATAGACGACGCGCGAGTCGTCGGCGGCAACGGTCGACATCGTCGGCTTCTTGAGCGGGAACAGGACCGTGCTGCCGGTCTCGAGGTCGAGCAAGCCAACCTCGCTGTGCGGCGTCTCGAACACGACGACCGCGTCGCCGCTGATGTGCGAGATCCGCGTCGAGTTCACCGGGACCACGCGACGCTCGTCGCCGCGTACGATCATGACCGCCGTCGAGCAATGGACGAGCACCCCGCTTTCACTCTGCAGGATGTCGTCGACAGGCCCCGGCAGTGCGACCTCGACAGGAACACCGCCGAGTGGCCACTGATATGCTTTGCCCCCGCCGACGAGCCACGCGCCGCCCGCAGGATCGATCGTGACCGCTTCGATCGGCACCTTCATCTCCGCGCGCGTGACCCGTTGAGTCTGCGCATCGATCCGTACGACGTCGTGCGGCGCGACTCGCGCCACCGCATAGCGTCCCGACAACGCGAGGACATCGGGTGGTGCGGGTAGCTTTGCGTACGGGTGCGTGGTCGTCTCGCCGGGTCGCCAGCGCACGAGTGAACCATCGTGGCGTGCGATCACGAGACCCTCTTGATCGTCCGCTGCGATCGCGACACCGTGCAACGTGAACGCCTTGTCGCGGATGCCGTCGTAGACCGACAGCTGTCCCGCCTCCCAATACCCATTCGCGACGAAGCGGCCCTTGTGACCGATCACCGACCACACCACCATGGGGACGTCGTCGGTGAGCCGTCTCGACTCGCCGGTCACCAGATCCAGCTTGCGAACGCCGTCTCGCAGATCGCCGATCCACAGCGAGTCGTTCTCGATCATCATCGGTTGCTCGAGCGGACTGATCGGCAACCTGCGCGGCCTGATCTGAGCGAGGTCCCACACGAGGAGCTCGCCGGTCTTCGCCAGTCCGGCGAGCCAGCGGCCGTCGTTGGACAGATCGAGCCGCCTGAGTGCGACAGGCCGCTTGCCGAGCTCGAACCGGCCGTCGCGATCGCGGATCACGATGCGGCCATCGTGCATCGTCGCAGCGAAGCCACGTAGGCCCGTCCACACGAACGACGTGGACTCGCGTTCCAAGTCCGTCGGCCCAACCGGCGTATACGCGCGTAGGCCGTGTCCCGTGGCGGCCACCGGCTGGCCCCCAACGATGAAGATGTGGACCAGTTGTTCGCGCGGCCAGCGGCCTTGCTCGACGAGCTTGCCGCCGACGAGCTTCCACGCACGAATCTCGTGATCGTCGGCGGTAGTCACGAGGTCGTCGCGCGTCGCTGCTGTCCACAACCGTGCGCGGACCGGCAGCGCATAGACGCCGCCCTCGGTCCACAGCTCGACCCTCGCGCCGCGGACCACGACCGCGCTGCGCAGATCCGGCGATGCAAACAGCCTGTCGACCCCTGTCATCACCGTCTTCGGCAGCGCCGTTGGGTCGGTGAATTCGAGCACGCGTCCGTCCTCGAGCTCGACCCAGATACGGCCACCGCCCGCGGGAAGAATGTTTCGCAGCGCGAGCGGTTTCGTCGTCAGCGCGCCCGTCGTCGTATCGATGAACCCGAGCGAGCTCGCCTCGCTGACATGACACGCGATGTAGCGGGCATCGAGCCAGAACATGTTGCCGATCCGGCCGAGATCGCCGCCGAGCTTGCGTCGGGTGCGCGCGACCAAGTCGTGGATCCACACCTCGCCGGTGTGTAGCGTGGCGACGAAGGCGTGGCGGTTGTCGGGCGAGATCGCCATCATCGCCGGCTCCGGGCTCCCCGTGAAACCGACCGGGACACCGCGAAGCCACGCCATCGCTGCCGCCGCCCACGCTTCACGCCAACGAGTCGAGTCGGGTCGCAACCGCCGCAGCGTCGCGATCGCAGCGGCGGGATCAGTGTCGGCGAGCTCGCGCGCGTGCTGCACCAGCAGCCCGTCGGCCATCGCGGTCGCGTCGCGCTGGCGTGCTTCGGCGAGCGTGCGCGCCTCGCGTGCATCGTCGCGCTCGGCGACGATCCGGCGCACCGAGATCACGCCGATGATCGCAACGACAACGAAGCTGATGAGACCGACGCCGACTGCCGCGCGGTGCTTGCGTGCATAGCGCACCAACTTCGCGATCGGTCCGTACTCGTACGCGGCGACGAGGTTGCCGAGCGTGAAGCGTCGCAGGTCGGCGGCAAGCGCGCTGGCATCGGGATAACGCTGCGCGAGATCGCCGGCCATCGCCTTCTCGAGCACGGCGCGTAGATCAGCCGGCACTTCGCGCGGCACACGCTTCCAGTCCGGTGCGCGGTTTGCGCCGGCGAGATTGACGAGCTCGGTCGCGCTCGTGCTGCCCCACGGCAGCTGCCCCGACAGCACGTAGAACAGCGTCGCGCCGAGCGCGAACACGTCGGCGCGCGCATCGACTTGCTCGCCGCGCGCCTGCTCGGGTGCCATGAAGCCCGGCGTACCCGCGACAGTGCCAGCGCGCGTGAGTGCTTGATCGGACGGCGAGCTTGCAGCGATGCCCTGCTCGCCTTCGCCGAGCTCGCGCGCGAGTCCCCAGTCGATGAGTAGCGTCTCGCCGAACGGACCGATCAAGATGTTGTTCGGCTTGATGTCGCGATGGACGATGCCGCGGGCGTGCGCGAAGCCGGCGGCATCGCATGCGGCGAGCACGTTCGGGATCAGCCGTAACCGTTCAGCGAGCGGCTTGTCGGTGACGAGCTCGTTGAGCGGAAGGCCGTCGACGCGGCGCATGACGTAGTACGGCGTGCCGTCGAGGCTGCGGCCCGCTTCGTGGATCGGCACGATGCCCGGATGCTCGAGCCGCGCGGTGATACGGGCTTCGCGTTCGAAACGCGCGAATTCGACCGCGCTCTGCGCGAGCATGTGCTTGATCGCGACCGCTCGCCCGAGCGTGCGATCGTAGGCGTCGTCGACACGTCCCATGCCGCCGCGACCGAGCTCGCCGACGACGTCGAACCGATCCTGTGGGCGATCGAACGCCGTCGCGGGCGTCGGCTCGGCATTCCTCTCAGTACCGGTGAGGTCGACTGTCGCGAGATCGCTCGCAAGCCGGGCCTTGCCGCGCACTTTGTCGCTGCGGTCTCCCACTCGCGTCAATTGTAGATCGGTGGCG
>DATDCH010000452.1:0-12547 GCA_036524455.1 Kofleriaceae bacterium | reverse complement strand
GCCCACGTCGGCATACCGTTGTCTTGGCGCGCATGCACGTGGACGATCGCGGCGCCTGCGTCGTAGGCGCGCTTCGCTTCCTCCGCGATCTCGACGGGGGTGTACGGAATCGCGGGGCACAGCTGCTTCCCCGTGACGGCGCCGGTCAGCGCGCATGAAATGATGACTTTCTCGCTCACTTGGTCTCCTTCGCGCCCGCCATCGAGCGTTCGATGTGATCGACGACCTTCAACAAGGTTTGGGTCAGCTGCTCGAGCTCCCGCGGCGGCAAAGCGGCGATCGCGCCGCGCAGGATCTCCCACGGCGCGACGTCGACCTTCTTCGCCATCGCGCGGCCTTCGGGCGTCAGCTTGATCTTCCAGACGCGGCGGTCTTCCGCGCTCTGCTCGCGCGCAACCAGATTGGCCTCGACCATCCGATCGACGATCCCGGTGATCGACGAGTTCTTCGCCGACATCCTGCGCGACAGCTCCGACAGCGAAATGTCGCCGACGGTCTGGAGCAGCTTGAGCACGTTGAGCTGGGTCGCGGTGATGCCGTGGCGGGCGCACTGATCGCGTGCTGCGCGCAGCGATTCGCTCTGCAGCCAGATCGCGGTCTCGACGATGCGATCGAGCGCGGCCTTCGGGCGCGGCAGCGGACGGGCGGCAGCACTTCTCGTGGCGGACATTTCATGTCATGAAATATCAGCTTAGCGAATCATTAGCAAGGCGGACATTTGGCCAACGAAACCTCTGGGCGGCTAATGCGACGCCGTGGTGAGCGCTAAGGCGGCGGCGAAGATCTCGGGCTCTTGCAGCAGCACGAGGTTCGCCGCTTCGGCGAGCGGGATGAATGAGTCGGCCGACGTGACGCGAGCCAGTGGCTTGGCGCGCAGCGCCGGAACATCGGCGAGCGCTGCGGCGATGCCCTCGGAGATGTTTCCCGAGCGACGGCACTCGTCGACGATCAGGATCGCGCGCGCCTGCTCGGCATGGGCTCGGATCGCGAGCTCTGGAAGCGGCGCGATCCAGCGCAGGTCGACGACGCGTGCAGCCACGCCGCGAGCTTCGAGCGCGCGCGCGACGCGCACCGACATCGGCACGCCGTTGCCATACGTGAAGATCACGAGGTCGGTTGCAGAGGCCGGCGCCTCGGTCAGCTCACCGCGCTCGTAGACACCGACCTCGCCGATCGCGATCGCCGAGCTCTGCGCCGGTAGCGCGAAGGACCACTTGCCGTCGCCGGGCGCAGCGAGATCGCGCGTGTGATAGAGCGCGATCGGCTCGACGAACACGCAGACGCGCCCATCGACGCGTGCGGCGGCGGTGAGCGTGCGGAGGATCTTCGCGGCGTCGTCGGCGCGCGACGGCACCGCGACGATGATGCCCGGGATGTCGCGCAACACGGCGAGGCTGTCATCGTTGTGGAAGTGACCGCCGAACCCCTTTTGATAGCCGAGGCCCGCGATACGCACGACCATCGGGTTCGTCAGCTGGCCACGCGAGAAGAACGCGAGTGTCGACGCTTCGCCGCGCAGCTGATCTTCTGCGTTGTGCAGGTAGGCGAGAAACTGGATCTCCGGCACCGGCAACAGCCCGACCTGACCGGCGCCGATCGCCATCCCCAGGATCGTCTGCTCGTCGAGCAGCGTGTTGAACACGCGCGCCGCGCCGAACGTCTTCCATAGTCCACCGGTGACCCCATAGACGCCGCCTTTCTCGGCGACGTCCTCACCGAACACGATCATCTCGGGATACTTCCTCATCAGATCTGCGAGCGCGGCGCGGATCCCATGGCCGAGTGGCCTCGGCTTGTCGGCGTCGTCGGACAGCGGTGCATAGCCGCTGCGGCGCGCTTCTTCGCCAACCCGATCCGGCTGCTCGGGTGCGATCGATGCCATCACGTCCGCGCGCGATCGCAACTTGGGGCGTGCGACGACTTCGCGCGACAGCGCGCGCACCGCTTCGAGCGCGCGGCTGCACTCGTCGAGCAGCGCCTCCGCGTCGAGTACGCCCGCGTCGAGCAGCGACTGCGCGGTGAGCAGCACTGGATCAGAAGCTTCGGCACGCGCGAGCTCGTCTTGCGACCGATACTCGCCGTCGGCATCGCTGCCTGCGTGGCCCCACACGCGCTCGCAGCGGAGATGGAGAAACACCGGCGTGCGTCTCGATCGGCAGATCTCGACGGCCTGCTGCGTCTGCTCGTACGCCGACGACAGATCGCGCCCATCGGCGGCGACATACGTGATGCCCGGCACGCCTCGCATTCGCGCCTCGATCCAACCGCTCGGCGTGCGAACCGAGACCCCGATGCCGTTGTCCTCGCACACGAACACGATCGGAACCGGGAACCGCTGAAACGCGGCCCATGCCGCGGCGTTGATCGCGCCCTGCGCCGTGGAGTGGTTCAGTGAAGCGTCGCCGAACGAGCAGATCACGATCGAGTCGGGCCTCGTCGCGATCGCGCCCGCCGACGCGCCGAACGCCGCGCCATGCCGCGTGCGCAACCGTGTCGCCCGATCGATCGCCACCGCCATCCCAACGGCCTTGGGCAAGTGTGACGCGATCGTGCTCGTCTGCGGCGGGATGCCCCACTCGACGCTGCCAAATACCTTGTGGCGACCACCCGAGATCGGGTCGTCGGCAGATGCCGCGAGCGACAGCAGCAGCTCGCGCGCACCCGCGTTGGGACCGCTCGCCGCACGAGCACGCGCGAGGAAGAACGCGCCGCTGCGATAATGTAGCAGCGCTGGATCCGTCGGCGCCGTCAGGTGGCCGAGCGCGACGTTGCCCTCGTGACCCGCGCTGCAGATCGTGTAGAAGCCTTCGTTACGCGCGCGCAGCTCGTGCGCCTCGACATCGATCAGCCGGCAGTACAGCTGCGATACGAACAACTCGTGTGCGAGCTGAGGATCGAGACGCAGGCTCGGGGCGTCGAGACGAAGCTCACCAGTCGCGAGGGCACGCAGCCGCTCGACGGAGCGCCGGGCTCGAGCAAGGGGCATGACGCGTCTGTATCAGAGATCGCGCGACGACGTTCATGTACAGTGCAGCATGTCCGACGACCTCTTGCATTTGATGTTGACGACCGCTGTCGAGCACCTGCGTGGGGCGACGGACCTGACGATGGACGAGATTATCGGGCTGCGCCGATTGCCCGAAACGGCGCGCACACCCGACGTGTGCTACTCGCTCGGCATCATCGAGGGCGCAGCAACTGCGCTGCGCGCGACGCCGCGCGAGATGCTCGAGGATCACGATCTGTTGACTGCACCGAAGCGAACCTGAGCACCGTGTCGAGAAGCTGACAGTCGTCGACGCGGATTCGCCTTGTTACCATTCGGAGTGATGCTTGCAGCTTTCGGTGGCTATGCCGTCAAGCCGCTTGCTCCTGCCCGGAATTGCCATCGCGAGCGTCGCCGGATGCGTCGAGGAGCCGCCGCCGCCCGACATCGGCAACCTGACCATCTCGATGCGCTGGAAGGACGACACGACACGTAGCCTCGATGTCCGGATCGCGAATCCTGATATCCCGTGTACGGAAGTCGAAGAGGGGTTCCTCGGCGACGAGGCCGTCAAGTGTGTGAGCGCGCCATGGGCGGTCGTCGTCGACGGTGTCGAGCTCAATACCGAACCGGTCACGTGCTGGTCGGGGCACGAAACGTTGTTCGGCTACACGCCGAAGCGATGCGAAGGCGGAACCGCACAGATGATCCTGCAAGCCCACACGAGCGAGCACGTGGCGGTTGTCGCGACGACAAATGAAGACCGAAACGAGATCGTGCTCGCCGGGGTTCGCGCCACGCACACCTTCATCCAGGCGATGCCGTTCCAGGGCGGCGCACCGGGTGTCGGGCAGGTCAACGGTCTCTCGCTCGTCAACGATAGGTTCACCGCGATCTACTCGCGGGATGGTTATCCCCAGCTGCGCGGCGAGGCCAGCCGTGGCGACGCGGATAACCGGTTGCACATGTCTCCGCTTGGCCTCTCGGCCGGCACCTACTATGTGCGCGTGTTGGCCCTAGCCAAGCAAGGCCCCGCGACGATCGCCGTCCCGATCGAAGGCGCGCTCACCGTCGGTCCGTGAAACGCGGATAGGCCCGGTCCTTCATCGCACGCCGTCGTCGTGAGAACATTCGACTTGGCGGATGGGAACCCCTGCTCCCGAACGGCTCGGACCGTACCGGATCGTCGGCTGTATTGGCGAAGGCGGTATGGGGATCGTGTTTCGCGGCGAGCACGGGCTCACCGGTGAGCCAGTCGCGCTCAAGACCGCGCGCAGTCCTCAGGCCACGCAGATTTCCGGCCTGCGCTGCGAGATCCACGCGCTCGCGCAGATCCGGCATCCGGGCATCGTCCGCATCATCGCCGAGGGACAAGAGCAGGGCCTGCCCTGGTACGCGATGGAGCTGCTCGAGGGGCGCACGCTCGAGAAGTATCTGCGCACGACGTGGAAGCCCCGCCACTCGGTAGACCCGGCGCTCGTGCATGCGAACACGCTCGCGACGCCGCTACCGGGGCGCGACGAACCTCGCCGCACGCCGACGCTGGACTCGCTGCCGCCGTCGGAGGCGCCGATCCTGATCGACGACGACGAGAGCACGCAGCCGGTGCGCGGACCGAAGCGAGAGGTCTGCGGCGGCAAGCTGCAGGAGGTACTCCGCATCTTCAAGCGGCTGTGCGGACCGCTGTCGTTCTTGCACGCGAGCGGCATCGTGCATCGCGATCTGAAGCCTGCGAACGTGTTCCTGCGCAGTGACGGCACGCCGGTGCTGATGGACTTCGGCCTGGTGATTCGCGGCGACAGCGGCAGCGGGCGCGAACGCATCGCGGTTGCGGGCGACGTGACCGGCACGGCGGCGTATATGTCGCCCGAGCAAGTGATGGGTCAGCTCGGCGACCCGCGCACCGATCTGTATGCGCTCGGCTGCATGCTGTACGAGGCCGTGACGGGACGGCTGCCGTTCCGCAGCAAGAGCCTGCAGAAGATGATGCTGATGCATCTCGACGACATGCCGGAGCCGCCGTCGGAGCACGTCATCGGCGTGCCGCCTCCGCTCGACGACCTGATCCTCCGCTTGCTCGCGAAGGATACGCAGGATCGCTTGGGTCACGCTGACGACGTCGCGACCGTGCTCGATGCATTGCTCGACGACACGACCACGACGCCGCCACCGATTCGTCACGGCGGCCACCTGTATCGACCGCGCATGGTCGGCCGCGAAGATCTATTGAGGCAGCTCGTCACGCACATCGACCTGTTGCATCACGGTCAGGGCAGCATGGTGCTACTCGGTGGCGAATCAGGCGTCGGCAAGACCACGCTCGCGAGTGCAGCCGCGCATCGTGCACGCGTGGATCGTGTCACGGTGGTCACAGGCGAGTGCATCCAGCTCGCTGCGGGACACGACAGTGACGCGCAGGGTGCGCCGTTGCATCCGTTCAAAGGATTCTTCGATTACGTGGCCGACCGATGCCGCGAGCACGGCGAAGCGCTCGCCGAGAAATGGCTCGGCCCACGCGGGCGCGTGCTCGCACCATACGCGCCGCAGCTTGCCGGGCTGCCCGGCCAAGACCAGCACCCCGAGCCGCCGGAGATTCCCGCGCAGGCAGCGCGCGCGCGGCTCGTCGAGGCGTTGCGCGAAACGCTCGCGGCGGTGGCCGGTGAGCGCGGCCTGTTGCTCGTGATCGACGACCTGCAGTGGGCCGACGATCTGACCGTGTCGACGCTCGCCGAGCTCGACAAGGCCTGGCTGCTATTTCGCCCGCTGTTCGTGCTCGGCACGTATCGCAGCGAAGAGATGAACGACGGTCTGCGCGAGCTGAAGAGGACGCCCGGCTGCGGAGCGTTCGACGTCGCGCGCCTCGATCACGCCACGGTCGGTTCGATCGTCGCGGACATGCTCGCGATGCGGCAACCACCTCAGCCGCTCGTCGACACTCTCGCGGCGCGCTCCGACGGCAATCCGTTCTTCGTCGCCGAGTATCTGCGCACCGCGGTTGCCGAGGGCTTGCTGTTCCGCGCCTACGGCACGTGGACCGCTGCCGGTCAGGGTCAAGGGCCCGAACGATTCGAGTCGCTCGACGTGCCAGCTTCGCTGCGCGATCTCGTCGGTCGCCGCCTCGCCGGCCTGTCGGAAGGTGCACGCAGCCTCGCCGAGGCCGCGGCGGTGCTCGGTCGCATGCTCAACGGCGACGTCGCGATGCACGTCGCAGAGGCGACCCCGAACGATGCGCTCGACGCGCTCAAGGAGCTGCTCACGAAGCAGGTCATCGTCGAGGTCGGCACCGGCAGCTTCCGGTTCATCCACGACAAGCTGCGCGAGATCACGTACGACCGCATCGACGGCCCCCGCCGCCGCGAGCTGCATCGCCGCGCGGCCGAGCAAATGGAGGGAGCCGGCTCGACGGCATACTACGAGCTCGCGCTCCACTTCACCGAAGCAGGCGAGCCCGTGGATCTCGACAAGGCGATGCGTTACCTCGAGCTCGCCGGCGCGCAGGCGCGCAAGAGCTTCGCGAATCGCGACGCGGTCCGGATCTATAGCGATCTGCTCGCGCTCGCGAAGCGCGTCTCGCAGGTGACGTCGCTCTCGCTCGCGCGCTGGCACCGCATGCTTGCCGACGCATACATGGGTCTCGGCAAGACGGTCGACGCGCAGACGCACCTGCTCGAAGCGGTGAAGCTGCTCGGCCATCCGATGCCGGAAGGCAAAACGCGATTGTCACTCGGCCTCGTCGCGCAAGCGTTGACCCAGCTCGTGCACCGCCTGCGACCGATTCCCGCGACCGACGACGTCGACAGCGCGCGCCGCGAGCACATGCTCGAAGCTGCCCGTGCGTACGACCTGCTGATGCCGGTCTCGTTCTACGTGACCGGCGATATCCGCCGCATCCTCTACGCGACGCTCGCGAACGTGAACCTCGCGGAGCGCGCGGGACCATCGCAGGAGCTCGCGCTCGCGTACGGCAACATGCACCTCACGACCGGGCTCGTGCCGCTGCCCGGCGTCGCCGAGGCGTACTGGCGGCGCACGCAAGACGTGCTCGAGTGCGTTTCCGATCCAGCCGTGCGCTGCTGGATCTGCATCCTCGCGAGCGTGTACGCGATCGGCATCGGCGACTGGGCGCGTGCACGCCATGCCGCCGAAGAGGCACTCGCGATCGCGCGCGGCGTCGGGTTTCATCGTCGCGCCGAGGAGGCACTCGGTCTGATCGCAAACGTGCACGTGCTGCGCGGCGAGTTCGCCGAGGCGCTCGAGCTATCGCGCTCGACGAAGCTGAGCAGCCTGCGCGGCGATCCGCAGACGCAACTGTGGGGCTACGCCGGCGAAGCGCAGGCACTCGTTCACCTCGGTCGTGTCGAGGAAGCACTCGCCGCCGCCGACAGCGCGAAGGCGCTGCTTGAAGAAGTGACGTCACGACCCGAGCGGATCATGGCGCTCGGCGCGTTCTGTGCTGCGCGCCTCGCGGCGGGCGATTACGCGGCTGCGCGTGCGGCTGCAACCGAAGCGCTCGTCGACATGAACAAGGGCACGCCGACGTCGTTCTACTGCATCACGGCGTATTCGAGCATCGCGGAGACCTGCGTGACGATCTGGTCTGCCGCGCGCAACGACGCCGAGCTCGCGCAGCTGATGTCGCGCAGTCTCGACGAGATGAAGAAGTCTGCGCGCGTGTTTTCCGTGCATGTAGCGCGCGATCTGCTGTACCGCGCGCGCCGCGCGGCCGGCGAAGGCAACGAGGTCAAAGCGCGTCGGCTCGCGCGACGCAGTCGCGAGACGGCCGAGCACATGGAGATGCGCTACGACGTTGGGCTCGCCGACGCGTTGCTCGCTCGGCTGTCCGCCGATGCCTAGCTGGCCAATCGAACCCGACACGAACGCGAACTTCGATCGGTTCGAGAACGTCTAGCGCCTTCGGCGCCGCAGGTCGTGCTCCAGATCAAACGCCAAAACACCAAAGCGGCCAAGGACGCCACCGGAGAGGTGGATAGTTCGTCGAGATGTGTGCGGTCTCGATCCCCCTGCTGGCGCTCTTGGCTCCTGCTGGCGTTCTTGGCGTTCCATCTGGGGGCGCGCAGCGCCGAACGCAGGCCTGACGTAGCTGCCGAGATGCTGGTCGCTAGCGTTCGGCGCGTACGAGCACGTACTCGACGAGCCCGGCTGCGTAGACGGCATGCGCGGCCCACGCCATCAGCTCGCCGACCATGATGCCGACGCGGCCGCGCAGCAGCGCGAGCTCCTTGCGCCGCTCGGGCCTGCGTTGCGATGCGAGATAGCCGGCGAATGTGCGATCGCCGACGTAGGTAAAGTCGACGTTGCAGAAGCCGGCGTGCTCGAGCTTGGTCTCGTACGCATCGGCGGTGTCGGCGTTCGCGCGCGGCACCTTCCAGAGTGCGCAGGTCGCGTCGAACAGAGCCCGCTCGATCGGACCGCGAGGCGAGCGCACGAGCACGAAATCGGCGAGCGCGATCACGCCACCGGGCACGAGCACGCGATGCGCTTGGGCGAAGAACGCCGCGCGCGTCGCGAAGTGATGCGCAGCCTCGATCGAGATCACGTGCGTCGCGGTGGCATCGGGCAGCGGCAGCGCGGTCGCCGACGCGTGATGCACGCGCAGCGTCGAGCCGGCGCCGAGCTCGGCGGCCCGGCGACGTGCGATGTCGACGTGGTGCCAGGTGACGTCGACGGCATCGATCGACAACGGACCGAAGCGGTGCGCGAGGTAGGCGTCCTGCGCGCCGGTGCCGCACGCCGCGTCGACGATGCGGGCACCCGGACCGAGCTCGGCGAGCTCGCCGACGCGCTCCACCATGCGCTGTGCAGCGTCGAGGTAGTCGAGGACGTCGTCTTCCCATAAGCCGAAGTTGAGGAAGCCGCCGTGCGAGTCAGCAGCCTCTAAGCGATGGCCGTACAGGCGTTCGATCCGAGCTTCGTGACTGTTGCGGCCCCAGGCGGTCCGCGCCTCGACATGCATAAAATGACGGTAGGCAACCCAGCCGGCGCGGTCAAAAAACTGGTTCAGCTTCGCGCGCGGGCCTAGCGTCCAGGCATGGCCAAGCTCGACGGGCCTTCGCTCGCGACTCTCGTGCTCGCGCGCTACATGGTCGATCCCTACGGTGTGTTCCCCGCCCTGTTCGCACGGCACGGCGATCCATTTCATCTCCCGCTGCCGGGCTCGCGCGGCACGATCGTTACCGGGCACCCCGACGGTGTGCGCGCGATCATCGGCGCCGATCCCGATACGTTCGAACCGTGGCGCATCGAGGCGACCGCGATCCTCCTCGGCGAACAGTCGTTATTCTTGCAGCGGGGCGAGCGCCACCGCGCCGCCCGCAAGCTGCTCACGCCGCCGTTCGCGGTCGGACCGACGCGCGGCTTTGCCGGCATGATGCGCGAGCTCGCCCGGGCAGGCTTTGCGAGCTGGGATCGCGGTGGCCGCGTGCGCGTGCAGGACACGACGCAAACGATCACGCTGTCGATCATCGTGCGCGCCCTGTTTAACGCGAAGGGCGAGCGCGCCGAGCTACTCCAGCGCACGCTTGCCGACGGCCTCGACTCGCTCGGCCCCGCGATCCTGTACCTCAAGTTCTTGCGCCACGAGTTTGGCGGCTACGGTCCGTGGGCGCGAGCGCTGCGCATGGTCGGCAGGCTGCGCGATCTGTTGCTCGAGGAGATCGCGATCCGCCGCGCCGGTGGTGGACCCGCCCCGTGTCATGCAACCGACGGGGCCCGGCTGCCGGGCGCCGTCGGCGATATCTTGTCGGGCCTTGTCGCCGCGCGCTTCGACGACGGCACCGGCATGACCGATGTCGAGATCCGCGATCGGCTCTCGGATATCGTCGTTGCGGGACACGAGACCAGCGCGGTCGCGCTGTCGTGGCTCGTCGAGGAGCTCGGCCGTCATCCCGCCGTGCGCGCGCGGCTCGACGACGAGCTGCAGGCGCTCCATCCCGACGCCGATCCAGCAGAGGTCGCCGCGCTGCCGTACCTCGATGCCGTGTGCCAAGAAGTGTTGCGGCTGCATCCGCCGCTCGTGTTCCTCACGCGTCGAGTCGTCAAGCCGCTCGAGCTGCGCGGTCACGTCGTCGAACCGGGATGTGGTGTCTCGATGGCGGTGCGCGCGGTGCACACGCAACCAGCCACGTTCGACGATCCGCTGGCGTTCTCGCCGGAGCGCTTCCTCGACCGGAGCTATGCCGCACACGAGCTGCTGCCATTCGGCGGTGGCGCGAAGCGCTGCATCGGTGCCGCGTTCGGCATGATGGAGCTCAAGCAGATCGCATTCGAAATGTTGCGGCGCTACGAGCTCGAGCTGGTCTCGCCGAAGCCCGCGCGTGCCGCGGCGCGCACGATCACGGTGTGCCCGCGCGACGGCGTGCTCGCAAACGTGCGGCCGCGAACCCTCAATTCGTCGCGGACGCGCGCGGCCTGACGATCGGCACGGTACGTGACGCGAGGCGGATCTCGAAGCGCTTCGCCCGCGGCTGCACGTCGCCCGCGACATGGAACGGCGCTGGCTCCGCGAGCTCGATCGCCACGCCGGTCGCCGCGTAGTCCCAGAGCACGTTCGGGTTCGAGTACGTGCCCTTGACCGCCGCCGGCAGGTTCACGAGCACCCGCAGCCCGCTCGCCGACGACATGCGGAGCTGAAACGCCGCGCCGAGCCCGTCGACGAACGGAAAGAACCGCGTCTTGAACGCGTAACTCCAGATCGTCGACGCAGCGGCGATCGTTAGCTCGCCTTCGTGCAGCACGGCACCGGTCGGGATCGCATCACCCGTGCGCTTGCCCGCGCTATCGAGGCGGTGCGCTGGATCGCCGATGTTGACGATGCGCATCGCTCGGCGAGGCCGCACTACCAGCCGCGGCACCGTCAGCGCAGCCGCGGTCACTACCAAGCCCGGCACGCCGCGGACGAACCGTGCGAGCGGTGTGCGCGACAGGCCTTGCTTCACGATGCGACGGAAGTCGTCGGCATAGTCGGCATCGAGACCGACGCCGGTAAAGCAGCCGAGCCGACCGGCGACCTCGATGAGATGGAGCGGCGAAGTCGGAAGGTCGCGGCGCGCGCGCTCGACGTCGGAGACGAGCCCGGCAGGCGTCGGCGGGCTCGCCTCGCACACGTCGCCGAGTGCGCAGCCGGTGCCGAACCGCAGCGGGACGATCACCGGCAGCTTGCCGCCCGCCGGCACGAGCGCGAACAGATCGGTACACAGCTGGGCGATCGTGCCGTCGCCACCGGCGACACACACGGCGTCGTAGCCGCGGTCTGCGATCGTCTGTGCAGCGGCCCGCGCGTCGTCGAGCGTGCGCGACAGCAAGAAGTCCTCCACCGGCACGCTGCCCTGGAGCGCGGCAATGAGCTCTGGCGTCGCGCGCTGCGCATGGGGATTACAGAGGATCGCGACGCTCCGCATAGGCCCACCGTATCGTAAACGCGCTGCGCGTGTGATAGGGCTGCAGCGTGGAAACGTGGCTTTGGGCTGCGGCGCGCGCGCTCTGGTTACTCGCGCCGATCCTGCTGTCGGCCGCGGCGCACGGATTCGTGCTGCGCTTCGATCTCATGCGCCCGCTCAAGCAGCCGATGGACTTCGGCCTCTCGCTCGGCGGCGTTCGGCTGTTCGGCGACAACAAGACGTGGCGCGCCTTCGTGGTCGCCGTGATCGCCGGCGCGGTCGGCACCACGCTGCAGCGGGCGATCGCGGACGAGCTACCTGCCCGCCTGATCAGCGATCATGGTGCGCTGGCGGCGCCGGTCCTCGGCGCATTGATCGGCGCGGGCGCGATCCTCGGCGAGCTGCCCAACTCGTTCATCAAGCGGCGTGCACGGATTGCGCCTGGTTCGACTGCCGGCGGACCGCTCGGCGCCGGGTTTTATCTCCTCGATCAGATCGATCTGGTCATCGTGACCTGGCCGCTGATCTGGCCGTTCGTCGACGCAGACTGGCGCATGGTGGTCGCGAGCATGGTGCTCGCCGCGACGCTGCACCCGCTCGTCTCGCTGATCGGCTACCTCGGCGGCGCACGCAAGACCGCGCGGTAGTCGACCCAAAAATTTGCCCAGCGCGATCCGCAATGGTCTCGTGGCGATTGGGGAATGTTGCAGCACAGGGCTGACCGCCGCACAGTGGCGACGGGTATCGCGATCGTAGCGCTCGGAGTCGTGCCGTACGTCGTGCGTCCGACGAGCGCATGGGCATTCGCATGGGTGCCGATCGCGTCGGTGCTGTCGCTGTCGGCGTGGTCGATCGTGCACAACCAGATCCACCACCGGATCTTCCGGCGCGATCGATTCAATACCGTGTGGAGCGCGTGGATCGCGCTCGCGACCGGGCATCCACCGACGAGCCTCGTCGAAACTCACTGCTACAACCACCACGTTCACATCGGCGGACCAGGCGACTGGTCGCGGCCACAGAACTCGGGCGCCGGCTGGGGACTGATTCGCTGCCTGCGTTATGCGGTGATGACCGCGGTGCGGATGGGACGAGGCCGCCGCCAGCCCGAAGCGCGACGTCTCACGCCCCGGTTGCGCACCCGATTGCGGGTCGAGCAGCTCGT
>DATDCH010000451.1:0-7983 GCA_036524455.1 Kofleriaceae bacterium | reverse complement strand
GAGCTCGGGCTTGAGCTGGTCGAGCAGGCGGGTGTCGAGCACGCCGGCGCGCACCGCGGCCTGGTAGGCGTTATCGGGGAAGATGTCCCAGCCGCCGAACACGATGTCGTCGAGCTTGGCGAGCGAGACGTAGTCGCGGATCGCGGGCGAGTTGTTATCGGTGCGCTTGCCGATCCGAATGTGGCCGAGCTGCGTGAGCGAGCCGATCGGTTTACCGAGACCACGGCGGATGGCCTGAACACCTGCGATGAACGTCGTAGCGACTGCGCCCATCCCGGGCAGCAGGATTCCGAGCTTGCCTTCGGCCGGCTTGACGCCGACGCCTTTCTTTAACGCCATGCGCTGCCGTGTACCACGGTTTGGCGCGACAGCGACGGTGCGCCGGTGTTTGCCACACCCGTTCGCGATCTCCGGAGCCAGGGTCAGCTGAACAGCGGCTTTAGCGCGGCCGGGTCGTTCGTGATGATGCCGTCGGCGCCGAGCCCGAGCAGGCGCTCGGCCTCGTTGCGATCGTCGATCGTCCAGAAGTCGACGCGCAGCCCGAGGCTGTGACACTTCGCGATGAACGTCGCGCGATCGAAGCGCAGCGGTCCTTGATTCGTTGGCACCTGCGCCGCAGTACCGGTGAACGGCAACTGCCGCCATAACAGCGCGGGCATCGCGAGCAGCGTCGCGACCTCACCTTGCGACAGGCCGGTCTCGCCTCCGTAGCCGCGCCGCCGCACCGCGACCATCGTCGCGGTCTGAAAGCTCGCGATCGTTACGCGGTCTTCGGCTTTGAGCCGGCGCAGGAGCTCGAGCATCGCTTTCGCGGAGTCCTCGCCCTTGATGTCGACGTTGACGTGCGTGCGCGGGAACTCGCTCAGGATCGACTCGAACGTCGGCACGTGAATGCCTTTGCCCGCGAACGGTCGCGAGCCGTCGGATGCGACGAAGCCCCAGCCCGCGTCGAGTCGCTGCGCGTCGACGAGATCGATGTCGCGCCACGCAAGCGGCGAGCCGCACATGCGCATCGCGTCCTCGTCGTGCGTGACCACGAACACGCCGTCGCTCGTGAGGTGGACGTCGAGCTCTAGCGAGTCGACGCCGATCTCCATCGCGCGCTGGAACGCGACCAGCGTGTTCTCCGGGCGCTCGGCCGATGCACCACGATGTGCGTACAGCCGTTTCGGATGCACTACTTCTCTTCTTCGAGCTCGAGCGCTTCCGCCGGCACAGGCGGCGGGCGCGGATCACTGACCTGTATGACCTCGACCGAGTACTTGATGTCTTTCTCGGCAAGCGGATGCACGAGGCGCACGTCGACATCGTCGCCCGCGATCTTCACGATCTGCAGGATCACGTTCATCTTCGAGCTGTCGGCGCTCGCTGCAACGAGCTTCTCGCCCTCGGTGAGCTTCGCGTCCTTGGGGAAGTCCGTCCGCTTCATCTTCTTGAGCGGGTGCATCGCCGGGTTGCCGAATGCGTCTTTCGCCTTCAGCACGCCCTCATGCTTGGCGCCCTTTTCGAGGCCTTCGAGGAGCGCCTCGAGACCGGGCAGCATCGAGCCCCCTCCCTGGATGAACTCGACGGTGCTTTTCTCGAGCTGCTGACCGCCAGCTACCGAGAGGTCCACTTTGAGCTTTACGCGACGACCCTTCTCGATCTTCACGCAAGAACGTTAACGCGATCACGTACAGAACTGCGACAGCGCGGCCACGCTTCTGCCATCGCCCGTTCACGATCGGGAGCGCACACCACGTGCGCACGCGGACTTGCGTTTATTTGGACCTCTGGCACGGAGGTCGCACAATTATTTCCCGCTTATGCTTCGCTTGGTTGTATCGCTTGCGCTCGCCTTGACCTGTGCCACCGGTTGCCACACCGGTAAGTCCACCGAGCTGCGCGTTCTCGGCGTTCAAGATGCGGCTTCGAGCCACGTGTTCGTGCAGGTCACGAATCCCGCTCGCCGCCCCATGAAGCTCACGAAGCTCGAGTACACGTTCGCGTCGTCCAACGGCGCGACGGTCGCTGAGGGCGAGATGCGCCTCTACCGCGAGATTCCGGCCGGTGCGGCTGCAGTCGTGGAAGTGCCGCTCGATGCCGAATCCGACGACACGCTGATGCTGCGCGGAACTCTTACCGCGGAGCTCGATCAGGTTGTGCGCAGCTTCAAGCTGAACGCCCAGATCCAACCACACTGAACCTTGACCCTCCAGCGGGAGCGCGGTCAGCATGGGGTGCCGTCGAGGAGGCACCATGAAGCTCCGCTGGATTCTCATACTTGCCTGCGTATTTGTCGCGCCGGCCTCCGCCAAGAAGTGGGGGAAGCAGGTGCGGTTCGCTGGCATCCACCCGGTGGCCAAGGTCGAGGGCGGAGGCGTCTGCCATATCGAGTTCCCGCACGTCCACACGTACCCGGCTAACAAGCTCGAGTACCGCGTGGTCGCGGACAACAACGTGTTCGTGGGCGACCCCGTCGCGTACGGCTGGGACGGCCCGAAGCACGCCTACAAGGGCCATCACCCTGTCGAGGTCAACGTCGTCGCCGGTGTCGGCGATCCATACACGCACTACTGCTACCTGAACGGTCCGCACTACCACGCGTTCGAGCCGCACGGCCCCGACTTCAAGGTCGTCGGTGATGCGTACTTCTACGTCGGCACGCCCGCGCCCGTGTACCTCGAGGCGCGCCCCGCGTACGTCGGCATCAACGCGGTCTACACGCCGATCGTGTACACGCGCCCCGTCGTCGAGGTCGAGGCGCCGAGCGCATGGATCATGGTGCGCCCGGGCTTCGTGATCGAGCCGGCCGTCGTGATCGACACGCATCCGGGCCGTCACCTCGGCCATCACAAGCACGGCCACGTGCACGGTGGTGTCGGCGTCGCCGCTGGCGTCTCGGTGCATATCCCGGTGCCGACCGTCTCGGTCGGTGTTCATGTCGGTGGTCCGGTCATTCACGAGCATCGCCACAAGCGCGGCAAGTTCAAGCACAAGAAGTGGCGACGCGGGCGCTAACCAAGCGAGGAACGAATGCGTAGCTGCCTCCTGATCGCAGTCGCGTGCGTGGCGTGCAGTAAAGGCGGTGGCGCCACGTCGCGCGACGGTGTCGTCGAAGCATGGAAGAAGGGCGGGCTCGAGCCGGGCGCGCTCACCGCCGCGAAGAGCGACGTCGGTACCGATTGCGCGAGCGGTACCGTGAGCAAGCTCGACGTGCTCGTGTGCACGTTCAAGACCGCGAAGGAAGCGAAGGACGCCGAGGACGCGGGCCTCAAGTGGGTCGGTGACAACACCGGCGCATCGAAGGCACAGGGCGAGATCCTGATCGTCGTCGCCGACCGCAAGAAGGTCGACCCGCACGGCAAGGTGATCAATCAAGTGATCACGTTGCCGGCGAAGTAATCACGCCTTCGACGTAAAGCGACGTTCGAGATCGTCGAGCGCTGCGAGGCGACGATCGTTCGCGGGCACCATGCGCGCCATCCACGAGCGGACGTACCCGATGTCGAGGTCGCGCCGAACCGCGAACAGGCGCTCGAGATCGGTGATGTCCTTTGCGCGGCCGAACACCAATTTGTGGATCGCAAGGTCTTCGGGCGAGATCACGGAGAGCACGCCGTCGGCATCCTCGATACGGCGCAGCCGTCGCGCCATGTCGTCGTATTGCGGATGGCCGAGCATGAAAACGTCGACCGCGATCCGGCCGATCCGGCCTTTGAACAGACCGATCCGTGCCACGTCTTTCGTTGCGGCATTCCGATCGACCATGACGCCGGCGCGTTCGAGCGCATCAACAACGCGTGGCAGCTCGTGTTCGTCGACGAAAACCGTGACGTCGACATCCTTGGTCGCGCGTGGCGCACCCCAGACTCCAAGCGCGAGCGCCCCGCCGACGCCATACGGGAGTCCGTCGTCGTCGAGACACGCTCCGATACGCGCAGCCGCTTCCTTCGCGTTCATCGTTGTCGCCGCAACTGCTCGAGCAGTGCGACCGTATCCTCGGGCAGCGGCTCGGCAGCGAGTGCGCGCTCGGCAACCTCGGGCTCGAGTTGGTCGAGCATCTGCGCCGCAACCTCGCATTCCTCCGCGGTCGCGCGGAGACATTCCTCAGGCGTCGCGTCACGCCACAGAGCGGCACGCTCGAGAAGCAGCTCGTCACTCGCGAAGTAGGCACGTTGCGCTTCGAGCTTCGCGTTCAGCGCGACGATGTCCTTCTGCGACGCCACGCGCATAGGATAGCACTCGTGGCCTCCCTGGCGCGGCGGCCTATAGCTTCGGCGCGATGCCGGAGCGCTGCGCGTTGCCGCCCCACGTCGGCCAGCCGGTGACCGACTTGTCCTTCGTATCGATCGCGACGAGCTTGCCGTCGGAGGTACCGACGTAGATCCAGCCGCCGTCGACGACGGGCTGCGAGCGGATCGGCGCGCCGACCTTGAACTCGGCCTTGCGCTTGCCACTCGCGGGATCGAGCTGGACGACGTTGCCGTCGAGCGTCCCGAACAGCACCGACTTGCCGGCCGCGAGCGGAGCGGTACCGAGGAAGCCGCCTTGCTTGGTGGCGTCGCCCGCGAGCTTGTACGTCCACAGCTTCTTGCCGGTCTCGGCGTCGGTCGCGACGACTTCGTCGCCCATCGTGTTGACGCTCTTGTCGGCGAAGCGCAGCACGCGCGAGCCCTGGAACGATTGCATCGACGACACGCTCGACACGCCGACGCTCTCGGCTGCGAAGTCGGCCGCCGCCGCGGAGGGTGCACCACCGGAGAAACCGTTCGCCGCGTCGTCTTCCTTCGCCTGCTTTGCGGCGTCGGTGCTGCTCTGCGCTTTCGCGTCGATGTAGTCGGCGTTCTTCGTCGCGGCTTTGTACTTCGTCTGCGGGCTGTTGTGGTCGGCTCGGATCACCGACTCTTGTTTGCGATACGCGCCGAGCTCGTCTTTCCAGTACTCGCCGCTCGTGTAGTACATCTGCTCGACGCCGTCGTCGGAGAACTGGACGACCGGCGCGGACGTTGCCTTCGCCTTCATCGCATAGCGCACGTTGCCCGTTGTTTGCTCGAGCTTGATCGTGGTGCCGCCGAACGTGGAGACGTAGACGAACTCGCCGACCGCGACCGGAGCCGACATCACGTCGCCGTCGAGCCACACCTGCCACAGGATCTTGCCGGTCGACAGCTCGAACGCGGCGAGTGCGTGCGTCGCACCCGGGGGCCGTTGCTTGCCGTCGCTCGTCTCGCCCGCGGGGTACGCGGCGAACACGCGGTTGCCTGCGATCGTCGGCGCGCTCGTCAGCGGATCGCCGAGCCAGTACGACCACAGCAGCTTGCCGCTGTCGGCGGCGATCGCGAAGATCGTGCACGACTCGGTGTTGACGACGCAGACCTCGCGTTCGCATGCGGCGCTCGACGGTCCGTCGTCGTGGAGGTCGAGCGCCCAGACGGACTTGCCGGTCTGCGCCTCGTAGGCGAATAGCTGCGTCGAGCGGAAGCCGCCCGACACGATCACTTTGTGGTCGTAGACCGTCGGCGTCGTGATCTGCGCGGCGCTCGCGAACTGGACCTGGAACCCGGCCGCGGTCTTCGCCGCTTTTGGCGCCTCGACCTTCGAGGTCGAGCCCTTGCGGAACGTGGTCGGCGGTCGCCCGTACTTCGAGCTGTTCATCTCCTTCACCTTGTCGGTGACGATTTCGCCCTGCGGGACGTCGCCGGTGGCGGTGGTCCGCGTCGCGGTGTGATGGTTTTGCCGGCGCGGACTCCCGCAGCCGACCAGGGTGGTTACGACGGCGAGCGCGATGGTGGATTTCATGGGGGCCCCGGGGTGCAACGCACAAGGAGACGCAACGATCTGAACGCGGTTGCGCGACGGCAGAGGCCCTCGCTCGCGTGCTAGGGTCCGGCGCCATGAACTGGTCCTCGCTCGCCGATCGGAGTCTTGCCGGCGACTTGCCCACCCGTGACGCCGCGCGTGCGGTTCTGCACGCCCGTCCCGAGGAGATGTTGGCCGTCCTCGACGCAGCGTTCCGTGTGCGCCTGGCGCACTGGGGGCGGCGCGTGTCACTACACGTGCTGGAGAACGCGAAGCTCGGGGCGTGTCCCGAGGACTGCGGCTTCTGCTCGCAGTCGAGCAAGCACACCTCGCCGAGCGGCGAGGCGCCGATGAGGAGCGTCGAGGGGCTGGTCGAAGCCGCACGCAAGGCGCATGCGGCACGCGCGAAGCGCTACTGCATGGTCACCGCGACGCGCGGTCCGTCGCAGCGCGACCTCGACACGATCTGCGCGGCGGCGCAGCAGATCAAAGCGGAGATGGACATCGAGCTGTGTGCATCGCTCGGCATCCTCACCGAAGCGAAGGCACAGCGGCTCGTCGAGGCGGGCGTCGATCGGTTCAATCACAACCTCGAGACGAGCGAGCGTCACTACGCGAAGATCGTGTCGACGCACACGTGGCGCGATCGGGTCGAGACCGTGCAGATCGCGAAGCGCGCCGGCATGGACACGTGCTGCGGCGGCATCGTCGGCCTCGGCGAGAGCGAAGACGACTTGCTCGACCTCGCGTTCGCGTTGCGCGAGCTCGACGTCGACTCGGTGCCGGTCAACTTCCTCGACGCGCGGCCGGGCACGCCGCTCGCGGGCTACCCGCTCGTCGAGCCGGGTTACGCGCTACGCGCGCTGTGCATGTTTCGGTTCGTGCATCCGCGCACCGACCTGCGCGTTGCCGGCGGCCGCGAGATCACGCTGCGCGCGTTGCAAGCGATGGCGCTGTATCCGGCGAACTCGATCTTCACGCAGGGATATCTGACGACGGGCGGTGCAACACCGCACGCCGATCATCAAATGATTCGCGACGCCGGATTCGAGCTCGAGCTCGCGTCGGGCGAAGCGGTGCCGGCAGATCCGTCGGCGGTGGCTCATCTCTCGCGCAGGCCCTCGCTGCCGCTGGCGAGGTCGTAATGCGCGTACTCGTTCTCGTGATGTTGCTCGTTGCGTGCCGCGGCTCGAAGACCGAGCCAAAGCCGACCACGGGCTCGGCCGTCAAGCCCGGCTCGGGCAGCGCGGTTGCCGCCGATCCGTGGACGGTCGACGCAGGCGCGGTGGCGCCCAAGGCTCCCGAAACGCCCGAGCAGCGCAAGAAGCGCGCGGAAGCGGCACTCGCGCGCGCCGACGCGATCCAGCCCAAGCTCGCGAAGCTGCGCGGCCTGCCGTTCGACCACCCCGTGCCGACGGCGTACCAGACCACCGATGAGTTCAAAGCGTTCTTGAGCCGCGAGATCAAGAAGGAGCTGCCGCCCGAGAAGTCCGCGAAGCTGTCGACCGCTTTCCTCCACCTCGGCCTGCTCCAGAAGCAGATCGATCTCGCGACCGCGTACGAGCAGACGATGGCGAGCCAGGCCGCCGCGTACTACGACCCGGCCGCGAAGAAATTCTTCATGGTGATGGTGCCCGACAGCGACATCCTGCTCGACACGATCACCGCGCACGAGCTGACGCACGGCCTCCAAGATCAACGCTTCGATCTCACGAAGTACATGGCCGTGAAGCCGCCGCTCGACGACGACGCGCAGGTCTCGCGGCAATTCATCGTCGAGGGAGACGCGACGTTCACGATGTTCCTCTACATGGCTGCCGAGGCGACGAAGTCCGACGCCGTGCAGGCGATGATGCTCAAGGTCCTGCGCGGCCAGATCGAGCAGTTCGCGCAGATGGATCTCGCAGCGTACGGCGAGATGATGAAGCAGCAAGCGAGCTCGTTCAACGACATCGATCCCGACCTCAAGAAGTCGATGGAAGCGATCGGTGAGCTGCCGGCGATGGTCGTCGGTCCGATGCTCGACTCGTACATGAAAGGCGCGCTCGTCGTGCTCACCGCGTACGACAAGGGCGGCTGGAAGGCTGTCGACGAGCTCTACAAGAATCCGCCCACGTCGAGCGAGCAGGTCCTGCACCCGGCGACGAAGCTCTACCCCAAGCGCGAGTAACCCAAGAAAGTCACGCTCCCCAAGCTCGACGG
>DATDCH010000450.1:0-8329 GCA_036524455.1 Kofleriaceae bacterium | reverse complement strand
TCGGCGAGCGCGGCTGCGAGCTCCTTCGCGAGCTTGCCGCGCTCGCCGGGATCCCACGCCGCTGCCATCGCCTCGAGCACGCGATCGACGCGCGGCTGCGCGGGACGCGTTGGAAGCTTGCCAGCGACGAGCGGCGTGATGTCCATGTCGACGCGTCCGAGCCACTCGATCTCGACGATGTCCCACGCGCCTTCGCCGAGCTTCTTGTCGAGCCACGACTCGCCGCCGGTCTTCACTTCGATCACGACGCCGGCGCGGCGCGCCGCCTCGACGAAATAGTCGCGCTCGGTCTTCGGCGGTGGTCCCGATGCATCGCGCACGGCCGGCTTCTCGACAGCGTACATCACGAGCTTGAGCTGCTTACCCTCGCCTTGATCGCGAATGCCGTCCTTGTTGGTGTCGACCCAACCGGCGGCGTCGAGCAGCTTCGCGGCGGCGGCGGGATCGAAGTCGGGCACCGGTGCTTCGGGACCGTCGACGGGACCGCCCGGCCAGATCGGCCAGTTCGCAGGTCGCGCGAGACCGTCGAACACGCGCTTCGCGATCCCGCGGCGATCGACGAGCAGCGACAGCGCCTGGCGCACGCGCGCGTCGGCGATCAACGGCCGCACCGCATTGAAGTGGAGGAATCGCAGCCGCGGCGGCGCGAGCTGCAGCGGGACGAACGATGCGGCCAGGCCGGGCGCACTCGCTTGCTCGGGCCAGTGCGCGGGGATCAGGCTCGGCACGATGTCGAGCTCGCCGCGCTTCGCAGCGGTGAGCGCGAGGGCGGCATCGCGCTCGATGACAAATTGCACGTCGGCGATCGCGGGAGGTCCCGCCCAGTACTTGTCGTTGCGGACGAGGTGAACGACGCCGTTCTTGTTCGAGCCGAACTTCCACGGCCCGGTGCCGACGAGCGCGCCACCGGCGAGCAAGCTGCCGTCGTAGATCGCCATCGGCAGGATCGGGATCTCGGCGAGCGCGCGCAGCACGGTGCTGCTCGGCCGGCGCAGGCGTAGCCGCAGCTCGAGCGGCGTGATCAGCTCGACCGCCTCGACGTCATCGAGCATCGGCCGCAGGTGATCTACACCCTTGCGCGAATCGCGGATCGCATCGAGCGTGAACTGGACGTCGGACGACGACAGCTGGCGGCCGTCATGAAACGTCACGCCGGGCTGCAATTCGATCCGCACCTCGAGCCCGCTCGGCATCACGCGCCAGCTGCGAGCAAGTCGCGCGGTGTAGCGAGCCGGCCCTTGGGCATCCGGCGGTACATATCGAAGCAGCGGTTCGAAGATGGTTCCAACCGTAATGCGCGTTGCCCACAGCGACGGATCGACGAGGGGCGTGAGCCGGCCGGGCTCCGCATCCATGTGAATGCGCAGCGTATGCGGGCGGGCTGCAAACACAGCCGCCTCCGTGGTGTCCTCTGACAAAACCTTGGACCCCGGGGCCCGTGCAGCCTCGGTGGTGGGATCGGGTGCGTGCCGCCAGGGCTTGACGCGGGCGGGCGATTCGCAGCCGATCAGGATTGCGCTGAGCGCAATAACGACGCCGACTTGAGACACCCTGAGCACCATGTTATTACCGCAGCATGCCGAACCGTCTGGGGGTCCGCACCATCTCATTGGCATGCCTCGCAGCACTGCCACTCGTAGCGTGTGACAAGGACAAGCTCAAGGGGCCAGACGCCGAGGTCAAGAAGACCGACGTCAAGCTCGACCTACCGGCGGTGCCGGCATTCGACCTACCGCCGGCACCCGCCGACGGTTCGAAGACGGTCAAAGAGCTCCGTGTCAAAGGCAAGAAGAGCCTCGACACCGAAGTCACCGTGCACGGCTTCGTCACGTGGGCGTACGACTGCAAGACTGCGATCCGCAAGCCCGAAGAAAGCGACAAGGATCTGCAGGCGCGCATCGACGAAGACCCGACGCTCTGCGAGCGTCCGAAGTTCTACATCGGTGATACGGCAACCACGCCGCCCGAGAAGAGCCTGTGGATCGTGGACGTGCCGCGTCCCTACAACACGCTCGAAGTGAAGCGCATCAAGAAGAAGGACCGCATCGATCCCGATCGCTGCGAGCCAGACGAGAAGGACAAGACCAAGAGCGTCTGCCCGCCCTACGCGGTCGGCGATGAAGTCA
The DNA here is from genome assembly GCA_036524455.1 of Kofleriaceae bacterium. GTDB lineage: Bacteria > Myxococcota_A > Polyangia > Haliangiales > Haliangiaceae > JABFXX01. Next base: position 6,203 of record DATDCH010000450.1, on the reverse strand, counting down.
TCGTCACGGGCACGTTCAAGACGTCGTCGCCGCACAGCGAGCGCAACTCCGACGGCTTGCTCGTCTTCAAGAAGGTAAAGAACGTCACGCAGGGATACGAGTCGCCGGAGCCGGCGCCGCTGCCCGAAGGCATGACGCCCGCGCCCGGAGCGGCCGGTCCGCCACCTGGCGCCACGAAGGCGTCGCCGGAAGACCTCGTCAAGAAGAAGGGCTAACGCCCCACGTTCCGCGATGACCCTCGAGCACGCGCTCGAGGGTCTTGTCGTTTTCGGCGTCTCGGTTTCGGCGCCGAAGGCGATCAGTACGCGACGTGGACGTGGTTTCCGTGGCCGCCGATCGCGCCGATGTTGCGGCCGTTCTTCATGCCACCCATCGGGTCGTAGAACAGCTCGGTCGGATTCGTCTTGCTCATCTCGCTGTAGAACTGACGCAGGCCGCTCGCCGAGCCGCCGACGTCCACCGCGCGACCTTGATAGTGGTACGAGCGCGGCGCGTGCTTGCCGCCGGTGGTCGACGTGATGCGTAGGCCGAGCTCTTGCGCGCGATCCATCGCGTGCGTGAGCTGTGGGCCATAGCCGCCGTGTGCAGTAGCGAGATCGTCGGACGAAAGACTCTCGAAGGGGCTGTCGAGCATGGCGTAGTTCCTTTCGCATCCCGCAAGTTGCAGTGGTGGTGCCAGAACACTTCGTCGACCCCGGTAAACAAACAGACACCAGCGAAGTACGCGAGCTCTCGTCGGGCGTAAGCAGGCTGACTTGCAGAACATCCTCGTGGGTGGCGACACCTGTGGCCACCATGGCGGTCGAATGCGCCGTCAACCCGACCACGCGTCAACGCGAGGACGCAAGCGCGATCGCGGCGGTGCAGAGCGGCAGCGGAAGCAGCACCGAAACGCCGTCGAGACGCGCTGCGCAACCGTGCGCGGTCGGCGATGCAAAATCGATCGTATGCGTGACCGGTTTGCCGGCGGGCGGCGTGAACGTGACGCGCAGGCGATGAGCGATCGCGGCGGGCGGCGCGGTCGCGGGTGCGCGCACGCTGGCGAGCGTCTCGACGAGCGAATCGACGAGCGCGGCGTCGAGCTTGCCGTCGGGCGTGCGGGTCCATTCGCCGAGCACCGCGCCGCGCTTGTACGTGATGGTGTCGAGCGTGAGCGAGGTCAGCGTCATGGCGTCTTCGCGCCAGCGCGTGGCGTCGCGAAGTGCAGAGGACGGGCGCGTGATGATGGACCAGTCGGCGTCGGCGATGCGAATGGCGGCGGGCTCGCCGGCGCGGGCGATCGCGTGATCGAACAGCTCGAGCGTGACTTCGATGCCCGCCGCGTCGATCGCTTTTATCGTCGCGGTCGGCTTCTTGTTCGACCGTTCGACGACGGACTCGCCGCGTGTGCCGAGTGCGCGCACCAGTTCGCGCACGGCGTCCGGATCGGCGTCTTTGCCGTCGACGCGCGGCGCGTTGCCGAGCTCGAGCTGCTTGCCGTCCTGCAGCGTGAGCGTGACGGGATCGATCGGCAGTGGCCGCTGGTCGATAAGCTCGAGTGGCGGGCCGACGAGCGCGCGCAGCGCCTTCTCTAGCTCGCGCAACGCGTCGGTCTGGACGCAACCGCGTATGACCTTCGCCTCGACGTAGGTCATGGTCGGCTCGTAGCAGGCACCCATGACCTTGAGCTCGCCATCCGCGACGATATGGAGGCCTTCGGGACCAACACGCTTGCTATTAGACGCGACGATCTCCACGTTCGCGCACGCGTCGCGGAGCGGACGTGTCCAACGCTCATCGAGCCACAGCCGATGCGGCACGACGAGCCGCGTGCCTTCGAGGCGCACCGACAAGTCGGCGGCCGTCGCGGTGATCGTCTTCGCGGTTGCGCAATTGATCGGCCGGCCGATCCGCAAACCGAGCCACCCCGGAATCAGCGCCTTGACGATCCAATCGTCGACGAGCAACGCGTCGTCGTTCCACGGGTCAAGGACCGCCCGATCGTTGTCGCGCAGAAGCCAGGTCTGACCGGTGCCTTCGAGAGCCGGACCACGCGAGAAGGTCTTCCCATTGATCGTGATTCCACTTGGTCCGTGCGAGTGAAATTCCTGGCGAATGGCGCTCGGCTTGACTCGGCGATGCCAGCGTCCACCACGGAGCGCGGTAAAGATCGCGTCGATCGCGGCTGGACTCGCCAGGGTGTCCTCGTCGATCCGCCATTCGTTGCCCACACGTCTTACGGAATCTCCGGTTTGGCCCCACGAGAAGTTGATCTGGTTGACCTTCGTCTCGTCGAACCCCGGGAAGATCGCGCGCTCGCCGCCGAGGTTCGCAAAGTCGGCCGGGTCGTGCGGCGACGCGCCGCCCTGCGCGCCCGGCGCCGTGTGCTCGCCATTCGTCACCAACGTTGCGACGACGAGGATCGCGGCGATGACCGCGAGCACGACAAGGCCTCGCGTCGTCGCGATCATTCGCGCCTCCGGCGCACGATGAGCAGCGCCGCGCCGATCAGCAGCCACGCGAGCGGGATGCCCGCGATCGACAGCACCGTCACCGCACGTCGCTGGCTCGACGTCATCAGCAACCGCACCTGCTCCGGCGCACGCGCCGCCACCGACACCTTCGGCACCGGTTTGCCCGCCGCCCAGCGCACCGCCCGCGCGAGCCACAGATCCGCTGCGGATGCGCTGCCCGCGAGCAGCGCCGTCATGAACGACTCCGCCGAGCCAACCACGACGACCTTGTGCGCGCCGACCGCGGCGAACGCGACGGGGCCCGCGATGTCGTCGAGGTCCTTCACCGGCTGGTTCTGCAAGTCGCGCTCGCCCCAGCTCGCGGCTGTCGCTTGCACGAGCGGCTTCGCGGCGCCCGTCGTCACCACGACGCGCGGCTGGAACCAGATCGTGCCGCGCGCCTGCGCGAAGCCCTCGTTGATCTCGTGCTTCGCGTAGCCGTCGAAGATCAGCAGCGAGCCCTGCAGCTCGCGCAGCGTCAGCGTCGGATCGACCGCGATCGCGGGCGGCAGGCCGAGGCCTTCGGCGGCGAGCAGGCCTTCGAGGCCGGTCGCCGCGAGCGTTGTCGTCGCCGCCGTCACGGGCCGCGCCGCCGCGGCGACGACGAGACCACCGCCGCGCGCGACGAACGTCTGGATCGCGAGCGCTTCCTCCGGAGACAGCGGCGTCGTCGGTCCGGCGACCACGAGCACGTTGCACTGCGGCGGTACACCCTTATCGATCGTGACCGATTCGATCACGATGCCGTCGGCGCGCAGCCGATCGGCGACCAGGCGCCAGTCGGAGTCGTCTGCCGTTTTGTCGAGCGGTAGCTCGCCGTGCTCGGTCGTCGCGCACGCAGTGACCGGCGCCGACGAGATCAGCTGCGCGAATGCACCAGCGATCGCCTGCTCGATCGCGATCGACTCGACGGCCGCCGTGCCTTGCGCGTCGCGCGAGATCGATACGAGCTGCACGCGATCGACGACGCGGCGCTTGCCGCCGACCTCGACCACGACGCCACCGTGCGATGCGAGATCCGCCGGCGAGACGCCCGCGATCCGCGCAGCGGCTTCGAGCCCGCCCGGTAGCGTCGCCGGATCGGCGGTGCGCACGGTGACCGGGCCTGCGTCGGCCATGCGCGCAGCGACGCGCGCGACCTCGTCGTAGATCGGCTCGAGTGCGCCGAGTGTCGGCTGCACGATCGTCAGCGTCGCGCGGCTCGGCAGCTCGTGGAGTAGCGCGACCGTTTCGGGATCGAGCGCGTTGCGACCGCTGACGTCCCAGCGCAGCGAGCCGCCGAGGCGGCCCGCAAAGATCGCGATCAGTGCGATCAGCGCGGTCGCCGCGAAGCGGTTGCGCAGCTCGCGGCGGCGGCGGCGGCCGAGGCACGCGAATGCGATCGCGAGCGACAGGCCGACGAGCGCGAGCCCGACGACAAACGCGATCGCCGAGCCGGTGAGCTCGCCGCGCGCGAAATGCGTGAGCTGACTGCGCAGCGAGACGGCGTCGAGCATGCCGGCGAGCGTCGGATGATCGACCGCGAGATCGGGGAACGAGCCCGGCAGCTCGCCGATCAGGAACAGGCCGATCAGCAGCGCGAAGCCGAGCGCGCCGGCGACGAGCGTGGTGGTGGTGGCGGCGCTCGCGGCGACGGTCCATGCGAGGAGCGCCGCGCCGAGCGCGATCGCGCCGAGGTAGCCGGTGACGATGCTGGCGATGTCCCAGCCGCCGTCGTCGACGCGAAAGATCGCGACGACGATCAGGTACGCGAGAGTCGGGATCCACAGCAGTGCGTAGATCGTGACCGCCGCGAGCCACTTGCCGATCACGGCCGCGCGCTCGCTGACCTGCGCGGTGAGTAGCAGCTCCCACGCGCCACTGCGTTTGTCGTCGGCGATCGTGCGCATGCCGAGCAGCGTGAGCACGAACAGCTGCAGCACCCACGTGAGTAACGTGCCGGCGAGCTGACCTTCGAGCAGCGCGCCGAGCGGCGCGGGCCGGCGCGGATCCGACAGCGCGCTGACCAGGCCGCCGAACGCGATGCCCTGCACGGCGAGGAACAAGCCGCCGATCGCGTACACGATCGGTGCGCGCAGCGTGACCTGCAGCTCGCGTCGCCACACCCAGTACGTCGCGCGCAAGCCCGGGGTCATGCCGCGGCCTCGAGCAGCTGCACGACCGCCTCGTCGAGCTTCGCGGTCTTCGTCTGGGCGATCAACGCTTCGGGCGTGTCGACCGCGACGAGCACGCCGTCGCGCAGCACCGCGATCCGCGCGGCGAGCCCTTCGAGATCGGCGACCGCGTGGCTCGAGACGAGCACCGCGCGTTGCTTCGCCGCCTCGACCAGGTGCGCGCGCAGCTCCTTGGTCTGGATCGGATCCATGCCGCTCGTCGGCTCGTCGAGCACGAGCAGTGGCGGCTCGCCCAGCAACGCATCGGCAAGCCCGACGCGCTGGCGGAATCCTTTCGACAGCGTGCCGATCCGGCGGTGAGCTTCGCTCGTGATCGCGGCCGCCTTCATCACCTTGTCGACCGCGTCGCGATCGCGAACGCCCTTGAGCCGCGCACGGGTCGCGAGGTGATCGCGCACGGTCAGCTCGGCCGGTGCCGGCGCGTGCTCCGGCAGGTAACCGAGGCGCGCCTGCGCGCGCGAGCGGTCGGCGATCGCGATGCCATCGATCGCGACCTCGCCGGTGTCGGCGTCGAGAAACCCGGTCGCGATGCGCAGCAGCGTGGTCTTGCCCGCGCCGTTGCGCCCGACCAGCAGCACGGCCTCGCCGGCGTTCACTTCGAGCGTCACGTCGGCAAGCGCGCGGCGCGCTCCGAATGACTTGGAGATGGTGCGCAGCGCGAGCACGCCTGGAGCATAGCGCGCGCGAGCAGCGCGCTCCTCGTTACGGCTTCGAACGCGGCGGTGGCGGAGGCGGTGGCCCGGGCGGTCCCTGCTTCATCGGCTTGGGCCCCGGCGGCGGTGGTGGCGGTGGCGCCTTGCCAGGACCCTTCCCAGGCGGTTTACCGACGGGGCCGCCACCCGACTTGCACGCGTCGGTCTGCCCGGCCTTGCACGCCGAGTCGTAGTAGTCCTTCGCCTTGGTCGGATCCTTCTGCGCGGGATCGTACTGCCCGCTGTGGTAGTCGCCGAGCACGTTGCACGCTTCGCCGTCGCTCGCCGTGCACGCGCGCTCGAGCCCCTTGAGGCCCATGTCGAGGAACGTTGCGCCCTGCTGCTTCGCCGCGTTGTCGCCGCTCGATGCGAACGTCGCCGCGCCGAGGCAGCCGCGTAGGTCGCGACCGAGGCACGCGCGCTCGAATGACTTCCTCGCGACCGACTCGGGCATGCCTGCTTTGACGCCAAAGCTCCCGTAGTAGAAGCACGCACGCGCGTAGCCGAACGAGCAGGCGCGGTTGAACAGCGGCAGCGCGGGCTTGATATCGCCTTTGAGACGGAGGCGCTGGCCGAGCCCGCTGCAGGCGCGGCCGTTGCCTTTCGTGCACGCGTCGTTGAGCATCTGGTCGGCGCGCTTATCGTCGCGCGGTACGCCGGTGCCCTTGCTGTACAGCATGGCTTGACCGGTGCAGCCGTCGAGATTTCCTGCCTTGCACGCCTGCTGGTAGTACTTGAACGCGGTCTGCGGGTTCGGCTTCACGCCGGTGCCGCGCTCGTAGATCGTGCCGGCGAACGCGCAGCTCAGCGCCTCGCCCGCATCGCATTGCTTCGCGCAATCCTCT
>DATDCH010000449.1:0-12394 GCA_036524455.1 Kofleriaceae bacterium | reverse complement strand
CCCCCCCGCGACCCGACTGCGAGCTCGCGCGCGCGACGAGCGGTTGATCCGACGATCCGCGGGCGCGTTCGCCGGTGCGATGCCGATCGCTGTCGCCGATGCGGTTTCGTTCGCCGTCGCTCGCGCGGTTCGGATCGCGATCGCCGGTGTCGCCGATGTCGAGCTCGATATCGCCGATGCCGTGGTCTTCGAGCTCGATGTCGCCAACGCTCGGTTGATCGATGTCGTCGATGGTGTAGCGGCCACTTTCGTCGACGTTATCTAGACCGCTGTGGCCGCGGCCCTTCGAGCGATCGCTATCCGTTCGCGCGCGTGGTGCGGTGCCTCGGTGGCCCTCGAGCGGAATCGAATCGGGAAGCCGCTCGCGCGTGGGTGGGGTCGACGCGCGCGAATCGCCGCGTCCCGGTAGCGGGATGCGCTCGAACGCGCCCGGTGTCGGCACGCGTTCGCGCGGACCGGGTCCGGTTGCCGCCGCGTTGCCCTCGCGTCCCGGCAACGGGATGCGCTCGAACGCGCCCGGTGTCGGCACGCGTTCGCGCGGACCGGGTCCGGTTACCGCCGCGTTGCCCTCGCGTCCCGGCAGCGGGATGTGCTCGAACGAGCCCGGCGTTGGCACACGTTCGCGCGGCCCGGGCCTCGCGATCGGACCACTACCGCTCGGAGTGACGATGCGCTCGCGCTGCGGTGGCGTCGGGATGCGGCCCGTCGTCGACACCGGCCTGACGTTGAGCGGCGTCACCGGCAGGCGGCCGTCGGCGACCTCCTTCGGCACGACGACCGGTTTGTACTCGCCGCCGGTGTCGTCGAAGCCTTCGGTCAGCGCGTAGCGCACCGACAGGATCGCGAGCAGGCTGCCCGCGAGCAGGAGTGCCGGCGCGAACGTGCGCGTCACGCCGCCGCCCATCATCTCGAACATGCCGTCGGCCTCGGGTCCGAACAGATAGCCGGCGCCGAATCCACACAGGAACACGATGCTGCCGAGGCCGTAGCCGACCTTGCCGATGGTCGCGCTCGCGGTGCCGGTGAACATCTTCATGCCGCACTGTGCGAGCACGAGCAGCACGAGCGGCAACGTGGACCAGAACGCGGCCGTCGCGATCATCGGATAGAAGCCGGTCATCCGAGACAGGCCGACCGCGCGGCAGGCTTCGTCGGGCACGCACGATACCGACTGCAGATTGATCGAGATCCGTGCGGGCCCGAAGTCGATGCGAAACCATTCGACGACAAACAACGCGCTCACCAGCAACGCCACCGACGCCGCCGTGCAGAGCAGCAACCGGACCTGGTGCCTGCTCATGTCACGGTCAGATTATCACTCCTGCCCACGGATCATGCCGCGCAAGATTTTGGGTGGGGTAGCGGCGGGCGACCCCCGCAGCGAGTGAACGAGCAGATCAGGGCGGGGCGGGGCCGCCACCGACGGTGATGGTCCCGACGTCGAGGGTCTTACCTGCTTCGAGGTTCAGTCCCGACTTGGAGGTTGGTTGGCCGCCGCCGAGCACCATCAACACGCTCGGTCCGGCTTTCGCTTCGAGGCGGAAAGTTCCGTCGGGGTTGCTGGTCGGCGGCATGCCGTGGAGCTCGACCTTCCTCCGGCCATCACCGCTATCCGGAATAATCGCGAGCGGCAGCCCGCCGACTCCCTTACCGGCCGCGTCGACGAGCTTGCCGATCACGATCGCGTTTGCTGCGAGCGTGATCTCGACGTTCGCAGTCTGCCCGGGCAGCACCTTGACGGTTGCGCGGCCGTTGCCCGCACTCGACGATACGTTGACCGTGTAGTCGCCCGGATCGATCCGCGAGAACGAGAATGTGCCGTCGCGCGATGCGAAGCCGCGTTGCGCGTGCGTCGGCCCTGCGAGCTCGACCTGGAACGATGACGGCATGCCGCCGGGCGCGATCACCTTGCCTTTCACCTCGGTGAGGCCGAGCGCTTGGATCTTGATATCGGCATCGGGCACGACACCGACCGCACGGCCGCGCAGCTTGCCGGCCTGCGCTTCGGCGATCACGGTCCATTTCACGCGCGGCAGGTTGCGGATCTCGAACTTGCCGTGCTCGTCGGTCAGCACGGGCGGCATGCCACCGGTGTCGCCGCCGTCGTCGCTCGCCTCGACCATGATCATGCGCGAACCGCTGCTCTCGCGATCCATCGTTTCGCCGATCATGTCGTGGATGTCCTGATGCAACGACACCCACGCTTCACGGATCGGTTGGCCACCCGGGTCGGTGACGACGCCACGGATCACGCCATCCGGCCGTTCGACGGTGAGCACGACACCGGTCTTCCTCTCGACCGCGGTCACCGTCACCCTGCCTTCCGACTTCATCGGCAACGGCCGCCCGCGATCGAGCACGCGCAGCCGATGTGCACCCGCCGATAGCCCGCGCAGCTCGAACGCACCGGCCGCGTTCGTCAATGTCTGCACGCCCGACGTCACCATGCCGTTGACGATCATCGTGCGTTCGGTACCGCCGATCGGCGCCGCCATCACGGTGACGCCCGCAACCGGCTTGCCGGCACCGTCGATCACCTTGCCGGCGATCGATGCACCAGGCTTGACCTCGACGATCACGTCGGCCATGCCGGGCTTGACGTCGATCTTCTTGTGGCCTTGTTCGCCGCTCGCGCATCGCGCGCTGATCTCGTAGCCGATCGCTTGCGCGGGACCGATATCGAACTCGCCGTCGGGCCCCGTTGTCATCGGCGCGATGAACGTAGGCATGTCGCCGCGTGACATTGCGGTCTCGTCGAATTCGAGCTGGACGTCGCAGACCTGGCGGCGCTCGACGTGACCTTTGATGCGCAGGCCTCGTCGCACGTTGACCTTTACGCCATCGATGTCTTTGTCCGCGAGCTCGACAGGCGTCATGCCCGCCGGTACGAAGTGCTCGCCGCGTCCCATCAACCGGTAGCTGCCCGCGTCGAGGCCTTCGATCACGAACGTGCCCTTCGCATCCGACCTCGCTTCGGCACCGTCGCCCGGTCCGCTGAACGCGCTAACCGAGACATTTGGCGCCGGCGCGCCAGTGTCGTCGACGACAATGCCGCGAATCACCGGCGCGTTGCCGATGACGATCTCGACATCGGTGACCTGTTCCGCGACGCCGAGCCCGACGATCGTCGGAGCGTGCGAGGCGCGCTTCGCCGCGCGTGCGCCGAGCTCGTATGCACCGGGGCGCAGACCCGCGATGCGGAATCGCCCGTCGGTACCGGTGGTCACTTCGTGTTGAGCACGCTCGCCGAGCAGCATCGCCGGTGCGTCGCGACGCGCGAGCACCCGCGCGCCGGGCACCGGGTCTCGCGTTTGTTCGTCGCGCACCACGCCTTCGATGACGCCACCGGGGACAAGCTGGAAGTTCGCGCTGGCGCCGGCGGCACCGACTTCGACGTACCGCGATTGCGGTGCGTAGCTCGCATCGCTCGCGGCGACGAGTAACTGGCCTTCGGCGACGGTCAGCTTGTACGTGCCGTCGGCACCCGTGAACGTCGACGCGACGGCATCGCTCGGCCGTGCGACGGCACCGAGCTTTGCCGCATCGATGCGCGCGCCGCTGATCGGTCCGGCCGTCGCGTCGGTGACCACGCCGGTCAACGTGCGGCCACCGAGCGGCAGTTTCACCTCGACGTTGACGACCTCACCAGCGTGCAGCTCGCGCGCGCGTAGCGCCGCGGGCTCGTGCCCATCTGCCGACGCGCTGATCTGCCAGGTACCCGCAGCGAGCGTCTCGGCGCGCGCGATGCCGTCCTTGCCGGCCTGCACGATCTCGACGTCGCCCTTGTCGTCCTCGAGGCGCACGGTCGCGCCGGCGAGCGGACCCTTGTCGTCGGTCACGGTCACGATCAGCTTCGCCGGCTCGGCCATTGCGATGGTCGGCGGCTGAGCGTGCGTCGCGGATCCCTTCGCGGTCACCGTGGCGCCCGGGGCCCGTTCGCCTCCGCGCCGCATATAAAGGAAGAGGCCGATCGCGGCTGCCGCCACCATCGACAGGATCAAGATGCCCCGGCTCTTGTTCATCGCGGCCGTGAACCGCCGCGCCGGCCCGCGAATTCCCTACAATAGAGGTCGAATGCGGGTGTTGGTGCTTCTTGTCGTGAGCGCGTGCTTGGGCGGTCCCGCTTATCGGCTCACGGTTCGCGGTAACTACGAGGTCGGCGAAGATCCGACGATCGGCGTCGCGATCCGCGAAACGACCGCTGATCACGCGGTCTTGATCGTCACGCGCCCCGACGGCTCGACGGTGCGCACGAAGGTTCCGCTCTCGGTTGCGCAGACGAACGTCCGCCTCGGTGGGCCTGCCGAGAGCGGAAGCGAACCCGTGTTCACCACGCCGGGTGATTACCGCGTCGAGCTGCGCGGCGACGGCACGATACTCGCGAAGCAAGAGATCCGCATCTCGGTCGATCGGTTGACGAAGATTTTCGACGACGACGAGATCGCCGACTACAAGCTGGTCGCTCGCTATACCCGCGCCCGCGCGCACAAGAAGCAACAGTGGAAGACATACGGCGCGCTGTTCGAGCACACGCTGCGCAAGGACGTGCAGCTCCACGTCGTGATCGAGGAGCCCGGGGGCGCGATGCCCGACGCCTGGAAGCAATACGAAGAAGAGGGCACGCTCGGCGTGATCGAGAACCACAACGTGCGGTTTCGCGAACGCACCGGCAGCGTGTCTGCGAGCTGGATCTCGGGCAAGTACATCGTCGCGCTGCGCGCCGCGACGCTCGCCGACTTCGAGCGCGGCTTCATCGGCGATCTGCTCGAGCGTTACCCGAGCGACCTCGACGCGCGTTAGAGCTGCGAGCGCGAAAATCTGATCGATCGGTCGTGCTCGTCCACGTCCACGTGTCACGTGCACGTGCACGATCTCGGAGGGACCGGCGGCTCGAGCCAAGCGATTCCGGCGAAGATCGGCTCGAGCTTGGCCGTCGACTCGAGCCAAGCGATCACCGGCGATCCTCCGGCACCGATGATCGAGGCGAACTCTGGGCTCCGAGTCGTTACCGTGCCGATCGTGTACGAGTACGTGCACGTGGCACGTGCACGTGCACGTGGACGGGGCTCTCATGCGGTCGGAGCACTAGCCGCCGCCGGTCACGTTGACCCAGATCTGGACGACGCGTGCATCGATACCGGGGTCCATCACGTCGCCGCCGCCGAGGATCTTGCCGAACACGAACGACGTGCCGACGCTGAACCGTGGGCTGAACGAGTACTGCGCGAGCACGCCGATTGGAATCGACATCCGATCGGCGAACCCCTTCAACGGTCCCTTCACGCCGGTGCCGACGCCGAACGCGAGCTCGGGAATCACCTTGACCCACAAGCTCACGGGTAACCACAGCTGGTGCTCGTGCGGCACGACGCGATCGAACCGATCATCGAGCGCGAGCCACACGTTCGGCGCGAACCACGCGTAGACGTTGGCCTCGCTCATCTTGAGCTTGAAGCCGAGCTTGATATCGGTGTGCACCGTTGGCTCGAACGACGTCCACAGCACGCCGGCGTTGAACGCGAGCGCCGCCGGGCCCCGCGTGAGCGCATACAGACCCTCGACGCCTGCGGCGTTATACGGCGTGCGGCAATTCCCGTCCGTGCCGGTCACGCACAAGCCCGCACCGGCGCCGCCGCGAAACCCGGTGAGTGCCGAGCCCGAGCTAATCGCGGCGACCGTAAAATGATCGGTGACACCGTACGAGATATCGGGCGCGACCGACGCGGGCGCGAGCACGTTTCCCGCCGACACACTGAGCTCGAGGGCGAGATGCCCTGCGATCGTGCCTTGCGGCAGCGTCACCGATGATGGCGGCGGCGGCTTCGCAACCGGCGTTTCGGCGCGCACCTGCGTGCGTTCGTCGCGGGGACGCTCGTCACGTTTCTTGTCTGCCGACGCGATTGGCACGGCGAGCACGAGCGTCGCGAGCGCGGCGTACAACCTCATCGCCCATACGATCGCATGCCGTGTGCGTGAGAATCATCGCACAAGACGATCGTATGGCAGGTCACCAGCTAGAAGCGGCCTGCGAGTGAGACACCGACGGAGCTTGTCGTCGCAGTCGGAGTGAGCAACACCCGCTCCTTCGGCGCGGTGTAATAGACGTACGCAGCACCGAGCACAGCCAACACGCTGCCGCCGAAGATGATCCGGGCTGCCGTTTCGTTGGTCTTCGCGAGCTCGATCTTGTTTTGCCCCGCCTCGAGTGCCGCGTAGTTCACGCACGAGCCTTCGCCGTCGTCGTTGAACGTGCAGCCTGGGATGTTGTCGCGCAGGTCGTCGGCGATCATCATCAGCCGCTGGCCCGCGACGAGCCCGGCCACGCTGCCGACGAGCAGACCGCCCGAGATCCACAACCGGCTGCGCCGGCGCACCGTCGTTGAACGCACGAGCGACGGAACGTCGACGACGGTCTTGCCCGCGCGAGCCTCCACCTGGATCGTGTACGACTTGCCGTCGGGTGCGGTCGCGCGGATCCACACCTGCTTTGCTTCGATGCGCTGCCGGACCGTCGCGTTGACCACGATCGGCTGGCCGTCGATCGTCAGCACCATGCCACGCGCGATCGGCGCTGCCACGTGAACTTCGATCGTCATCAGCCGCGCATCGATCGCGCTCGCACGGTTGCGCGCAAACTGGGCGCGGGCCTGATTGCCTTGCTGTTCGGAGACCCGAGCTGCCTCGTCGAACAGCTGCCATGCCTCGAGCAGCTTGCCTTCACGCTCGCGGCAATCGGCGAGGTTGACCTCGGTACCGGGCGCACGCTCGGCCTTCCAACTGATCTCGAAGCGCTTGCAGGCTTCGTCGATCTTGCCGGCGGCCTTGAGCTCGCGGCCCTCGACAAACAACTGCGCAGCACTCGGCTTCGCCGCGACGAACGCTTCCGCGGATGCGTGCGTGGTAGAGAGCAACACCGCCAGGGCGACGGCGAGCCGCACCTAGGGCTCCATGACAATCATCGCTCCGGCCGGTGCCTCGTTCGGCGAGCCGAGCGTGACGGTTCGTGACGAGGCGCCTGCTTGGATCTTTGCGCTGATCAGCGTGTCCGTATAGAGCGCGAACAGACCCGACGGTCCCGTCATGGTCTGGTCGGCGCGCTTGGCCATGGCACCCGCTGCGTTCGGCGGATCGAGGTAGACGACCTGGCCGTGCGCCGGATCGACCGTGACCGTGGCGCCCGCAAGTGTGGTGCGCGGCGTCGCGCTCGACCACACGGTGCCGAAGATCTGGCCCGGGAACTTGGTCAACAGCGCCGTATCGTAGTTCTCGGGCATCGTGCTGATCGCGAACGGCATCGCCGCGGTCTCGATCTCGCCGGCCCCCGCGCACACGGTGCTGCCGCCGATCGCGCACCCCACGGTGCCGGCCGTCTCGAAGTCACCGGCATCGATCCCCAGGCACGCCTTGGGACCGATCTGCGTCGGGCCCTGGAACGAGGCCAGGTTGCCGACCGTGTCGCCGCCGTCGATGTTGCCGTAGAACCGCGCGCCCTTGCCCATCATCCGCGGCACCATCGTTCCGACGCCAACGCCAGCCAGTCCGATCAGGGCCGTGTCGCCGGCTTCGGCGCAGGTCTTGCCGCCGACCAGGGCGAACATGTCGAACATGCGGACGTTGACCGGGGTGCGCGTGCAGCTCAGGTTCGGCACGACCGGGATGTCGACGCGATCCTGGCCGATGTAATCGCCGCGTCCCATGAACAGGAGGTTCGGCGTGACGAACGGGTCATCCTTTCCCGCGTTCTCGCACGCCGTCGGGCCCGACCAGCCGTAGATCTCGATGCCGCTGATCCCGGTATCGGGGATCGCGACGTCGAAGCGACCCTTGATCGCGTCGCGGATCGCGGCGTAGCCGGCGACGCCGGTGATCTCGACGCACGAGCGCCGGTAGTCCTTGCTGTCTTGCAAGAAGTTGCCGCCGGTCACGCGAACCTCGACGGCGGTGATGCATGTCGTGTCGAAGTTGTCGGCGTTCTGCGGCAGCACCAGCTGCATCTCGACGACAGGTTCGGCACACGCAGCGAGCAAGATGATGGCGACGACGCTTCTCATCAGAACCTCACCGCAGTCGGTTCGCGAGACATGTATTCGTACGTTGCGTAGCTGCCGACGCCGACCGCGGCGACCGCGGCCCACACGTACCAGCGGCCGTACCACGGCGTCGGCTTGGCGATTTCAACGCGCTGGGCGACGACGATCGTGTTGACGTCGACGAGGTTCTCGGGGTCGAGCGCCGCGACGATCTGGCGCGCGATCACGGCCGACGACGCGGTGCCTTCGAGCTCGAGCGGCTTGGACACCTTCTTCGTGTCGACGTCGTAGAGGCGAACGATCACCATATCCTCGCCGCCGTCCTCGATGACGAGCATGCGCGGCACGCCGGTCAGCTTCGCGAGTGCGCGTGCGCGCTTGAGGCGTGGCTTGCCGGCGGGGGCGGCGGCAGTGGCGTCGACGAGGCGAGCCGCGCGATCGAGCGTCGATTCGTCGTCGAGGTTGATGTCGATGCGATAGGTCTCGTCCTGCGTGATCTCGACGAGCTCGGCGTACGGCTTACGCTTGGGCGCGGTGATCATGACGAGGTGCTTGCCGATCGGCAGCGAAATCTTCTCGCCGGCGCTGCGAGCCTCGCCGCCATTGATCGAGATCCGCGCATCTTCGGGGTCGGTGTTGACGCGCAGCGTGCCGGTCTCGCTGACCTCGCGCTTCGCTTTCTTGACGAGCGAGCGCACGCGCGGCGACGCGAGCTTCTTGTCGATCACCCACGCGGGGTTGAAGCGATACGCGGCACGGAACCAGCGCAGCGCTTCGTCCTGTTGGTTGAGCGCGGCTGCGATGATGCCGCGCCACTGGCTGAGCTCGGCGAGCGCGGGAACCGGGTCGCGGCTGACCGCCTCACCGAGGATGCGGCTCTCGTCGGTGTCGATGATCTTGAGCGCAGTCTCGTAGTCGGCACTGCCGTACGCTTCTTTGATCGCGTCGACGTCCGCGATCAGCACGTTGCGGCCGTCGAGCGTGGCCTCGAGGTTCTTGTCGAGCTTGACGAGCATGTTGCGCGAGTCGAGCACGCGGCGCAGGCGCGCGATCTGGCCAACGCTGCCGAGCTTCGACGCCGCGTTGATGACGACGACCTGCTGATCGTCGCCGTCTTCGCCGGCGAACGCAGGAGTTGCCACGAAGCCGAGCGCAAGAACGAGTGCGAGAACGAGCGCGAGCGCGGCTAGTAGCGATCGCATGTGCCCTCCTCGAGATCGACTTTGAGCGTCGTCGTCTTTCCAGGCGACAGGACGATCGTGCAGGACTTCGAGAGGCGCATCGTGGGGTTGTTGAGGCGAACCGTGTGACGGCCCGCGGGGAGCTCGAAGCGCGCGCCGGGGACTTCCTGGCGCTCGCCGTTGACGTATGCGGACGCGTACACCGCGTCGTACGTCTCCACGCGCAGCGTTGCATCGGCAGCGCTCGCGGGTCGCTTCTTCTGGGGCGCGGAGCGAGCCTTGCGCGACGTTGCCTTCTCTTTGACCGGCTCGTCGGGTGCAGCGACCTGGGTCGGCGCGGTGTCAGGTTGCTGAGCTTGCGGGTTGGCAGGCGCTGGCGCAGCAGCCGCCTGCTCGGGAACGGTCGCGGTATCGGCGGCAACGGGCGCCGGCGCGGTTTGCTCGGTTCCCTGCTCCGTCGGGGTCGGCTGCTCGGTCGCCGGCTGTTCGGTCGCCGGCTGCTCCGTCGGGGTCGGCTGCTCATCGGTCGCCGCCGCTGTCTCGATCGCGGGGCGGGTCGTCTCCTCGTCTTCGCTCGGCGCGATCTGCGTCGCGATCGCCGCGATCACGCCGAACAGTGCGGCGACACCGAGCACGGCGAACGTCCACTTGCTCGCGCGAGCATCGCGCACGTCGATCACCGAAATCGACGAGCCCGTGATCGTCGAGCCGCCGTGCACGGAAGCGAGCTCCGGGCTCGGCAGCATCGAGGCGCTGAGGCGATACGGATTTGCGGGCGAGCCGTCGAGGCGCATCGCGCCCGGTTGCATCGACGGCATCGCACCCGGTTGCATCGACGGCATCGACGGCATCGACTGCACTTTGGCGCCCGGCTGCAGCGACGGCATCGACTGCCGACCGACCGGCATCTCCACGATCTGCGTGCGTGCACCCGAGCTCGGGATCGACAGGGCCGACGTACGAACGAGGCTCTGCGGCTCGATCATCGAGGTCAGCGCGCCGGTGCTCTCCGAGCCCTGCTCGAGCGTCTCGACCGACTCGTCGACCACGACGCGCGGCGACGAACCGCGATGCGGTTGGCTGATCAGCGAGCGCGTCACGATCGTGACGGGGCGATCCGTGTGCTGCGTGCGCGGACCCGCGCTCGACGGCCCGATGCCCGGCGCGATCTCGCGAATCGCCTGCGCCAGATCGTTCGCACCTTCGCGCCACTGCTGCGTGAAACGCTCGTCGATGATCGCGTCGATCAGGTGCTGCATGCGCGCGTAGCGATCGCGGCCGTTGTCAGCGAGAGCCTTCATGCAGATCGCATCGAGGCCTGCCGGCACCGACGGATTGACGACGCGCGGAGGCGCGATCCGGATCGGACCGCTGTCGCGTTCATCGGGCGTGACGCGCTGGCCAAACGGATGCTGGCCGGTGATCAGCTCGTAGAGCACGACGCCGAGCGCGAACACGTCCGAGCGTGGCGACAGCGGTTCGCCGCGCGCCTGCTCGGGAGCCATGTACGCCCACTTGCCTTCGACCACCCCGGCCTGCCCGCCTTCACGGCGCGCGATGCCGAAGTCGGCGACGCGAACTTCGCCCGACGTCGTGAGCAACAAGTTGCTCGGCGAGATATCAGCGTGAATGACGGCGCCGCCCGGGCGCGCGTGCGCGAACTCGAGGCCCGCGGCCGCGGCCTGCACGATGTACGTCGCGATCGCCAGCGAGAGCTTGCGTTGTCCGCGCGCTTTGAGCAGCTGGCGCAACGACGGGCCATCGACGTACTCCATGACGAGGAACACGTCGTCGCCATCGCGAGCGAGGTCTTGAACGCTCACGATGTTGCCGTGGGTCATACCGACCAGCAGCTTCGCCTCGCCGATCAGGCGTTCGACGAACACGTGGTCGTTCGCGAGCTCCGGGAGCAGGCGCTTGATCGCGACCGGCTTTTGAAAGCCGTGCGACCCGATGACGTGGCCGGCAAACACCTCGGCCATGCCGCCCCGACCCAGCAGCTCGCCAAGCACGTACCGCCCCTGGCGGCGTGCTGGTTCAGATGGAGAGCGCACCTCTCCTATAGCGGTGGAAATCCCGGCCACGGCAGTCCTCCGTAGCTGCATTCATCGTGCCCGCCCTAACAGATCGTACATTCGAGCATTTCAATTCGGTTAGTGACTGGGACTGTCCGCATGGGGGTGGGGAAACATGGGGAGTCCCGACCCTCCATGGGGACGTAACCCTCAGGCTTCGTTTATCTTGCGCAGCGAGATGCACAAAGCTCCGTCGCCTGAATCACAACGAATCTTCGCACCTGGATTATTCGCGGAGCAGGTCGCGATCGTCACTGGGGGTGGTTCCGGCATCGGACTCGCCACCGCGTTAGAGCTTGTGAGACTCGGGGGCCGAGTCGCCATTTGCGGTCGGACCGAAGCGAAGCTCGCCGCGGCGAAGGCGGAGCTCATCGAAGCTGTCGCCGGCAAAGCGTCAACAGGTGCCGCTTCGGAGGCATCAGATCGGGTGCTCACCGCGACCTGCGACATCCGCGAGCCGGCGCAAGTCGAGGCGTTCGTCAAAGCCACGCTGGACGCCTTTGGCCGCATCGACATCCTGGTCAACAACGCGGGCGGTCAGTTCCCATCGCCTGCGCAACACATCTCGCCGAACGGTTTTCTCGCGGTGATTCGCAACAACCTCGTCGGCACGTTTCACATGTGTCGCGAGGTCGCGAACCAATGGATGATCCCGCACAAGGGCGGTCGCATCGTCAACGTGATCGCAAACATCTACCGCGGCTTTCCCGGCATGGTGCACACGGGCGCAGCGCGTGCAGGCGTCGAGAACATGACGATGACTCTCGCCGTCGAGTGGGCGCAGTTCGGCATCCTCGTCAACGCCGTCGCGCCCGGCATCATCATCTCGTCGGGCACCGCGCAATATCCGCCGCAGCTGCTCGAACGCGGCGTCAAAGAAACGCCGCTCAAGCGCGCGGGCACGATCGACGAAGTCGCTGCATCGATCGTGTTTCTCGCCTCGCCGGGCGCGCAATACATCACCGGCGCGACGCTGCGCATCGATGGCGCGCAGTCGCTGTGGGGTCACACCTGGGAGATCCCGTAATGGACCTCGGCCTCGCTGGCAAAGCATGTCTCGTCGCGGGCGCATCGCGCGGCATCGGTCGCGCGATCGTGCTCACGCTCG
>DATDCH010000448.1:0-10681 GCA_036524455.1 Kofleriaceae bacterium | reverse complement strand
CACGTGCTGCTCACGAAGTTTCTCGAGCTGGTCACCGAGGAAGGTGACTGGTCGTACTCGATGGACGTCGTCCAGCGTCTGATCGACAGCGAGAAGGTTCCCAAGGTGCGGGCCCGCTACCGCCACCTCGCCGGCATGATCGCGCGCGACGAGCTCGACGATCACGATCGCGCCGGCGAGCTATTCGGCCAGGCGATCGACGATGACCCGTTCAATTTCGCGGCCGCCGACGAGCTCGAAGCGCTTCTCGAAACCGGCGACGACCGCAAAGCGCTCGCGACGTTCTATTACAAGCGCCTCGACCAGGTACGCAACAACGAGGGCCGCGACGGCGAGCGCCTCCGCCTGTGGGATCACCTCGGCGAGCTGTGCATGGAGCTCGACAACCACGACGACGCCGTCGTCGCGTTCGAGGTCGCACTGTCACTCGATCCGGACAACCTCGATCGGCGCAAGCGGCTCGCCGACCTCTACGCGTCGGATAGCAAGCACGACGTCAAAGCGATCGCGCAGCACCACGCGATCCTGCGCGCGAACAAGCGCCAGCTCGACTCGTATAAGGCCCTCAAGATGCTCTACGAGCGGATCCGCCAGCCCGATCGCTCGCGCGCGTGCGCCGAGGCGCTGGACGTGATCGGCGAGACCCGCAAGCCCGCCGACACTGCCGCACGAGAGATCACGCTGCGCACGTTCGCGAACGAGGACTGGATGACGCTCGCCAGGTTCGACGTCGATCTCCAGCTGTCGGCGCTGTTCGCGATCGTCGCGCCTCCGTTTGCGGTCGAGCGCGCGCGTATGCGGCCGCCGATCGCGGTGACGACGAAAGAACACGAGACGCCGGCGTACGTGCAGAAGGTGTTCACGCGCGTGCTCGCCGCGCTCGCAACGCCGCGGCCGCCGGTGTACTTCGAGTCCGACCAAGCAACCGCGTGCAAGATGGTGATGCGCCTGCGCGACGGCGTGCTCGTGCCCGTGATGGTGCTCGGCAAGCCGGTCATCGAAAAGAAAGTCGACGACTACGAGCTCGCGTTCTCGCTCGCCCGCCAGCTCGCCGACCTGCGCACCGAGCGCATCGCTCGCCTGCTCTGTCCGCGCGCCGGCGAGCTCGCGCAGATCATCGAGCTCGCCGCAGCGCCACCGGGCGATGCAGCGGGCGCGCATGCGGCGCGCTGGCTGACGACCTCGCTGCATCCGGTCGAGCTCGAGCAAACACGCGCGATCGGCAGCCGACTGCGCGAGCGCAACGTGCAACCGATGGCAGCCGCGGTGAGCTGGCTCGCTGCGACCGAGCGCGCGGCCGATCGCATCGGCCTCATCGTCACGGGCGACCTGCTGCGCTGCGTGACGATCCTCGAACGCGATCCGGCCGGCAACGACCCCAGCCGCATCCTCGAGCTCGCGTGGTCGAGCACCACCGAGGACGTGCTCAACGTGCGCGCGCGCGTCGAGGGTTGGGCCGCCGTGCCGCCGCCGATTCCGCCGCGAACGACACAGGTGCGCAGCGCCCAGTAGCGAGCACCGCTGACGTCGTAGCGCGGCGGGACAAAGCGGTGCTATGCACGCCGTGCATGCACGACGTTTTTGGCAAGCTCTCCAAGTACGACTTCGGCGAAGTCCATTTCAAGCTCGACAAGTCGACGCACCTGCAGGCGATCGTCGCGATCCACGATTCGCGACTCGGGCCTGCGCTCGGCGGCTGCCGGTTCATCGAGTACGACACCGACGAAGCCGCCGTCATCGACGCGCTGCGGCTCGCCCGCGGCATGACGTACAAAGCCGCGCTCGCCGGCCTCGCACATGGCGGCGGCAAGAGCGTCATCATCCGGCCCAAGCGCCACTTCGATCGCGTCGCGCTGTTCCGCGCGTTCGGCTGCTTCATCGAAGATCTGCGCGGCCACTACATCACCGCCGAGGACAGCGGCACCGGTCTCGAGGACATGGAGATCGTGCGCACGCAGACCAAGTGGGTGACCGGCATCGATCCGTCGCATGGTGGTTCCGGCGATCCGTCGCCGTTCACCGCGCTCGGCGTGCGCCGCGGTATCGAGGCGTGCGTGAAGTTCAAGCTCGGCAAGGACTCGCTCAAGGACGTCCACGTTGCCGTGCAGGGCGTCGGTCACGTCGGCTATCACCTGTGCAAGGAGCTTCACGGAGCGGGCGCCAAGCTCACCGTCGCCGACGTCGACAAGCTCAAGAGCGAGCGCGCGCAGCGTGAGTTCGGCGCCTCGGTGACGACGATCGACACCGTCGCGGCCGTCGACTGCGACGTGTTCGCACCGTGCGCGCTCGGCGCCGGTCTCAACGACGACACGATCCCGCACCTGCGCGCGAAAGTGGTTGCGGGCGCCGCGAACAACCAGCTCGCCGAGCCGCGCCATGGCGACGACCTCCACGCGCGCGGCATCCTGTACGCGCCCGACTACGCGATCAACGCGGGCGGCCTCGTCAACGTCGCGCAAGAGGTGAAGGGCTACGACGCGAAGGCCGCGCGCGACAAGACGCTCGAGATCTACAGCACGATCTGGGACATCTGTGAGCGCAGCAAGAAGCTGCAGGCGCCGACGTACAAGGTCGCCGACATCATGGTCGAAGAGAAGCTCGCGGCCGTTAACCGCAAGCACTAGCCACGACGGGCGCTGCGCATCAGGCCGTCGACCGCATGATCGAGACGCGCCGACGACGCGGCGAGCCGCTCGCGCATGCCGCGCACGTCACCGCGGTCGCGCTCGAGCAGCGACAGCTTCGCGTTGAGGCGAATCGCTTGCGAGCGGCACGCATCGGCCTGCGCCCGCAGGAGGTACAACCGATCCGCGAGCGAACGCGAGCCCGGCATACACCTGTGATGACGGAGCTCGCCGAGCGTCGCCAGTTTTCGGCACTGACCGGAGGTAACGAGTGATCTCCACGCGCTGACTTCACATCTCGTGTAGTCACTGCACCGACGCGCTCAAAGTGAATCTAGGAACGCGATCAGATCAGCGAGCTGCGATTCGGTAAGCGTCGATGTCTTTCCGTGCAGGTCACCACCGCCGCACGTGCCAAATCGATCACGCAGCGTGGCAGCGCAACCATCGTGCATGTACGGAGCGCGCACAGCGACGCCGAGCAGGCTCGGCACCTTGAAGTTTGCGCCGGTGCCGACGTTGACGACCGAGTTGTTCGTGAAGAGCGGGCCGGCATGGCACGTGGCGCAGCCTGCCTCTTGCGACATGAACAGCTGCTGGCCGCGCGTGACCGCGTCGGGATCGGTCGCCGCGACAAACGTGAGCGCGGTCTGCGGCGCGGGCACGCGATCGAGCCACGGACCGAGCGACGCGAGCTGGCTCTTCGTCAGCGCGCCACCGAACATGCGGTTGCCGAACACGTCCGTCATCAGCTGGGTCAGATCCGCCATGTCCGCCGACCAGTGATACGGGCCGCGCGACAGGATCCCGCCGGCGACGCTCTGCGTGCGGCGATCGCCGATCGGATCGAACGACCAGGTCTGGCCGTCCTCGCGAGCTTCGGGATGGCACGACGCGCACGTGATACCAGCCTGGGTCTGCGTGTGGAACAGCGCGCGGCCGGAGTCGTAGCCGACTTCGCCGGGCAGCGCGATCGTGCGCGGTGCGACGCTGCTGTCGGCCACGTCCAGGGCCGCGTGCACGACGAGCGCGGGATACTCGGGATAGAACACGACGAGCTCGCCGTTCTTGCGAAACGCGACCGACGTCGGCGCGCCGAGCTGATCGTCGATCAGGCGAACGATCCGTTGATCGGTGTCACCGCATTGATCGTCGTCGGGCTGGCTCAGCGCTGACATCGGCACGACGTGCACGGTCTTGCGACCCGCGCTGACGAACGCAAGGCGCGAGCCTTGGTCGTCGACGGCGACATCGACGGGCAGCGAGCCTTGCACGAACGGAGCAACCGCCGTCGGCGTGCCCGCCGCGTCGACGATCGTGATCGCGCTCTCGACGATGCCTTGGTTGCAGCCGCTTTCGTAGCCGCCCGTCGTGATGCGCAGCATCTGGCCGGCCTTGCGTTGGTGCGAGATCGCCATGCGGCCGTCGGGCAGCGCGATCGCACGCCACGCGACGGTGGGGCTCGCCTCGGTCACCATCTCACCGCTGCCCTCGCCGCCGAACGGGCCACCCTTTTCGATCCGTTGTACGTTGCGCACGCTAGCGCGGGTGACGATCGCGCCTTGCGCGTCGAGCGTGAGGATCTCGGCGCTGCGAAACCGCGTGACCGCGAGCTGCGAGCCACGCACGACGACGTCGCGCAGATCGCGATCGACGAACACTGCGCGCACCACGTCACCGTCGGCCGCAAAGCTGACGAGCTCGCCGGTCGTGCAGGCGACGTGCAGCTGATCGGTGGCGCTGTCCCACGCCAGACCGCGCGGTTCGCGGCACGTGGCGCGGCTCATGATTGGCTCGCCGGTCGCAGCATCGAACGTGAACAGATTGGCGGTGCCGCGCAGCGCGATGTGTACCCGGCCGGCGCCGTCCTCGACGATGCGGCCCGGATCGCTGCCTGCCTCGAGCTTGACGTCCAGGATCGACTTGCCGGTGTCGAGGTCGACAAACACGACCCGATCGCGATCCGGATCGGCCACGATCGCGCGCGTACCGTCGCGCGTGACGAGCATCGTGCCGCCACTGATCGGCGCGCCCCACGGTGGCGGAGGCGTCGGCGACGGATACTCGATCGAGGTACATCCGACCAATGCGATCAACAATGCGTTGCGCTTCATGCTGCTCTCCTCGTCCAGACCGTCTCGTTGGTGCGCGCGAGCAAACCGTGCGCTTCGTTGCCATGTGGAAGACCGAGAACCGCGAGGGCTTCGGGGTTGTGTCCTTCGAACAGCTCGCGCACCGCGCGCTCGCGGGCCGCATCGATGCGCGCGTGAGCCGCTGCGTCGAGGCGCGTGCGCACCCACGCATCGATCGCCCAACCGAGCGCCGCGTGGCGCGCTTCGTCGGCGGCAATGCCGCGATAGATCGCGCGCAGCTCCGGGTCGTGAGCGCGATGCGCCTGCCACAGCGCGACGACCGCACCCCACGTCTCGCGCACGCAGCCTTCGATCGCGTTCTCGATCGCCATCTCTTCGAGCGAGCGCGGCACGGGTAACGCGACGTCGACCGCCGGGACCGCTGCGCCGTAGCGCGCCGCGATGCCGCGCATGATGCGCGCGTGGCGAACCTCGTCGCGGGCCGCCGCCAACGCGAGCCGCGATAGCGCGCGCGGTGCGCCGTGCTGATCGAGCTCGCGGGCCAGGTAGATGAACGCTGGGATCGATGCGGCCTCGAGCCACGCCGCGTGCGCGAGCCACCGGCCCACCGCATCACGTGCGTCGATTCGCTTGGGTTCGACCAGCCCCGCCGGGCGCCGGCCCTCCACCCCGCACCCCGAAGCGTTGGTGGCCTCGGTATAGCTGGCGGTGGCGTGGACCTCGTTGCCCTGGAAGGTCACTGCGCACGCGTTCGGTGCCGGCAGCTCGGCCCGGGTCATCAGCATGGCGCACAGCTCCATGCAGGCATCGGCGTCGACCCGGCAGCTCTCGATGCGTAGCTGCATCGGGGGGTCCGCTGGGGTGTCGACCGTGAACTCCTTTACGATCGTTCGTTGGCACTCCTCCTCGTCGATGGTGCCGAGCAGGCCTTCACCAAGACCGCAGGCGGGGAGGCCCGCCATCACGATCGCTTGCAACGCACGCCGGAGCTCGCGGAACTGCATTTGGAGTCCCAGCTGCAACGGTCGTTCCGCGCCGTAGCGGTGGTAACCGCGCGGATCTCGCGACCCGCGATTTCAGAAATCTGAGGTCGCAGATGCAGATTTTCGGCTGCTTTGGCTTGCTTCGACCCCGTGTATCGACCGAAAACGCGGGCCCATGAATCGTTTAGGCGTCGCGTTGATCACGGTCGGTTTGGCGTCCTCGGCTCACGCTGGCGTGGAGATCGGCGGAACCGCCGGCGCCCATGTCTTCAGTGCCGACAACGGGCTCGGTGCGCCCGAGGGATCGGAGATTCATCACGCGAACTCCGCCTTCTTCGGCGTTCGCATCGGTTACCTGTTCACGTCGATGCTCGGCGTCGAGGTCGAGGGCGGCCTGATTCCGACCGAGTCCGACGGCACGAACGTCACGTTCGACATCTATGACGCCGTTGGCCGCGGCCATGTCATCGCGCAATTTCGCGCCAACGATCCCACCAACAAGATCCTGCCGTTCGTGGTCGCGGGCGGCGGTCTGATCAGCGTCGTCGACATCGGCACGATGGACGAGTCGCTGTTCAACAAGGAAAGCGCGCCGTTCGGCTACCTCGGCGTCGGCGCCAAGTACCGCGCCTCGGGCGGCTGGGGCGTGCGCCTCGATGTCCGCGGCATCGCCTCCAAGGGCCGCGACAGCTCGATTGCTCCCGACTTCGAGATCCTGGCCAGCCTGTACAAGGACTTCGGCGCGATCGTGAAGATCGACATCAAGGAAGAGCCCAAGCCGCCCGTCGCGGACGATGATCCGGACAAAGATGGCGTGGTTGGTGCCGCCGACAAGTGCCCCAGCGAGGCCGAGGACAAGGACGGCTTCGAGGACGACAACGGTTGCCCCGACAACGACAACGACGCCGACGGCATCGCGGACGCGGGCGACAAGTGCGCGACCGAGCCCGAAGACAAGGACAACTTCCAGGACGATGACGGCTGCCCCGATCCGGACAACGATGGTGACGGCGTCGCCGACGCCGGCGACAAGTGCGCCGACCAGCCGGAGACCAAGAACGGCTTTCAGGACGACGACGGCTGCCCCGACGACCTCCCCGCCAAGCTCGCCCAGTACACCGGCACGATCGCGGGCATCAACTTCAAGGTGAACTCGGCGGACCTCCTCCCGGCGTCATTCAAGACGCTCGACAAGGCGGTCGCGGTTCTCACCGAGTTCAAGGACGTCAAAGTCGAAATCCAGGGGCACACCGACGATCAGGCACTCAAGGCCGGCGGCAAGTTCCCCGACAACGACGCGCTCTCGCAGGCGCGTGCCGAGTCGGTGAAAGCGTACTTCGTCAAGAAGGGCGTCACCGAGGATCGGCTGACCGCGAAGGGCTTCGGCGCGAGCGCGCCGATCCAGGATCCGACCGGCCTCAAAGCCGCAAAGCTCAACGCAGCGCGCACCGTGAACCGGCGCGTCGAGTTCAAGCTGATCAGCCCGGTGACCGAGGAGACGCCGAAGCCCGCGGAGCCGAAGGCTGAGGAGAAGCCGGCGGAGCCGAAGGCCGAGGAGAAGAAGGAAGAGCCGAAGAAGGAAGAGCCCAAGAAGGAGTAACGACTCCTCGCTCGCGAGCCGCTGCGGCTCGAACGCGGATCGCGCGCAACGCGGTCCGCGTTGTTCGTTTCGGCGTAGCGATCGACTGCGGTGCCCACGTCGGCGCAACTCTGATCGAGTGTGGCCACCGGCTGCGCCTGCGGTTGCGGTTGCCGCTGCGGTTGCGGTTGCCGTTGCCGCTGCGGTTGCGGTTGCCGTTGCCGCTGCGGTTGCGGTTGCCGCTGCGGTTGCGGTTGCCGCTGCGGTTGCGGTTGCGGTTGCGGCTCAGGCGCATTGCACTTCACGTGCAGCGCCCGCGTCGCGCGCGGTTATTCGACGCGTTGGATGATGTGAATGCCGAAGTCGGTCTTCACGACGCCGACCTCATTCACGTTGAGGCGCAGCGACAGGTTCTTGAACGGCTCGACCAGGCCCGCGTCGGGCGTCACGTCGTACCCCTCGCCCGATGCCGCGGAGCCCGGATCTTCGGAGAGCTCCTTCATCAGCGGCTCGATCTTCGCGCCCTTCTTGAGCTTCGCGACCGTGTCCTTGACGAGCTTCTCGAGCGCGGGGCGATCGCGCTTCTTCGAGCGCTCGTCGCTACCGGTGTTGAGATCTTTCCAGCCGAGCAGGATGTGCTTGACCTTGCCCTTTTGCGTGGTGGGAGCGCGCTTGAGGATGTCGGCCGACTCGAGCGGATCGGGCGGCGGCGGCGGCACGCGCTTGATCACGTGCCAGCCGAACGGCGATTTGACGAGGCCGGCTTCGCCGTCCTTGAGACGCAGCGAGAGGTTCTTGAACGGCTCGACCATCGGCGCGTCAGGGCCGACCGGATAGGCGCGCGCGTTGTCTTTGGAGCCCGGGTCTTCGCTGAACTCTTTCATCAGCTTCGCCATGTCCTCGCCCTTTTGAACGCGCGCGAGGATGTCGGTCGCCATCTTGTCGGCGTCTGCCTTCGGGCGTTCCTTCGCGCGCGGATCGCCGCGGCCGCTCTTGACGGCGGGCGCGTCCTTCCAACCGATCAGCACGTGCTGGACGTGCACGGTGTCCTTCGTGGGCTCGCGCTTGAGGATGTCTGCTGACTCGAGCGGATCGGGCGGCGGCGGCGGGACGCGAACCATGACGTGGTAGCCGAACTTCGTCTTGACGATGCCGACTTCTTTTTCTTTGAGGTGGACCGCGAGCGCCTTGAACTCGGGCACGAACGGCGCGTCGGCCTTGACCGTGTAGGGTTCGCCGGAGAGCGAGCCCGGATCTTCGGAGTGCTCTTTGACGAGCGCATCGATCGAGTCTGGGTTCTTACGCAGCTTGTCGGCGACCTCTTTGGCGAGCTTCGCGGCGTCGGCGTTGGAGCGCTTTTGCGCGCGCGGATCGAGGCGGCCTTGATAGACCGAGTCGAGCTCCTTCCAACCGAGCAGCACGTGCTTGACCTGGACCTCCGCTACCGCGTCCTTGCGGTTGAGGATGTCCTTGCTATCGATGTCGATCGCATCGCCGGTCGTCGACGCCGAGCCGCTGCCGGTGGGCTTCTTGCCACCGGGCATGTCGTCGAGCTTGCTCTTCCCCTGGTCGCAGCTCGTGGCGCCCAGCAAAACGATCGCGAAAATCAGTTTACGCATCACGGCGCGCATCCTAGCGGGGTTCCGCTCGGTTGTCACAACCGGGAAGTGCGCCGTTCCTTCGGGACAAACACGATAAATGCCAGGTAGCTGCCGGCGAGGATGGCCGCGTAGACGAGGGCGAGCTTCGGGTACTTCCAGATCATCGCGCCGATGCAAACGAGCGAGAGCACGAGCGCGATGATGGGCGTGACCGGATAGAGCGGCGCGCGATACGGCCGCACGAGCTCGGGCTCCGCGAGGCGCAGCTTGATCACCGCAGCGGAGGCGAGCGCGTAGAGCGTGAGCGCACCGAACACTGCGATCAGGATGATCTGCGTCGTCTCGCCGGTCGCGAGCGTGACGAGACCGACGCCGAGGTTGACGAGCAGCGCGATGACGGGCGTCTTCGTCGTGGGGTGGACCTCGCCGACGATCGCCGGTGCGTAGCGCGCGCGTCCCATCTCGAGCAACGCGCGGCTGCCTGCGATCAGGATGCCGTGGAACGACGCGATGAGACCGATCAGGCCGATGCCGGTGAGCAGCGTGAACAGCGGGCTCTCGCGCGACACGATATGACCGACGGCCTGCGGCAACGGCGAGTCGGTGGTGATCGAGTGGTCTCCCGGATTGGGATAGACGACCGCTTCCCAACCCGCGACACCGACCGCACCGAACAGCGTGATCGCGGTGAGCACGACGAGCGTTGCCATCGCCCAGCCAAAGCCGCGCGGCAAGTCGCGCTGTGGATCGCGCGCTTCTTCCGCGACGTTCGCGATGCCTTCGATCGCGAGATAAAACCAGATCGCAAACGGCAGCGCGGCGAATGCACCGCCCCACCCGTTCGGCAGCGGGTTTTGCGAGAACGTGTCCCAGCTGAAGTGCGGCAGCACCACGAAGCCGAAGATGAGCAGCTCGACGACTGCGATCACCGTGAGCACGAGCTCGAACGAGACCGAGAGCTTGACGCCCCAGATGTTGATCGCGGTGAACACGACGTACGCGACGATCGCGATCGGGAGGATCGGCAGCGATGGAGAGGTTTGGTTGATGTAGCCGCCGATCGCGAACGCGATCGCGGGCGGCGCGAGCATGTACTCGACGAGCTGGGCGATGCCCCCGACGAAGCCGACGTCGGGACCGAACGCGCGCGACGTGTAAACGAAGACGCCACCGGCGCGGGGCAGCGCACAGGCCAGCTCGGCGTAGCCGAGAACGAACGTCACGTAGAGGACGGTGACGATGCCCGTCGCCAGCAGCATGCCGTAGGGGCCACCCTCGGGAAGGCCCAGGTTCCAGCCGAAGTACGCGCCGGAGATGACGTAGCCGACGCCCAGCCCCCAGATCAGGATAGGCCCGAGCGTGCGTTGCAGCTGAGCGGTCATCGAGGGTTATTTCCGAGCGTGCGGTTCAGCTGTGCGGTCATCGGCCGTTAGCTCTCGACGGCGGGCGGCCAGTGTATATCCTGCGCCCCTTCCATGAGCCCTCCCGTCCTGCCTAGTCGTGCACGTGTGGTTGTCGTCGGCGGCGGCATTATCGGTTGCTCGGTCGCGTACCACCTGGCCCACATGGGCTGGAAGGACGTGGTGCTGCTAGAGCGTGACCGAATTACCTCGGGCACGACGTGGCACGCAGCGGGATTGATCGTCACTTTCGGTTCGACGTCCGAGACCTCGACCGAGATGCGCAAGTACACGCGCGATCTCTACGCGCGGCTCGAAGCGGAGACCGGGCAGTCCACCGGGTTCAAGGCGACCGGGTTCATCGAGGTCGCGAGCGACAAGGATCGGCTCGAAGAGTATCG
>DATDCH010000447.1:0-11839 GCA_036524455.1 Kofleriaceae bacterium | reverse complement strand
CGAACCATGCCGCGAGACTAGCCGACCTACCGGTCGCGCGTCGACTTGCGTCCGAGCAGCGCGAGCGCGAGCAGTAGCACGAGTGCCGAGCCGGGCGTGCGGCCCGTCGAGCAGCCGGTGGTCTCGGGCTCCGCGGTCGCCATGTCTTCGTCGACCTTGCCGAGGCAGGCGATGTCGATCAGCTTGCAGCCGGCATCGAGCTCGGTGACCGGTGGGCGCAGCGCAACGGGATCGAGCGCGGTCGGGTCGCCGCCGCATGCCGAGCGCGCTGCGGGTTCACCGGCGAGGCCAGCACCGAACGCTGCGACGAGCGCGGCACCGACGCGATCGCTATTCCACCGCGAGTCCTCGCCGTCCCACTCGTCGTGCTGGGCCAGGAACTCGCACGCGGTCCACGGCCCCGGCAGCGTCGCGCTCTGACAGCTGTCCTCGTTCTGTGCATCGCGGCAGATCCATGCGACGTCGGTCCAGCTCGTGCCCGCGAGTGCAGTCGCGACGAGCGCGAACACCTCGCGGCTGCGGCGGTCGGCGCATGCGATCGCTTCGGGCTGCACGTCGGGGCTGACGTCCTCGTGCGTGCAGGTTTGCGTCAGCGAGTAGAACGCGTGCTCTTCGTTCGTCATGCCGCGATGTGCGCACTCGTCTTGTAGCGTGTGCAGTGCACGGCCGAGCGCGACGGCGCCGGCTTCATGGTTGCCGGCTTTGACGTGGGTGACCGTTTCGCGAGCGAGGCGATCGACACGCGCGAGCGCCGCATCCGCGGCGGTGCAGCGGTCCTGGCCGAGCTCGCGTTGCGCGTGCGCGGCGAGCTCTTCCCACTCGTGATAGTCGGATTCGAAGTTCGCCTTGCCCATGCGCCGGCAGAACGCGGTCGGCAGGCCGGCATCGCTGCACGCCGCCTCGGCGAGCTGGCGGTGTGTGGCAGGCTGCAGCGCCCACGCTGGTTCGACCGCAAGCAGCGTCGCGAGGAACGGCAGTGCAAATGGCCAGCGCATATGGCGACCCCGAGAAACAGCAGCCGACGTGCCATGCCCGTCGCCCGCAGTTCCGGCCGGTTGCACGGCCGCGGCGGCTGGACTAGCCGGTGACAGTGGGCCGCGGTCTACGGCGAGTGGGTCTTTAGCCAGGCGTCGATCGTGGCGACGACATGCTTCATGTCCTCGTTGCTCGCGATCGAATCGCGAGCGCCGCGAGCAGCCGCGACCGCCTCGGCGCGCTTGCCCATCCCGAGCAGCGCTTGCGCGCGGCCGTATTGCGCCTTCGCGATGTCGGGGTCCTTGGGGTCGGCGGCGCGCCAGATCGATTCGGCGCGATCGAAGTTGTCGAGCGCGAGCTTGAAGCGCTTCGTGCCGAGCTGAGTCTCACCGAGCGCGAGGTGCGAGTACGCGGTGTCGCCGTGATGAACGCCGAGCAGCTTCGTGCGCAGCGCGAGGCTCTTGTGCCGGTATTGTTCGGCGAGCTCGTAGTTGCGTTGCTGGCTGTATACGTTCGCGAGCCGGTCGATCACTTCGCACATTTGCACGTGGTCGGCGCCGTACGTCTTCTCGGTAATCGCGAGCGCGCGCTCGAGATAGGCGAGCGCCCGCGTGAGCCCCTCCGGCGTGCGCTCCGCGGTGTCTGCGTCGGCGAGGTACATGAGCGTAAGCAGCAGCTGTGGATTGTCTGCGCCGAGCTTCGCGGTACGTAGCGCGAGCACGCGCTCGCCGACCTCGCGAGCCTTCGCATACTGGCGTTCCCAGACGTAGACCTGGATCGCCGGTTCGAGCGCGATCGCGACATCGATGTGGTCTTTGCCGTGCGCGTTCTCGAAGATGCGCTGCGCGCGTTCGAAGTATGCGAGCGCTTCCTTGTTCTGCTGGCGCGTGGCGGCGAGATCGCCGAGGTTGCGTTGGATGTAGCCAAGCATTGGATGGTTCGGACCAAGCGTGGCTTCGAACCGCGCGCGCGCTTCCTCGAGGTAACGCGAGCCGCCGGCCATGTCGCCGACGTGCCACAGCCCTGTGCCCATGTTGGCAAGCGCGTGGCCGAGCAACTCGCTGTTGGGCCCGTCCTTGCGGACGAATGCGAGCGCCTTCTCGTACTCGGCCTTCGCTTCGCTACGCCTGCCCTGCGCGAGGTAGATGCCGGCGAGCGCGTTCGCGAACCGCGCGCCGAGCTTCGGTTGATCGGAGACGCGCTCGGTCGCAGTGCGCGCGATCGGCTCGAGCGCGAGCGCTTCGGCGAACTTACCGCGCGTGCCGAGTGCCGTCATCAGATCGGTCCACGACTGCGCGATGCGAGCGTCGTCGCGCGCCCGCGCCGCCGCCTCTGCCGCCTCGCGGTAGCTCTGCATCGCCGCGTCGAAGTCGCCGGCGCGTACCTCGGTGCTGGCGCGCAACAGAACCGCTTTCGCTTCGAGCGGCGGATACCCGACGAGCCGCGCCTCGGGGACGAGGGGCGTCAGGATCTCGCGCGCCTTCGCGTACTTCCCGATCTTGTCGTACGACACCGCCTTCGCGACTTCCTGTTCGAGCTCCGCGATGCGCGCACGCGCGCTCGGCTCTGCGGGCAACTGGATCCCGGCGCGCAGCCGCTGCGTGTCGTCGCAGTCTGCAAACCCGGGCAAGCCGGCGGTTGCATCGATCGCCTTGAACCGCAGCTCGCGGCCCGTTTCCGCGAACCGCGCGAGCAGCGCCGACACGTCGGCGAGCTTGCCGTCGAGACATCGCATGCGGAGGTCGAGTAGCTCTGCCGATTGCTCGCCGCGCACGTGCGTCGCTCGGCAGGTTTCGCGGTGGCGATCGACCCATGTCGACGTGTAGCGATCGAGGTTGCTCGCGATCTGCGGCCACACCTCGGGGCCGAACATTGCCTGGAGCTCCGCCTTGCGCGCGGGATCCCAGATCTTCGCGAGCCGTTCGCCAGAACCAGCGCACGGATCGCGATCGCCCGAGACCGTCAGCGCGACCACGACGCCGCCTGCCGCGAGCAGCACACCACCACCTGCGAGGTACGGCCAGCGCAGCGGCCGCCGCGCGCGCTCGAGCGCTGCGAGCAACGTCATCATCGATCCGAACCGCGCACCCGGATCCGACGCGAGCCCGCGGGACAGGATCGCGCGCACCTTCGTCGGCACGCGCACGCCGCGTGGCATCGGCCGCAACTTGCCGCCCGTGACGTTGCGGACGAGGTCGTCGTACGTGTCGGCGCCGTACGGCAGCTCCTCGCAGAGCGCCTGCCACAGCGTGACGCAGAAGCTGAATTGATCCGCGTTCGCATCGGCGGGACGGCCGTCGTGCTGCTCGGGCGCCATGTACATCGGCGTGCCCATCACGGCGCCGGTCTGGGTCAGCGACGTCGGCGCGCGAGGATCGGGGCGTTTGCCGTCCACCGTCGCTTTCACGTCACTGCCGCTGCCGGTGACGAGACCGAAATCGGAGACGCGCGCGCGGCCGTCCTTGCCGACGAGGATGTTGTCGGGCTTGAAGTCGCGATGCACGAGCCCGACCGCGTGCGCGGCGGCGAGGCCACGCCCGGCCTGCATCATCACGTCGAAGATCTCGTCCTGCGTGCGCGGCCGCTGCCGCAGCCACTGGCCGAACGTCTGGCCGTCGACGTACTCCATCGCGATGTAGAGCCGATTGCGGAACAACCCGGTCTCGTACACACCGAGCACGTTCGGGTGACTTAGCTGCGCCATCGCCTTCGCTTCGCGCTCCAGGCGCGCAGCGTGGGTCTCCGAGATGTCGTCGTGCAGCATCTTGATCGCGACCTTGCGATCGAGCTGCGGATCGAATGCAGCCACGACGAGACCCATGCCGCCTTCGCCGAGCTTTTCGATCGCGATGAACCGACCGATGCGCAGCTGATCTGATAGATCGATCGAGCTGCGGCCGCTCCCACCGCTCGCTGGCATCGCGGTTTCGGCGAGCGCCGCCGGTACGAGAGTGGCTTCGGTCGGGCTGGCGGCGTGGACCGGTGGCGCACTCGCCTCGGTCTGGGCGAGCGGATCCGACTCCCCGTCGCGCTTCACAGCTCCAGTATACTCGTTCGGCTGCAGCTCAAACTGTTGCGTGGAGCCTACGGAGCGATCGATGTTT
Organism: Kofleriaceae bacterium; assembly: GCA_036524455.1. Taxonomy (GTDB): domain Bacteria; phylum Myxococcota_A; class Polyangia; order Haliangiales; family Haliangiaceae; genus JABFXX01. The sequence goes on along the minus strand of DATDCH010000447.1, from coordinate 7,760 downwards.
CGGACGTCGCGCCGCCGCCGCCGCCGCGTAGCAGATGCGTGGTGATGGAGCCGCCATTCATCACGTCGGGGCCGCACTCGCTCGTACGCCGCCCGGCAATCGCCTCGCGATCAGGTCCTCTGCGCCGTACTGCGGCGATCTCTTCCTGCGCGTGTTCGGATTCTCGCCGAGCGAGGTCTCGAGCATGCGACGTGACGGAGAAACGACGAGCCAGGTACGAAGCGCACGGACTTGAAACACGCGCCGGCTGGAGCGGCGGTAGACCGACATCGAATGGCACGCCTCGTGCTCCGAATCGACGGGAGATGTCGCGCCAGCAGAATCGGCACCCGACCGCAGAGATCCACGCAGACGCTGACGGCCATCCGTCGATGCGCAAGAGAGTACTCGGCGAGACGCGGCGCGTGTGGCCTGCGCTCAGCACCTACTCGCGCTTCGAACAGATGATTTCGTTGGTGCTCACGCTCCTCATCAGCATCGTCATTGCAGCGACCGTGATCGAGCTGACGTTCCGTATCCTACAGCTGCTGTTATCCGGACTTCTGGACCCGGCGCAGCCCGCCATCTTTCAAGGCGTGTTCAGCATGATCCTCACTGTCTTGATCGCGCTGGAGTTCAACCATTCGATCATCGCCGTCCTCGAGCGGAAGGGAAGCATCGTCCAGGTGAAGACGGTCGTGCTGATCGCGCTGCTCGCGCTCGTGCGTAAGTTCATCATCCTCGATGTGAGCCACGTGCAGCCCACAACAGTGGTGGGGCTCGCCATCGCGATCTTGGCGCTTGGGGCCGTTCACTGGCTCGTGCGCGATCAGGATCGCAAGGACGACGAACGAGCGAATGCAGCCGCGAGTGCAACCGACTGAACACGGGTGTCGCTTGTTCGGCCACCTCGCCGACGAGCATGGGGCGCGCGAGCTGGGTCTCGATACAAAGCTCGCAAGGGGCGAAGGCCGAGAGGAGACCAACAGGGAGACAAAGGAACGCTAGCCATCTGCGCGTGGCGGCGGCTTGAGGCCGTACTTCTCCATCTTGTAGATGAGGGCGCGGCGCGATAGGCCGAGCCGGCGTGCGGCACGGGTCTGGTTTTGGTCCTCGGCTTCGAGCGCGGTGACGATCGCCGCTCGCTCTACCTCGGCGAGATGGCCGCGCATGTCGGCAGCAGGCGTCACGGGCGCGACGCGCTGGCGAGCATCGCGCAGTTTCTCGGGCAAATCGGCCGCGGTGATCTGCTCGCCGCACAGCACGAGCGCGCGCTCGATCGCGTTCTTGAGCTCGCGCACGTTGCCGGGCCACGTGTAGCCGGAGAGCGCTTCGCGCGCGTCGTCGCCGAGCGTTGGTGCGGGCCGGCCTTGCTCCTGCGCGGTGATACGCGCGAAGTGTTCGGCGAGCGGCAGGATCTCGAGTTGGCGGTCGCGCAGCGGCGGCACGACGATCGTGAAGCCGCCGATCCGGTACATGAGATCTTGGCGGAAGCGGCCCGCGCGCACTTCGGCTTCGAGGTCGCGGTGGGTCGCGGCGACGACACGTGCGCTCGTCGCGATCTCGGTCGTACCACCGACGCGCGTGATGACCTTGCGCTCGAGCACGCGGAGCAGCTTCGCCTGCAGTGCGAGCGGCATCTCGCCGATCTCGTCGAGGAATAGCGTACCGCCGTCGGCTGCTTCGAAGAAACCGATCTTGCGCTTGTCGGCGCCGGTGAAGGCACCGCGTTCGTAGCCGAATAGCTCGCTCTCGAGCAGGGTCTCCGGCAGCGCGGCGCAGTTGAGCTTGATCAGCGGCTTGTCTTTGCGCCCTGACTTCTTGTGAATCGCTTCGGCGACGCCCTCTTTGCCGGTGCCGGTCTCGCCGAGGATCAGGATCGTCATCGGCGTATCGGCGATGCGTTCGACGAGCGTGTAGACACGCTTCATCGCCGGATCGATCACGATCGCCTCGTTGTTCGGCGGTGCGCTAGAGATTTCGCGCGAGCTGCGGCCAGTGCGCAGGCTCTGGCGAACCGCACCGATCAATGTCTCGACTGTCGTGCCGTCTTCGGGGCACTGCGCAGTGGCGGACTTCGACTGCATGCCGGCGCCGCGCGCGAAATCGATCAGTCGATCCATCGCGGTCTGGCCTTCTGAACGGTTGAGCTCGGGCAAGATCACGAGGTAGTCGTCGCCCGCGTCCTCGGCCATCAGATCCATCGGACGCAGCGAACGCGCCATCGCATCGACGACCGCGTCGTTGGAGCAGCGCACGAGACCGACCGTGAGTGGCCGGTGATAGCGAACCGAACGATCGACTTCGGCCACGAGCCGCGCTTCACCGCGCACGTCGTCGGCGACCGGGCTCGTGCGGCGCAGGCCACTCGTCATCCCGACGACCGCGAGGATCGAACCGATCGAGATTTCGTCGCCGTTCGTGACGCGAACGATGCCTTCGATCTTCTCGCCGTTGACGCGCGTGCCATTGCGCGAGCCGAGATCCTCGACCTCGATCAGCTCGCCGCTGCGCCGGACGCGCGCGTGCATGCGTGACACCTTCTCGCTCTCTACTGTCACCGTGGCGCCGCGCGAACGACCGAAAGTGACATCCACACCATCGGGCAAATCGAGGACGCGCGACCGATCTTCGCCTTCGATATGTAGAACGACGAACGCATGTGCTGCGTCGTGGACGGCGAATGCGGTGCCGGCTTCTTGGGTCTGCGGCGCGTCAGTTACCATTGCTTTGTACGGATCGTGCACAGTGGGCAAGTTGCGTGCACCCTGCGTGGGCATGAATTCACGGCCTTGTTGTTGTTTCAGCGTGGCCTTGCGGTTGCTACCATCCTTGGTCATGCAGGGCCTGATCCGGTGCGCGGTTGTCGCCGGAACACTGCTGGGGTGCGGCCCTGGTGGTGTGACGATGGGTGGTGACGACACGCCCCCGTCGGATGCACCGGCCGGGCCGTCGGGACTGATCATCGCGTGGTCCAGCTCACCAGCCGATTGGCCGAGCACCGTCAGTCAGGTCACCCTCGAGCAAGCGCGCTTCGCGATGAACAGCCTGCGGGTGATCGGCGACGCCGGTCCGGGCGACGAACGCACGACCGAGACCAACGTCGAGATGCGGTTTGGCTGGGACAGTGTCGAACAGCGCCCCAGCAACCTCGCGTTCGACAGCGCACCGACTGGCCGTTACTCCCAGGTCGCGCTGGTGTTCGATCGCGATAGCAGCGGCAGCGGTCCGGAGGACTCGTACGAGCTGCGCGGTGAGGTCGTGGTCGGCAGTGAAACGCTCGACTTCAAGGTCTCGGATACGAATGCGATGACGTTTGACATCGCGATCGACGAGAGGGTGATGCCCGGCGAGATGACGACGATCGGGCTGCGGATCAACTTCACGCACGCGCTCGACAGCATCGACTGGACCATGGTCAACCGCGACGGCGATCGGCTCGAGCTCGAAGAAGGCGACTCGCAGATCGGCACGTTCCGCACGAAGCTCAAAGAGAGCTTCGAGGTCGTGAGCAGCGGAATTTAGGCGCTACGCGAGCGCGACCAGATCTTCGAACGCCGAGTAGTAGCCGCGCCGGAACGCCGCGAGCGTGGCAGCGCCTGCACTCGCGCGGTGGGTGACGAGGTTGCGCACCGCCGCAAGCGTGTGCAGGCGATGCGCTAATGCGATCGTGCGCTCGCTCGATTTGCCGCCGAGCTTCATCAGATTGCGAAACCCCGTTGACGGATGGTCGACCGCGAACAGCACCATCAAGCGCGCCCACTCAGTAACCGACAGCGGTGAATCGAGTCGCTTGCGGCGATGCTCCTGCAGATCGCGCACGGCGTTCGGAATCGAGCGCAGCGGCACGTCGACTCGTGCGCCGCCGACCTCGGCCGGGTCGCGCCACTTCGGTTCGATCCAACGCTGGTAGCCGCTCCACGATCCGCCGATCACGCGATCGACGTAATCGAACAACGTCGACGGCTCGCGCTGCAGTCCTGCCATGCGCGGACCGAGCCACGCGTGCACGTAGTTCTCGAGCACCTTCATCCACAACGTGATCGGCGGCGACAGATCCGCGTTCGAATTGTTACCGGTCGTGTGGAACAGCGACTCGGCGGTACGCAGTGACTTCACGAGCGCGTCGAACCCGGCGAGCTTCGTCAGCTGAGGGAAACTCGGAAACACGGTCGCGATCTCGGCGTCGACATCGATCGCGTCGGCAGCCGCCCCCTGAGAGACGTGCGTCGCGAGCTTCAGCCGCACGAGCGACTCGAATGCCGGATCGTCGGCGTCGACTTTGGCGAGCGCGCTGTCGATCGCCGGTGTCAACCGCTCGGCATGCGCGGGCGGCACGTGAATCGCTGCAGCGAGCGCACCGCGTGCGGCGGCATCACCGTGACCCGCGACGAACGCGATCGCCTGCGCGAGCGCATCGGGCGTGCCGATGCGAAGCAATCCGGTCGCTGCGCGCTCGTGCACGGTTTCGTCGTCGTCGCCAAATGCCGCGAGTAGTGTCTTCTCGCTGCCGGCGTCGGCGATCTTGCCCAGCGCCCACATCGCGGCCGCGCGCACTGCCGGTGCACCGTCACTCGCGAGCGGCACGATCGCCGTTGCGGGTACTGCGCCGCCGAGCAGACCGGCGATCTCCGCACCGGCTTCACGCAGACGCGCGTCGGGCGCCGTGAGTAGCTGCGAGGCGCGACCGGCGAGCTGACCGAGCGCACTCGGCTCTGGGCTCGCGGCGATTAGCGCGTTCGACGCGGCGCCGAGCACACGCGGATCTTCTTCGCGTCGCACCGCAGCGACGACTTCATTGATCACGCCGGGCATACCGAGCTCACCGAGCGCGACGTACGCGGCGAGCCGCAGGTCCGCCGGCTCGGTCTGCGCGCAGCGCCGGGCGAGGGCAGGCGCGAGCTTGTCGAGGCCGAGGTTGCCGGAGACGTACGCAGAGCGTCGGCGGACCATCGCGTCGCCATCGTCGAGCATCGGCTCGACGAGCTTCGCAATCGCCGGACCATCGCTGCCGTCGCCGGGGCGCCGTGCGAGTTGTAGCGCCCACAGCAGCGCGCCGCGGATCGCGGGAGACGGCGAGCTCGCGAGGCTGGCGACGCGTTCGAGCAGCTCCGTGCTCGTCGCGAACGCACCCATCGCCTGCACCGCAGCGGCGCGCAGCGAGTCGTCGAGCTCGGCCTTGTGTGCGATCGCCGCCAGCTCGTCGCGCTCCCACGTTTGATCGGCTTCGATCGCGCCGATCGCGCGGGCGCGTACGTGCGTCGGCAGGTCCGTGCGTGCTGCGAGCTGCAGCATGTAGCGCGTGATCTCGGCGTCGCGGATATCGCCGAGGATCTGTACGACACCGGGAGCATCCTCGCCGAGCAGGACGTCGGCTTGTTCGAGCACGTCCTTGACGGGCAGCGTGCGCAGCCTGCGCGCGAGCACGGACCGCACGGCGCGATCGGGCTCGCTCAGCGCGACGAGGAACCGCTCACCGGCATCGCGATCGCGCTCGGCCTTGAGTGCGCGCGACGCGAGGCTCGACGCGATCCGGATGTCGGTGTCGTCGGAGCGCGCGAGCCGGCGCAACACCGGTAGCACTTCGAGCGCGCCGAGCTCGGCGAGGTAGCGCACCGCCGCAATCTGGACCTCGGGCTCGAGCTCGCCGTCGAGTACGGCGATCGCATTCGTGCGCCCAGCGGGAGACCGGATTTCGGTGAGCGCATCGAGTGCCGCTGCGGCTTCGAGCGGCTCGCCGAGCACGAGCGGGACCAAACGATCAACGGCACTGACCGCGCCCATGCGGCCGAGCGCACTGATCGCCGACAGCCGCAAGACAGTCGGCGCGGCCTCTGCGACGAACGCGGCGACCGCTTCTTCGAGCGCCGGGAACCCGAGCCCGCCTGCGGCGTCGAGCGCAGCCGCGGCGATCGTCGGATCGCGATCGGAGAGCCGGCGATGTACGAACGGCAGGAGCCAGATGTTGCGAAACCCGCGGCCCATCGCGGCGAGCACGCCGCGCCGATCGGCGGCCGTGTCGGCGACGCGCGCTGCTTCGAGCAATGCGAACGCGGCCCGCTCGGCTGCGTCCCACTCTGCACCGAGCGCGCGACCCGCGAGATCACCGAGCAAACGACACGCTTCGAGGCGAGCGCTGCGCGTCGGCGCTTCGATCGCGGCGAGCGCGAGCACCGGCACAGCCTCGGCTGCATTGGTCTCACCGCGCTCGAGGCGCAGCCTCAGTTCACGTGCCGACGTGGCGTCACCCATACCGGGACGTTAACAGGTACATTCCGCGCGCAGTGCCCGAGCGGTTCAAGTTTCCCATCACGGCCGAGCTCGCTGACATCGACGACCTCGGTCACGTCTCGAATCTCGTCTACCTGCGCTGGGTCCTCGAAGCCGCGACCGCGCACTCGACGGCGCGGGGCTGGGACCTCGACGCGTACCGAAAGCTCGGCAACGTGTGGGTCGTGCGCCGGCACGAGCTCGACTACCTCGGCCAGGTCACGGTCGGTCAGACGCTGGTCGCCGAGACCTGGGTCGACTCGTGGAAGCTTGCGTCGTGCGTGCGCAAGACCGAGCTGATCCGCGATGGGCAAGTCGTTGCGCGCGCGGCCACGACGTGGGCGTTCATGGCGCTCGCGACCGGTCGCCCGCAGAGGATTCCCGATCTACTGCACGCCGCGTTTCAGTAGCTGACAATTCCCGGCGCTGCGCACGACGTTGCACAACATGTGGACAGCGACGCCCGCGTGAAATGCAATCAGGTCGCACTCGAAGAGGCGACACTGCACACACGCGTGAGCAGCGGAATCGTCGGGCGTTGTGCGATCGCCGCAACCGCCGTCACTGCCTACGCATTCATCCGCACACATCGTGGGACGACGTGGTTGGCCTCCACATTGAACTAAGCGCCCGCCACGATGATGGTGAACCGCGCGCTTCTCGCGGCAATGGCCGCGCTTTGTCTTCCGTCTTGCACGACCGAGGCGACCGTCGAGATCGGTACGCCGGTGCTGACGGACAAGTTCGAGCAGGCAGCGCGCGACTACGACGTGCCTGTCGATCTGCTCAAAGCGGTCGCGTATGTCGAGACGCGGTGGAATCACGTCGCAGGCGAAGACGACGAGCTCGGCCGTGCTGCCGGTGCCGGCGTGTTCGGCCTGTGGGGCGATAACCTCGAGCGCGGCGCAGCAGCGGCGCAGCTCGACGTTGACGACGTTCGCACCGATCGCACCGCGAACATCATGGCGGCCGCTGCCCGGCTCTCCGAGCTCGCGGTCGCGCGCGGCAGCAGCGGTGGCGACCTGATGGCGTGGATGCCGGTCGTCGATGACTTCGCGCAGAACCCCGACGACGAAGCGCGTAAGGCGTTCCTCGCCGACGTGCAGACCGTGCTCGCGACTGGCGCGACCTCGGTGGCCGAGGACGGCAGCGTGATCGCCGAGATCACGCCACACACCGAGATCGGAATGCCCGAAGTCACGACGATCGCGGCGGGCGGCGACTTCGCCGAAGCGATCTGGCGCGCGTCGCCGAACTTCAACTCGCGTAACGGCACCGCGGTGTCGCTCGTCGTGATCCACAGCTGCGAAGGCGGTTACTCCGGCTGCTGGGGCTGGCTGCGCAACTCGTCGGCGGGCGCGAGCGCGCACTACGTCGTCAACGAGAGCGGCAGCGAGGTCACGCAGCTCGTGCGTGAAGCCAACCGCGCGTGGCACGTCGCCGCCGCGTACCAGTGCGCCAACGCCGGCAACACGCAGTGCAACAAGAACGGCGTGTCGACGAACAACTTC
>DATDCH010000446.1:0-7452 GCA_036524455.1 Kofleriaceae bacterium | reverse complement strand
CGACCTCGCTCCATTCGATCACGGTGAGCGGCTTGCCGAGCCGCTCGACAATGAGGTCGTGGACGAGCTGCTCGGGATTACGCAGCAGCTCGACCGCGAGGCGATTGTCGGGCTTGCCGCTCGCCAGCGCCGGCAGGTTGACGCCGAGCTTCTCGACAGCGGCGATCCGCTCGGGCAGCGGTGGATGCGAATCGAACGGGCTCGTCTCGCCGAGCTTGGCGGAGTCGGCGTCGAGCTCGGCGAGCTTCTCGCGGTTGGCGTCGACGAACATCCGCGCGCCCGCGAGGACCGGTGGCAATACGCCGTGGTCGACGAGCGTTGCGATCTCCGATTCGAAGTACGCGTCGACGGCGGCTGCCGTACCGGCGAGTCTTCGGAAGCCCGAGAGCACCGGCGCGGTGCCGACCACGCGCGCTGCGACGGCGTCGGCAGAGAATTCCTGCGCGCGCGAGACGGCCGATGCGAGCCGCATGTAAGCGAGCGCCATCCAGCGGAACGGCGCTTCGATCACTGCGAGCACGAAGCCGACCGCTTCGATCTCCGAGACCTTGTGTGCGGTCTGCTGCAGATTGATAACGGCGCGGCCCATCGCGGCGCGCGTCTTGTAGACCCACGGACCGAGCCGCGTATCACCGCCATGAAAGTGACCGAACTCGTGCGCGATCACCGCGCGCACTTCGTCCGCGGAGAACGCGTTGAGTAGACCGAGCCCGATTCCCATCACGCGCCGCGAGCCGATGCCCATGATGCCGCCGCGCTCGGTGACGAACGCGTTGACCTCGAGCACGGCGTAGACGTGGACCGGCATGCGCTGGTTCGTCGCCTGCGCGACCTCGCGGATCATCGCGAACAGCTCGGGCTGCTGCGCTTCGGTGAGCTCGGGACCGGGCGGCTCGAACTTGTCGATGCGCGGCAGCGCGGACCACGCGAGCACCGCCGACGCGAGCCAACACGCGCCCGCGACCAAGAAGATGATGATCATCGCCTTGCCGTTGCGAATGTCGTCGAGCCAGCCGAAGCACACGAAGCCAAGCCATGCGAGACCGGCGATCGCGGCGATCGTCACCGCGTAGAACGCCACGAAACCGACGACGGCAAACAGCGCTCGCATCGGCGCCTCATACACCTCGTTCGCGAACGCTGGCAATCAGCGAGTTGCGGTGGGACGAGCGCAGCACTTAGAGGCGCCCATGGTTGTGCGCCTCACCATCGTTTCGTTACGTGCTGCGCGGCTAGCGGCGACGCCGGCGACGCACGACGACGAAGCCGAGCGTGAACAGGCCGAGTGCGAGCGGACCCGCGGGATTCGTGCCCGCGCTGCAGCAACCGCCGTCGTCGGTCTCGAGCTGACACGTCGCCGAGCACATGTCGCCGTCGGTCATGTTGCCGTCGTCGCACGCCTCGTCGGTGTCGACGTTGCCGTTGCCGCACAGCTCCGACGGCGCGCCCGGGATCACGAGGCAGACCTCGTCGACGTTCCAGCCGGCGAATTCGAGGCCCTGATCGCTCGTCAGCTCGAACTTGATCGAGACCTTGCCGGTCGCGGTCTTGTCCGCGAGATCGATGTCGTGGAACCGCCACTCGCGATCGGTGTGGCTGACGCCCGCCGATTCCTGATCGGGGCTCGTCTGGTTCTGCCACACGACCTGATCGTTGATCTTGACCGTCGCCGGATCGTAGACGCCGTCCTCGACGTTGAGCCAGCGGTAGTACTGCAGGCGCACCGCGGTGTGCCCCATCAGATCGATCTCGGGCGACTGCGCGAACTGGGTGACGCGCGAGGAGTAGAGGCCATCGTCACCGCCGAGGTCGATACCGAGCACGTTCGCGCCCGCGTACGCCTCGCTCGGATCGCCGGCGAGGCCCATCGGCGCACCGGCCTGGAACTCCACGCGCGTCGACACCGTACCGCCGACGGTCCAATCACCGAGGCCGCCTTCGAAGTCCGCGCACCAGATCTTCTCGACGTTGCCGACGTACATCTGGTACTCGGGGTCCGCCTTGTTCTGCGGGTACTGCAGCGACGAGCCATCGGCGAGCTTGACGGTCACGTGATAGAGCACGACCGTGCCGTCGGGCTGCGTCGGGATGTTCGCCGACCAGTTCTCGCCGGCAGCGGTCAGCGGAATCACACCGCCAGATCCGCCCTTCGGCGTCCACGTCAGCGTCACATCGGTGACCGCCGGCGGCGGGCATGCGGTCTGCGTCGGCACGCGAACCGTCAGCGACACCTTGTAACCGGCGCGCGTCGGCGGCTCGATACCGAGCGTGACGCTCGGATCGGCAAGCCCATGCGCACCGAACGCGGCGTTGATCTCGCACTGGTTCGGCGTGCCGTTCGACAGGTCGCCGTCGTCGTCGTCGGCGAGCAGCGCCTCGAGGTAGCTCGACGGGATATCCGACGCGCGCTGCATGATGCTGTAGAAGATCTTGAGCAGGCGGTCGTCACCTGCGCTCGCGCCGAGCTTCGCTTCGAGCGCCTTGCGCAGATCCCACAGCGTGCCGCCGATGATCTCGCCCTCGTTGTGTGGTTCGCCATCGGCGTCGTCGGGCCACTTCTTTTCGTAACCATCCGGATCGAGATCGCGCAGCGGCTCGTTCGTCTTGAAGAAGCCGCGACCCATGCCGTGGTCGTGCGTGATCGAGGCGGCGAGCGTGTCGGCGAGGCCCTCACTGAGCGAGCCGTCGAACGAGCCCGCACCGTCGATGATCGACTGCGCGTGCAGCGAGTGACCGAACTCGTGATAGACGACGTCGGCGAGGCGGCCCGTGTTCTCGCATTGCGTGCCACTGCGATAGAAGTGAATGTCGTTGCCGGTCGAGTACGCGTTGCACGTCTGCGACTCGTTGACGACGACCGGAATCTGGCTGTTCAACCACGCGAGGTCCGGGTTGAGGCGCGTGCGCGTGTATTGCTTCGCGAAGCTAGTCGCGACAAACCCGGTGAGCTGCGCGTCGGCGTACTCCTCGGTCGCGCGACTCCACGTGACCGATCCGCCGTCGGTGAGCGACAGCGTGTCGGTCGCGAGCGCGCCTTGTTTGTTCGACACGCGCACGGTCGGGCCGACGAGGCCGGGCGTCACCGATGCGGGGCCGGTGCCGGCCCACGTCACGGTACCGTCGAGCAGGCTCGTCGCCGTTGCCGCGGCGATCGTGTGGTTCGCGTTCGGCGCCGGCTTCGGCGTGCGCGTACCGCCGGGCCAGCGATCCGGCGTGTCGTAGAGCACGGTGCCCGAGGCGAAGTGCAGCATCGATTCGCGCGCGATCGGCGCGCCATTGCTCGCGTCGAGCCACACGTGCCAGGCGCCCGGATCGCGCGACGACTCGACCGTGACGGTCTCGGCGACGCGATACGAGATATCGACGTGCCCGCGCGTGCCACGCGAGTGGACGACCGGGACGATCACGCGATCGCCGTACGCCTTGATGTCGACCGCGTAGCCGGCTTGGGAGAGCCAGCCCTTCGCCGAGCTCGCGAGCGAAGCGATCGGCATCGCGGCGGCCGGCATGCGCACCGTGACGTTCGGCAGCGCCGTCGAGCTCATCATCGACAGCTTGTCGTGCGAGAACGTGAACGCGATCGAGCCACCGACGACCGGCAACCCGAGCGCACGCTGGCGGAAGCCGACCGTGCGGACCTCACCACTCGGGCTCAGCTGGTTCGACACGAGCACGAAGTCACTCGAGGTCGCGCCGGGCGCGAGTAGCCCGATATGTTGCACGAGCATCTGGCGCGCGAACGCTTCGGCGGCGCTTGCATCGCTTGTCGTGCGCGGTGCCGCGATCGCGGGCCCCCACAGACGCAGCGGCACCTCGGTGTCGCGATCCCACATGGCTTGCCAGCTCGGCAGGGCGGCGAGCGCACCTTGCGGTGCGGTCCACGCGACGTCGCGATGCAGACGCGGCTGGCGAGTCGCGGCGACGACCGGGCGCTCGGCGCCTTTTTGAGGCGCGTATGCGCTACCGGTTGCGGTGATGCCGGCTGACAGTGCGGCTGCGATGGCGAGGGTCCGAAAACGCATAAAGCCTCCCTAGATGGCGGAGGCATCAGACACGATGACCCTGCTAGCTCCAACGCGGCGAGGAGGACATCCACTGACTGAGCTGAGACCGCAGGTCGATAGCTCGACGCCTCAGAATAGGCGGCGCGCCGCGTCGATATCCTGCTGGATCTGCGCAACGAGCGCGTCGACGGAGTCGAACTTTGCCTCGTCACGCAGGCGGGAAACGAACGTCGTTCTCACCCGCTTACCGTAGAGATCGCCATCCCAGTCGAGGACGTGGACCTCGAGGATGAGGCCGCCGCCCTCGACGAACGTCGGATTGGTTCCGAGGCTCGCGACCGCGGGAAGCTCTGTTCCATCGACCGTCAGCTTCACTGCGTAGATCCCCGCGCGCAGCAGCAGCTCGCTATCGGTCTTGATGTTTGCGGTCGGCACGCCGATCGCGCGGCCGCGCTTGGCGCCGTGGATCACGACGCCATCGATGTCCCACGCACGCCCGAGTAAGCGCTCGGCAGCTTGGAGCTCGCCATCCTGCAGATGCGCGCGGATCTTGCTCGACGATGCGACCTCGCCGCCGAGCTCGACGGCAGCGACCACGGCGACCTCGATGCCGGCGCGGCCGCCGTGCGCGCGCAGCGCTTCCGTGGTGCCGCTGCGGCCTTGGCCGTACGTGAAGTCGTATCCGACGACGATCGCGCGCGCACACAGCGCACCGATCACGATGTCATCGACAAACACGTGCGCGGCGCGATTCGCAAGCTCGCGCGTGAACGGCTCGACGACCACGACATCGGCGCCGGCTTCGCCGAGCAGCTCGATGCGCCGTGCGAGCGAGCTGATCATCTGCGGCGGCTTCGCCGACAGCAGCACCGAGGGATGCGGATCGAACGTGAGCGCGACCGTGGTTGCGTCGTTTCCGCCGGCGAGCTCGCGCGCGCGGCGGATCAACTCGCGATGGCCGACGTGCACGCCATCGAAGTTACCGATCGCGACCGCGGTGCCGTTGCGCCAGGTGGGCACGTGCTGATGGCCGCGAACTACTTCCACGCCGAGAGGATAGTTCACCAGCGCAGCATCGCGGGCGCGACGACAATCAAAAAGCCGGCGGTTGCACCGACGAACGTCTGGCCCGTCGGCCAGCGCACGATGGCGGCGAGCCGCGCGAGCCCGACACCGGTGCCGACGGCGGCGATCGCGAGCGTTGCGATGCCGAGCACACCGCTCGTCAGATCGACGGCGATCGCGCCCGCGGCAACCGAGATACAGGCAGCCGCCGCATAGCGACCGCGCAACGTGCACACGCCGAGACCCGCAAGCGCGGCGATCGTCGCGATCGGTCCGAGCGTATCGCCGGCGCGCGCCAACAGCTCGAGCGGCGCGGCATCGCCCCCGCGTGCGACCCATGCGTGCCACAGCTCGGCGAACAAGCCACCTCGCGCGAGCGCAGCGAGCAGCGCGATGCCGATCACGAGCACACCGGCGATCGGAACGACGAGCGCCCAGCGCGGGCGCATCCACGGACCGAGCAGCAAGCGCACGCCCGCGATCGCGAGCAGCGCGACGTAGCTCGGATCGAGCGCGCCTGCGACGAGCGCGGCGCCGATCGCGGGCAGTGGCGATGCATCGACTGGTAGCGGACGCGCGAGCTCCGCGATCGCGAACAGCGCCGCGGCGGCGGCGAGCGCATCGCGCGTGACATCGGGGGCGCCGAGCTCGAGCACCGCAAGCGCGACGAGCAGCGCGGCAGCACCGGCCGTGGTCGCAGCCGCGCCCGACGTCCCTGCGAACGCGCGCACGGCGGCGGCCGTCGCGGCAGCGAGCGCACCGATCGCGAGCGCGGCGGGCGGTTGCTCGCGCAGGAGCAACGCGAGGCCCGCGCACGCGATCGCCATCACCGGGATCGCGAGCCAGGTCTTTGGGGGCGCCACAGACGAACGCTACGGAAGCCGGCGCAACGGGGCAAAATTTCACACGGCTTTGGGCTCCGGCTCGCGGCGGGCGACCCACCAGGCGAGCCCGAGGCCGGGCAGCGCCATCGCCGCGGTGGTCGCGAAGAACCCGGGCCAGCCGACCGCGACGACCACGTCATCCGCAAGCGGGCCGAACAGGCGCATGCCGATCGACGACATCGAGGTCAGCAGCGCGAACTGGGTCGCGCTGACCGCCGGCGAGGTTACGCCCATCAGCACCGCCAAAAACGCCGTCGTGCCGAACGCCGTCGAGACGTGGTCGACCGCGACCGCGGCACAGAAGATCGGCAGGTTGTGACCGACAATCGCGAGCCAGACATAGAGGATGTTCGTGACCGCGGCGAGCGCGCCGAACGCGACCAGCATGCGGCGCAGGCCAAACCGCGTGATCAGTGAGCCTGCGAACAGCGCGCCGATCGCCATACCTGCGAAGCCGACGCCCTTGTACACAACGCCGATCTCGGTGAACGAGAACTTGGTCTCGTCGTGGAGAAACGCGACGAGCAGCGCCTGCGCGAAGTAATCGCCGAACCGATACAGCGCCGCGAATCCGAATACCAACGCCAGCCCACGCGGGCCGAGCCGGCGCCAAAACTCGACGAACGGCTGCACGAGCGCGGTCTGGAGCGTGCGCGGTGCGCCGGCAGCCTCGGCAGGCTCGTCGGCGAGCAACGTGCCGACGATCCCGATCACCATCGTCGCAGCCATGATCGCGTAGACCGTGTGCCACGGCATGTGATCGGCCATGACGAGCGCGAGCGTGCCGGAGATCAGCAGGGCGAAGCGATAACCGAGTACGTACATCGCAGAGCCTGCGCCGCGTTCGTGTGGCGCAAGGATGTCGACCTTGTACGCGTCGATGATCACGTCCTGCGATGCCGACAAGAACGCGACGGCAACCGCGAGCGCAGCAAGCTCGACCGGATGCGCGAGCGGATCGATCGCACCGAGCAAGATGATCGCGCCGATCAGCAGCACCTGGAACAGCAGGCACCAGCCCCGGCGCCGGCCGAGGAACGGCAACCGGTAGCGATCGAGGAGCGGTGCCCACAAGAACTTGAACGTGTAGGCGAGGCCGACCGCGGACAGGTCGGCGATGCTGCCGAGGTCGAGCTTGACCGCCGTCATCCACGCCTGCAGCGTCTGGCTGGTCAGCATCAGCGGCAGGCCGCCCGAGAACCCGAGCAGGAACAGCACCGCCATGCGCTTCGACCGAAAGACGTCGAAGATGCTGGGCTTGGGAGTTTCTTGCAGGGTCACGATCGTGCCAGGGCGCGCCGGCGTAGGTAAGATCGCGCGGACCGCGTGGTGCATTCCAGAAAACGGGCCAAGCTGACTGCCGTACTGCGCTGGCTCGCACCGAGCGCGGCAGCCGCAAGCGGCGGGGCGGCACTCGCCGGCGTGCTCGAAGGTGCCGGCATGCGTGGTGCTTTTGGTAGTGCGGCTGCTGCCGGGTTCGTCGCGCTGGTCGCGTTTCC
>DATDCH010000445.1:0-6704 GCA_036524455.1 Kofleriaceae bacterium | reverse complement strand
AGTGACGCGGACGCATTCCCGTGCATCCTGTGGGGCGGCGATGATCACACCCGGCCGATCCGCGCATCGCGGGTGACGACCACGACCAGCGTTGCCGAGGCACTCGCCGCGCCGGGCATCGCGCACGCGCGTGAACGCTGGCGCGCCGACTCGTGGCACATCGACGATCCCGACGACGCCGCGCTGATCGATCGGCTCGCTGCGCGCTGGCCCACGCTCGCGCAGGTCGTGCCGGAGCGGCCGTCGCGTGGCGTGGTCACCGGCTGCAATCACGCGTTCGTGATCGATGCGCCGACGCGCGCGCGGCTGATCGACGACGATCCGGAGACCGCCGCTTGGATCCGACCGTTCATCAAGGGCCGCGACGTGCGGCGCTGGCAACCGGCGGCGATCGATCGCTACATCTTGCTCGTCGATCGCGGCAGCATGCCACCGCGCCGGCTGCGCAGGTACCTCGAGCAGTTCCGCGCCGCGCTCGAGCCGGGCAGCGGTCGCAAGCCCGGCAACTACAAATGGTACGAGCTGCAAGATCCCGTGGTGCCACTCGCGAAGTCGCGCGCGCCGCGCCTGCTCTATCAGGACATCCAGACCGCGCCCGCGTGTTGCCTCGATCGATCCGGCGAGCTCGTGCCCGACACGACCGTGTGGATCCTGCCGTCGGCGGATCCGTTTCTGCTCGCCGTGCTCAACTCGCCGCTCTACGCGTGGTACGCGCGCCGCCGGTTTCCTCCCGCACTCAATGGTGCGGTGCGACCCAAGCTCGAGTACATGCGCGCGCTGCCGATCGCGACGCCGAAGCCCGCGTTGCGCGCGAAGATCGCCCGGCTCGTCGCACGCCAGCTCGAGCACGCGGATAGCGCGCTCGACACCGAGCTCGCCGAGCTCGTCACCGTTGCGTACGAGCTAGACGCGAACGAAGCGGCTCGGCTGCGCGATCGGTAGCGCGACGACTACGGCTTCGGTGCCGCGGTCTCTGTCTGATCGCCCGCGTCTGGCGCATCGCGGCCGGCGACGAGCAGGTCGCCGAGCACGCGCCACGTCATCCCCCAGATCGTGAAGCTCTCGTACTCCCAGCTCGGGAACGTTCGCGTCGTGCCCGGATACGTATACGTGCCGTCGAGCGCACCCGAGGCAGCGAGCTCGATCGGCAGCCAGAATGCCGACTCCGCCTCGGGGCCCGGCTGCGGCTCGACCGCCGCATGCGTGACAAACACGAACGGCGTGACCTCGATCCCCATCGGCCCCGACGTGAATGGATGCAGCACGGGCAGGCTGCCGAGGAACCGCGCGCCGGCGAGATCGATGCCGAGCTCCTCGTGCGTCTCCCGAATCGCGGTCGCGAGCAGATCCGGGTCGTTCGCGTCGAGCCTGCCACCCGGCAGCGAGATGTGTCCCGACCACGGATCGCCTGCGCGCTCGACGCGCTTCATCAGCAATACGCGTGGACCGGGCGCTTCGTCGTGCAGCAAACACGCGACCGCAGCCCGTGGCCGGGAGTTATCCGGCCGCGAGCGCTCGCCCATATGAAGGCGATCCAGCAAACGCTCGATGAAAGGCGACACGAACCAGCATAGCGTAGGATGCGCGCGATGCAGACCCGCGCGTTCGGATCCGCAACGGTGCCGGTGCTCGGTCTGGGCACGTGGAAGATGGAGCACGACGATCGAGCGTCGGCGATCGCGGCGATCCGCCGAGCGGTCGAGCTCGGCATGACCCACATCGACACTGCCGAGCTGTACGGGAGTGGCCGCGTGGAGACGCTCGTCGGTGAGGCGCTCACCGGCCTGCGCGATCGGGTGTTCCTCGTCTCGAAGGTACTGCCCGGCAACGCGAGCTATGAAGGCACGCTACGCGCGTGTGAGCAGAGCCTGACCAGGCTACGCACCGATCATCTCGACTGCTACCTGCTGCACTGGCGTGAGGACAAGCCGATCGGCGACACGTTCCGCGCGTTCGAGAAGCTGCGCGAGCAGGGCAAGATCCGCGCGTGGGGCGTGTCGAACTTCGATCACGACGATCTCGCCGAAGCACTGGCGCTCGTCGGCGAAGGCGTGATCGCGTGCAATCAGGTCGCGTATCACCCGAACAATCGTACGATCGAGCATCACGTGATCCCGTGGTGCGAGCAGCACCAGGTCGCGGTCGTCGCCTACAGCCCGTTCGGCAGCGGTTCGTTCCGCAGCCCGAAGCAGCTCGACGCGATCGCGAAGCGTGTCGGCGCAACGCCGCGCCAGCTCGTGCTCGCGTTCTTGACGCGACGGCCAAGCGTGCTCGCGATTCCCAAGTCATCGAACCCGGCGCACGTCGACGAGCTCGCGAAGTACATCCAGATCGACGACGCGACACTGCGCGAGATCGATACGCTGTTCCCACTCGAGCCTTGGCGAGGACTTCACACGTTATGAGCAACCGCGAATTCGATCTCGTGATGTTCGGCGCCACCGGGTTCACCGGCCGCCTGGTTGCCGACTACATCGCGAAGCAGAAGCCGAAGAAGTGGGCGATTGCGGGGCGCAGCGCCGAGAAGCTCGCTGCGTTGCGCCTCGACGTACCGGCGGTGATCGTCGACGCGATGGATCCGGCTGCATGCGCCGCCGTCGCTAAACGGGCGCGCGTCGTGTGCACGACCGTCGGTCCGTACTCCAAGTACGGCAGCGCACTCGTCGCCGCGTGTGCAGAAGCTGGCACGCACTACTGCGACCTCACCGGCGAAGTGCACTGGATGCGCGAGATGATCGACGCAAACCACGACCTCGCTCGCAAGACCGGTGCGCGCATCGTGCACACGTGCGGTTTCGACTCGATCCCGAGCGACCTCGGCGCGTGGGCGACGCAGCAGGAATTCATCCGCCGATTCGCTCGGCCGGCGTCGAAGATCACCGCGTTCTACGGTGAGTCGAGCGGCGGCTTGTCGGGCGGCACGGCGGCCAGTGCGTTCGCGATCGCCGACGCGATGAAGGATCCCGCGGTGCGCCGCACGCTCAGCAACCCGCACGGCCTCGATCCAGATCCGGCGGCGCCGCATCCGAAAGACGACAGCCGCGCCGTCGGCTGGGAGCCGTCGCTCAAGATGTTCTACGTGCCGTTCTTCATGGCGGAGACAAACACGCGCATCGTGCGGCGCGGTCATGCGCTCGCCGGTTTCCCGTGGGGCCAAGACTTCCTGTACCGCGAGGTGATGAGCACGCCCGGCACGCCGCGCGGTGCGGTGATGGCCGCGACGATCACCGCCGGCCTCGCCGGTCTCGCCGCCGCGATGAAGCGGCCGCGCCTGCGCTCGATGCTGCAGGAGCGCGCGCCGAAACCTGGCGAGGGTCCCTCGCAGGAGAAGCGCGAGCGCGGTCACTGGAAAGTTCGCTTCGTCGCCGAGGACGGCAACGACCGGCTGCTCTACATCGTCGGCGATCCGGCCGGCGACCCGGGCTACGCGTCGACCGCGAAGATGCTCGGCGAGTCCGCCCTGTGCCTCGCCTACGACCCGCTCGAGTCCAAAGGTGGCTGCCTGACCCCGTCGGTCGCTATGGACGGTTGGCTCCTCGAGCGGCTACGCAAAGCCGGTTTGACCTTCCAGCCCGGCTAGTCGACCAGCCAGCGACTCGGCTCAAGTACGCGACCCTGCACGCGCAGCGCTTGGCACCCGCGCTGCAACCCCTCGTGGGCATGCGCTCGCTTCGTCTCCTTGCTCCCCTCCTCGTCGCGTCCGCCTGCGCCAGCTCCGGCGAGGAAGAATTCGACATGTTCTCGTTCGACGACTTTGCCGACGGCAAGGTCGACACCGGCTACCTCGGCAGCCGCGCGGCCGAGATGGAAGCGACGCTGAGCTCGAAGGTGCGGGTCCCGCTCCCGGGCAAGACCGCCGCCGAGCTGCAAGCGATGGCCGACAAGCTCAGGACCGCGCCAACCGACTACAGCGTGTCCGACGTCGTCGCGCAGGTCTCGACGCACGCGAAGTTCGCACGCAACGCGCTGCGCGCCGCGAAGTTCAACCTGAACCTCGAAGCCGGCGAGCCGACGTTCACGAACGTCACAGTCGAAGCCGGCGCGCTGCTGCTCGAGTACTCGCTCAAGGTCGAGTCGCTCGTGAAGTACAAGGATCTCGAAGCGCAGATGCTGACGCCGGCCGCGCTCGTCGGCCAGCAGATCGACATGAAGCTGCCGCTCGTCATCGATGGCTTGCACCAGCGCGTCGGCGTCAAGTGCTCGAGCGACTTCGACGCGAACGCCGGCGCGGTTCCGGCCGAGGACCTGCGCCCCGACAACCTCTTCTACTACTGGCACCCCGAGCGCAGCGGCTGCCCGCTCGCCGCCGCGGATCTCTCGGTGTCGAGCTACAAGGTGACGTCGTCGAACGCGCAGACGAGCGTCTATCCCGAGTACGACAAGCTCGTCGCCGACGGCAAAGTCACGATGGTGCAGATCTTCGGTCAGATCGAGCACGGCGAGCTCGAGGACAACGACTGGGGCTTCATGTCGTACAACGACATCAAGCGTCTGCTCGAAGGGCAGGGCTTCCGCGTCACGAAGACCTATCCAAACCAGCACGGCGTGCGGCTCGAGAAGACGATGCCGAAGGGTCTCAAGATCGAGATCGACATGCTCACGCCGATCCAGTTCGCCGACACCGTCGATCGCGAGCTCTCGAATGCGGCGTTCCGCGAAGCGATGAAGACGCACGAGATCGTCTACTACGCCGGTCACGCGTTCTACGGATCGCTCACCGTGCTCGACGAACCGACCGCATATCCCGCGAGCACGTACCAGATCATCTTCATGGACGCGTGCTGGTCGTACGCGTACTACACGAAGCAGGTGTTCCGTAACAAGGCGACCGCCGCCGACCCGACCGGCTGGACGCTCACCGACGTCGTCAACAACACCGAGCCCGGCATCACCGGCAGCGAGCGCACCGCGCACCAGCTGTGGATGAACGTGTTCGCCGGCGCCGACGCGAAGCATGGCGGCCTGTCGGCTCGTCGCTACTCGTGGAACAACCTCATCAAGTACATGAACGAGCACGCGCAGCGTCGCGCCGATGCGCGCGGCGAGAACAACCCCGAGATCTACGGCGTCAGCGGCGTGCGCACGAACGCGTTCAAGCCGTAGTCACTGCTTGGCCAGCTCCGTCAGCTCGGTCTGCGCGAGGGCGCGGTTGTAGATCCGCACGTCGTCCATCAGCCCGGCGAGCACGCAGTACTCCGTCGCGTTGTCGATATCGGCGCCGAACAGCAAGCGACCGGTGTCGTAGGTGATGTCGATGGTCGCTCGCACCATCTCGATGCCATCGATGTAGCCGACGTGGTCGGTGCCGGTGTGGACGTACGCAATGTGGTGCCAGCGATTGGCCGTGACGACGTTCGCCACGGTGCGATCGCATCTCCCGCTCGTTGCTCCGGTCGTACAGATGTTGAGGTCGCCGCTGGCGTCGCTGACCAGCTGCCACGAATTGAGCGACACGGCGCCGTAGAGCTTCGACACCAGACAATCGACACCGCTGGCTTCGGTCTTGAACAACCACATACTCGCGGTGAGCGACGGCGGGCGCAGATCGGACGCGTCGGGGACCACGATGTAATCGCTGGTGCCGTTGAACCGGTAGGCCTTGCCGAGCTTGCCTGTTTCGACGACAGGACACGTGGTGTTGCAACCGCCGGTGTGACCGTTGCCGGTTGAATCGAGCACGCCATCCAACGGATCGTCGTCGAATCGATAGTGCGCGATGAGCGATGGATCAGGCATCGCGTCGATCGGTTCTGCATCGAACTCGCAGCGCCCGCACGCAGGCAATGCCAAGAGCAACCATCGCCACGCGCAGAGCCGCACGATCTCGATGATACGATGCCTCCGTGGCGTACCGCATCCTTGCCTGGTTCCTGCGCGTCGTCACACGCGTGTTCTTCCGCCAGATCGAGGTGGTCGGGCTCGAGCACGTGCCGCGCACCGGGCCGGTGCTGTTCGCCGGCAATCATCCGAACTCGCTGATCGACCCAGTTCTGATCATCACGAACTGCGGACGCAAAGTGCACTTCGCCGCGAAGGACACGCTGTTCAAGGGCCGGCTGATGCGCGCACTGCTGCGCGGGCTTGGCGCCGTGCCGATCAAACGCCGCGACGACGTCGACGGCAAACCACGCGACCCGCAACCCAAGGAGCCCGGCGCCGCGCCCGTCGATAATGATGCGGCGTTCGACGCGATGTTCGCCGTGCTCGGCGACGGCGGCGCGATCGGCATCTTCCCCGAGGGGCTCTCGCACGACGAGTCGCAGCTCGCGCGCCTCAAGACCGGCGCTGCACGGCTCGCGCTAGGCGCTGCGCAGCGCACGTCGCAGCCGATCCAGATCGTGCCGTGCGGGCTCACGTTCATTCACCCGAAACGGTTTCGCAGCCGCGTGCTCGTGCAATTCGGTCCGCCGCTCGACGTCGCAAAGGCGCGCCCGAATACGCCCGATCAGGTGAAGCTGCTCACCGTCGAGCTCGAAGAAGCGCTGCGCCGGCTCACAATCAACGCTCCCGATTGGGACACGGTGCGCGCGCTCGATGTCGTGCGCCGGTTGTATCAGCCGCAGGAGATTTCGATCGAGGACCGCGTCGAGCTGTCGCGCCGGTTCAATGCGTACTACGGCGCGGTCGCCGCCGATCAGCGCGTCGTGGCGCTGATGTCTCGAGTGCGCGCGTACCAGCAGAAGCTTGACGAGCTCGGCATCACC
>DATDCH010000444.1:0-10877 GCA_036524455.1 Kofleriaceae bacterium | reverse complement strand
CGCTACGAGGGGCTGGCCGAACGCTATACACCCGTCCAGCAGATCTTGGTGCGCGGGATTCGCGGCAACCTCGACATCTTCATCGAGATGCTCGCCGGGGCGGCGCCGCTGTTGATCCTCGCCGTCATCATCATCGCGGTCAGCTTCATCAGCGAGCAGCGCAGCGACGCACAGGTGACCGAGGCTCGGGTTCAGCAGCGCCGGGCGATCGGCATCGTGCTGCTCGCACTGGGTGCGGCGTCGCTGATCACGATCACGGTGTTCGCATCGCCAAAGCTCGGACCGCGGTTCTACATCCACTCGATGTTCGTGGTGCTGGCTGGCGTGCTCGGCGTCGTGCGCGCGTTCCTGCACAGCCCGCGCGCGTACGCGCCGTTCGTCGGGTTTGCGATCGTGGTGAGCATCTTCGCCGCGCTGCGCACGGTCCCGATGTTCACGCGGCTCAAGCGCGACTCCGATCAGCGGCTCGCGGAGCTCGCCAAGGCTCCGCTCGGCGGCAACTACACGTCGACGGCGTGGGAGCAAATCCCGGAGTCGTGGTGGTTCCTCGGCGACGACCTGCGCGACCAGAAGAAGCAGGAGATGGTCGCGAAATACTTCGGCCAGCATCGCGTGCTGTTCCGTGGCGCCGATCAATGGAAGACGCTCGGCGTCACCGACGTCAAGCTGACGATGCACTACGAGTTCGACAAGCCGTTGTGCATCGACGAGATCGATCAGCTCGATCTCAAGCCGTATGTCGGCAAGGACATCGGCGCGCTCCATCACGCATTCCTCGACGCGATCGTCGAGATCGAGCTCATCAGCAAGGCGCAACTACGCGAGATCGATCTGCGCGCCACGTTCTTGGGCACGCATCCGCCGATGCCCGCACCGACGATCTTTGTCGCGCGGTGGCAGAACGAAAAGCTCGAGGGCTATGCGGCCCGGCTGCGTCGCAAGGGTCGCAGTAAGGAGCGCGAGATCGTGCTGTCGGACGAGCTCAAGCGCGAGCCGTTCGACATCTACCTGACCCTCGTCGGCGAGGCACCGAAGAAGATGGGCGTCAGTACCGACAAGAAGGCGTTCACGTACCAGCCGTGGGCGACGGGCCAGTACTGGGCGCTCGCGTGCAAGCCGGAGCATTGCTTCGTCGTGCTCGCGGTCGCACACAAGATGTGATGGCAGCCGAGCGCACCGCCTGGCAACGCTACGGCTGGCTGGTGCGCTGGCTCGGTACGGCCGTCGGCATCGCGTATGTGGCGACGTTGATCAAGGTCGACGATGTGAAGCTCGCGTTCGGCAAGATCTCGGTTGGAGCATGGCTCACCGCGATCGGGCTCGTCGGGATCAACGTCGTGATCGGCGCGATGCGCTGGCGTGCGCTGCTTACCGCGTACGGTGCCCTGACGCGGCCCGACTTGTGGCGCGCGACGCAGCTCTACTTCATCTCGTTCTTCTACAACAACTACCTGCCCGGCGCGGTCGCGGGCGATGTCGTGCGCGGCGTCGTCACCCGCGACGTGTTCGGCGAGCGCGGCGCGACGGCGGGGCTCGCGGTCGTGCTCGTCGAGCGTGCGCTCGGCTTGTTTGGCGTGTTCTTGCTGCTCGCGATTGGCCTCGTCACCGCCGGTGACTCGCTCGATACCGGATCGCTATGGCTGTGGAGCACGCTTGGGATTGCAGGCTCGTTCGCGCTCGTGCTCGCGCTGCCGTCCGCGCGGCGGCTCGGGCGGTTTCTGCCCGGCAAGTTGCGCACGATCGCCGAGCGCGTGCCGGCGCTGTCGTCGGTCGGCGGGTTCGTGAGCGCCGCGCTGCTGTCGGTGATGACGCAGGTGTGTATCGCGCTCGCCGGCTACGTGCTGCTCCACGCGATCGAGCCGCGCGTCGATCTCGGTGCGTCGCTGCTGATCGTGCCGCTCGCCGCCGCGACGACGTTTCTGCCGATCACCGTCGGTGGTGCGGGTGCGCGCGAAGCGGTGTACGTCACGCTCGGCGCGAGCTTGTTTCAGATGGCACAAGCGGATGCACTCGCTGCGTCGCTCGGGTTGTGGATCGCGCACTTGATCAACGGCGCGATCGGCGGCGTCATCCAGCTCACTTCACGAGCGCGCTGACGCTCGCCGGTGGCTGCATCGGCGGTTGGGCGAGGAAGTCGCGCGCCGGCACGAGCGTGCGCTCGGCGACGAAGATCATGTGCAGCGTGCCTTCGTCGGGTACGCGCGCGGTGAGCTCGATCGTGTGCTCGCCGCGCGGGACCTCCATCGTGCTCTTGAGGCCGAACTCGTGGCTGAACGAGCCGTCCATCAGCAGCTTGACGTTGCCGGCGCTCGCGCCGAGCCAGTAGCGCCCGCCGAGCCGGAGCGTGCGGGTGATGCGAATCTCGATCGAGCTGGTTTCGGCGTATGCGGCGATCGACGGCGTGATGAACGCCCAGCTCGGCGGTGCATCGTTCATCAGATTGAACGTCGCGTCGGAGACGTTGACGAGGTCGGCGCAGCGATACGAGCCAGTCGCCGGCGAGAACCCGCACGTCTCCCATTCTCCGTCGACGAATCGGGCTTCGACATGTGCGATCGGTCGGATGCCCGACGAGCCGACGAGCAGCGCGGTCGCCGACTGGCCGCGCGCGATCGCGCCGGCGACGACGAGCACGATCACGACCGCGGGTACGGCGAGCTCGATGCCACGCCGCAGGTTCGCGCGCACCTTGTTGCGCAGCCACAGCATGCGGCGCAGCGTGCGAATCCGCCAGCGCGGCCGGCGCCACACGATGATCGCAGCGATCGCGAGCAACGCGGCGGCAAACGACAGCCAGCGGCCGCGTCCGTCGGACGGCAGCGGCGCATCGCACGTGAACACGGTCTTGCCCGGCGCGACCCACGCGGAGACGACGTGCAGCTTGCCACCTTCGATCGTCGGCAGCGCGTAGACGGGTTGGTTCGCGCCGCTCGCGTGCGTCGCGCGCCAGCGCGGGTAGTAGCCCATGCCGAGCGCGACGAGCACGGGCGCTTGCGAGACGACCTCGATCTCGACTGCTTCGTCGTCGAGCCGCGTGACGCGAACGCTGCCGGTGCCGCGCTCGATGCGCGCGAACTTGCCGTCCCAGTCTTTGATCTCGCGCACGTGATAGATGCCGAATACGCGCTCCGTGGTCGGATCGCCGAGCTGCGGCGACGCGCCGACTCCGACGGTCCACCGCACGTTGAAGCGCGCGAGGCTCGCCGGCGAGTGATCCTCGATGCGTTCGCGGAGCAGCAGATCGGGGATCGGCGTCAGGTGAAACGACGGCAGGCCGGTCTTCGCGGTGAGGTGCATGTGCTCGTGCGTCGTGACCTCGAACATCGCGCGCGCCCACCGGTCGGGCGTGATCTGCGCGGCCTCGTGCACGGCCCATTGCTCGAGCTGGTTCTGACCGTTGAGGTCGGGCGCGAACTGGTTCGCTTCGGCGAGCGCGCGATCCGATTCGGCGGTCCAGTACTCGGGGAGCACGCGGAACAGCGAGCCGACCATGATGCCGAGCAGCACGGCGGCGATCGCGCGATGGCGCACGCCGGCGCCGATCCACGACTCGCGCGCGCGTCGCATCAGCGTATAGATCGTGAACGCCGCGGCGGCGAAGATGAACGGCCGCACGAGTAGCATCATGCGAATCGCGCCGAGACGCGCGACCGTCTTGCCGGGCGCGAGCCCGAGTGCGAGGTACGGACCGTCGCACAATCCAAGCAGCATCACGAACACGACGATCGCGATGAAGATGACGTCGGCGCGCCGCGTCCACATGCCGAACAGCGTGCCGAGATAGCCGCTGTAGACGATGAACGAGTAGCTCGTGATCGGCATCGCGAACTGGCCCATCAGCTGGAGCAGCTTGTCGGGCGTGTAGAGCTCGTTCGGGAAGTGCTGGCCGTACTCGAGCAACCGCTCAGACGCGGGTAGCCATACGGTGGCACCGAGTGCGAGCCCGATCAGCACGTGACCGATCGCGGCGAACGCGCGGCGCGGCAGCACGTCGGCGGCAAGCAGCGCGACGACCGCGAGCGCGATCATGAACGTGACCGCCGTGATCAACGCGGCGGGATGCGCGGCGGTGCTGATCGCGATGCCGAGCCAGATCGTGATCGAGATCCCGATGCGTGGCCGATACAACGCAGCGACGATGCCGAGCGCAGCGACCATGGAGAACAGGTGCGCGAACGCGCTGTGCAGCAGCGCCCAGTGAAACAGCCCTACCGTGCCGCCGTGTGAGATCGCGCCGCTATCGACGAGGTAATAGATGCCGATGAACACCGCGATCGGCTTCGACGCGACGCGCATCACGAGCAGCGTCGTGGCGATCACGATGCCGAGGTGCGTGAGCGTCGCGACGATCATGAACGCGTGCGGCAGATCGTTCTCGAGACCGAACAGCAGCGCGAGGTGACCGGTCACGACGTACGTGAACGCGGGGTAGAGCTCGAGCGGCGCATCGCCGGTCGACACGGCGTGGTTCCACACCGGCACGTCGAGTCCCGGTAGGTGCGGCATGATCCGCGCGAGCACGGCGTGCTGCGGTCCCCAGTCGCCGGTCTGCCACTCGGGCGACGGTGTCTGCGCCATCACCGGCCAGAACACGGTGAGCCCGACGAGCGTGACCACGCCGATCGCGATCGCAGTGGCGACCCGCGGCGTGGGCGTGCGCACCGCGGCGGGCAAGCTCGGCCACGACCGCGCGACCGCGTAACCGAGTGCGCCGTAGATGATCAGCCGGCCGACCGTGCCGATCGGTGCGCCCGCAAACACGAGCATCATCACGAACCCGCCGAGCACGAGCTGCGCCGAGGGGTTCGCACCGAACCAACGCGCTAGCCGAACCAGGCGGTCCACGCCCCCGCGTACCACGCGCCGAAATGCTGCACAATGCGCGAGATGCCGTCGCAAGGCCGGCCGTCGACCGCGAGTGCGGAGCGAGACCGAACGATCCGCGCCGGATGCCCCGGCCTGCGAGCCCTGGCGCTGATCGCGCTATGCGCGTGCGGCGACAACTTGCTCCCCGATGGTCTTGCGCTCGCCGCCGGCACGGACCTGACGCTCGTCGCGCATCCCGGCGACGAGCTGTTGTTCATGCAGCCCGACGTGCTCGAGGTCGTGCGGCGCGGCAGCGGCGTCACCGTGGTCTATGTCGCCGCCGGCGACAGCAACGATCCCGCTGCGAGCTATTCGGGACTGCGCTCCGCTTACGGGAACGCGGCCGGCGCGATGGACTGGCGATGTGGCTGGCTCGACATCGCGGGTCACACCACGCAGCACTGCCGGCTCATGACCCAGCCGGTCTCGCTGGTGTTCCTCGCATACCCGTACGGCGGCGCTGCCGGCGATCATGACGACAGCCTGTTGCGAATGTGGGAAGGCTCGGTCGCACGAGTCACCACGATCGCCGAGCGCACGACGACGTACAGCCGCGACGAGCTGATCGAAACCATCACGCAGATCGTTCGCGAGACGCAGCCCGACATCGTGCGCACGCTCGAGGTCGCGTCGACACACGGCGACGACCACTCCGATCACATGCTCGTCGGCGCGCTCACGCTGCTCGCGATCGCACGCGCGAACAACCACGCCGACGTGATCGCCTATCGCGGCGACTCGACCGCGGCCGAGCCGCCAAACCAGCTCGCGCCGATCTACGACGCCGCGTTCACGATGCTCGCTCGCTACGAAGCGTGCACGACGAGCTGCGGCACCTGCGGCGACGCCTGCACCGCGGTCGATCAGCAACACGTCGATTGGCTGCGCCGCCGCTACGCGGTCGGCATCCGCCGCGCCGCCGACGGCCGCCTACGCGCCGCCACCACGCGTTGCCTGAACGCCGAGCTCGCACTCGTCGACTGCGCGATCGCGCCGAGCTGGCACCTCGACTCGGCGGGCGAGCTCCGCGCCGACGACGGCCGCTGCCTCGCGATCCAACCGACGGGCGAGCTCGCGATGACAACGTGCCTCGGCGGCGTCGAGCGCCGCGTGTTCATCGACGACGAAGGCCACATCTGGGCGGGCATCCCGCCGGCGCCGGAAGCGAACCTGGCTTACGCGCACCTGTGGTGCCTGACGCCAATCGGCTCCACCGCACGCATGCAGCTGTGCGGCCGCGATCGCGCACCGACCTGGGACATCGTGCCGCGCACGGTCACGACCCCGCGCGCGGATCTCGCGTTTGCGACCACCGGCCGCGAAGTCCGCCTCGGCGATCTCACCGGTGATCGGCGCGCCGACCTCTGCACGATCGAGAACGGCCTCGTGTGCGCGCCCGGCAACGGCGCCGGTGGCTTCGAGCCCGCGACGCGTATCGACTCGCTCGCCGCACCTCTCGCGATCGATCCGAAAAGCCTCACACTCGGCGACGTCGACGGCGACCAGCGCACCGACGCCTGTGGCCGCGACAGCCAGGGCATCCTGTGCGCGACCGCCGCCGCGAGCTTCGCCGCCGCGCGCTGGAGTCCGTCATTCAACGACGAGGTCGCACGCGCTGTGACGTCCGCATCGCTCACCGCGATCGACATGAACGCCGATGGCTCTGCCGATATCTGCGGCGTCGATCTCACCGGTGTCGTATGCGCGCCGCACGGTCTCACGCTGCAGCCGATCGTGCGCTCGGCGTGGCCGCCGCCGACCTCGATCGTGTGGCCCGCCGATCTCGACGGCGATCGGCAAGCCGACTGGTGCAGCGCGACCGAGCTCGGCCCGGCATGTGCGGTCGAAGCGCAGCACGCGCTCACCACCGACGGCGCGCCATGGGGCTACGCGCACGGCGGCATGATCGACGTCGCGCCGGCCACGCATGTCACCGTGCAGCTCGCCGACATCGACGGCGACGGGCGGGCGGACCTGTGCTCGACGCGCGAAGATCGCGTCGTATGCGCGCGCAGCCAAGGTCGCGCGTTCGGTCCGCACACGACGACGCTCGCGATCCTGCCGAATCAATCGGTCGCATCCGCTCTGTGGCTCGGCGATCTCGACGGCGACGGGCGCGCCGATGCATGCGTCGACACCGGCACTACGATCGTTTGCGCGGTCGAGCCCTAGCGACGTTTGCGCTTGGGTGCAGCAAGTAGCTTCGCTTCGACGCGATCCATGCGCGCTGGCAGATCCTTGTACTTGTCGTCGATCACGCGGAGCCGCGTCGTGAGCCCTTCTTCGCTGGCTTTCGTGCCGCGACGGAGCTCATCGGTCAGCCTCGCCTCCATCGCCACGAGACGATCTCCCATCGCCACGAGACGATCCCCCATCGCCACGAATTCCGCCGCGACACGCGCTTCCATGGCGTTCATTCGCGCTGCCAGGGTGTTCATCATGTCGACGAGCCGATTGCCCCATTGCTCGAAGGCGTTGTGCATCTCGCGACGTGTGACAGGCGCTTCCATATCTGGCTCGGACATAAGCTACCTCCGTTGCGCCGGGAGCGAGAGCACTTTGCGTGCCCGCGCAACGCGCGAAGATCGCGAGCGCACGTGTCCGGAGCTTCCGTCCCGCGGACATCGTCCGACGGTTCGCGGACGCGCCCCGCCGCTACTTGCGAATCGCGCGCGCCATCCGCTCGAAGCAATCGAGGATCGGCGCGGCGACGTTCGTGTTGTCGAGGCGTGATGCGTGGCGCACGCCGGTCGGCGACGTGATGTTGATCTCGGTGAGCATGCCGCCGATCACGTCGAGCCCGACGAGGATCTGGCCGTGCTCGCGCAGCGTCGGCGCGATCGTATCGATGATCTCGCGGTCGCGCGCATCGATCGTGGTCTTGACCGGGCGGCCACCGACGTGGAGGTTGCCGCGCGATTCGGCGGCGGCGGGGACGCGCAGCACGGCACCGACCGGCTCACCATCGGCGAGGATGATGCGCTTGTCACCGGCGGCGGCTTCGGGGAGGAATTTCTGCGCGATCGTCCATCGCGCACCTGGCTGATCGATCGCCATCGACGATTCGAGGATCGAGCTCGCGTTCATGTCGCCGTCGCGCACGACGAAGATGCCGAGGCCGCCGTAGCCGTCGATCGGTTTGACGACGATCGTACCGCCTTGCTCGCGCTGGAATTCGCGCAGTCGATCGATCGATCGGGTGACGATCGTCGGCGGGGTCAGGTGCGGGAAGCGCAGCACCGCGAGGTGCTCGTTGAGCTCGCGCAGGCCGCGCGGATCGTTGACGAGCAACGTCTTGCCGCGCGCGTGCTCGAGGATCCACGTCGCGTGGAGGTAGCGGACGTCGACCGGCGGATCCTTGCGCATCAGCACGACGTCGAAGTCGGCGAGGCGGCGGTGCTGCCGCGCTTCGACCTTGAACGCGCCGGCGGGTGTCTCGGCATCGACGACCGCGGTCGGCACCGCCTCGACGATCGCGTCGTCGTGTTCGAGCCCTAGGTGCTCGAGCTGACACGTCCAGACTTCCCAGCCGCGCGTCGCGGCTTCGAGCATCAGCGCGTAGGACGTGTCGCCCGCGAGCCCGAGCTTGTCGAGCGAGTCGACGATAAAGAGCAGCCGCACGCCGCGATGGTACTATCGATGCTGCGTGGGCGCGACGAGCCGACAGGTTTGGCTGTGCGTGCTCGCCGGTTGCGGGCGCATCGGGTTCGACGTCACGCCGAGCAATGACGCAAACGGCGATGGCCCCGGCACCGAGGACACGCCGACCGTCGAAGCATCGAAGTGTGGCGCGACCAACGTGGTGATCTGCGACGGCTTCGAGGGGCTCATGTTCGACGCACGCTGGGCCGTGACCGGTACCGGAGGAACCGCCGCGCTCGACACGACGCGCGCGTATCGCGGCAGCTCGTCGGCCCACTTTCATACGAACCCGGCTCCGGCGGGAGACCCGAGTGCGGTGCTGCGCACGACCGAAGGGCTGGCCGGCGCGATCACCGGCACCGTGTATCTGCGCGCGTGGGCGTACTTCGCGTCGCCGTATCCGATCCCCATCTTCAATCAGGTGCTGAACGTCGTGAACAACATGACGACCGGCGTGTCGATGGGCACCCGCGACGGCTTCGCGCGTACCAACGACTACGCGTTTTTACAGTCGCGAGTGTCGAGCACGGTGATGGTTCCGGTCGATCGCTGGACGTGCCTGCAGCTCCAGGTCCCGAGCAACGTGGAAGGCGCCACGCGCGTGTTCGTCGATGGCGTCGAGGCGACCGACGTCGCGCTGATGACGCCGGGCGGCTCTCCGCAGCCCGCTGCCGATCACATTTACGTCGGGGTCGACTGGATCACGACGATGGCCGTGCCGGCGACCGACGCGTGGCTCGACGAGCTGATCGTCGACACGCAGCCGACGACGTGCGCGCAGTAAGCCGCGATCAGGGCAGCTCGAGCACGACCGCGATCGCGTGCAGCATCGCGCCGTCCTTGCCGCGCACTTGCGCGACCGCCACGTCGACCGCCGTCGGTGTGTCCTCCGGTTGCACGAGCGCGAGCGCTGCATCGAGGTCACGGGCGGTGGTGAGTGCGTCGTAGTAGGTCGTCGTCTTTGTCCACTTGCCGGCGACCCGATCGAGCGCCGGTTTGTATTTCGCCGACGAGCCGAACACGTCCGGATCGCGAGACCACGTGTCGAGAACCGCCGCGAGCCCCTCGGCTTTGCGCTCGGCGAGCTGCGGCCAGCGCTGGTGCAGCTTGTCGAGCACGCGCGCGCGCGCAGCCTCGGGCGCCAGCGTCTCGAAACGCATCAGCACGCGCACCTTGATCGCCGGCGTGCCTTCGTGACTCGCACCGATCTCGATCAGCGATGCCTCCGGCGTGAGCAGCACGTCTTGCAGCATCGGCCGGTACATGACTTCGTCGGCGACCTCGTCGAGGTCGAGCAACGGTACGTCGAAGCAGCGCGCGCGGTCAGTGACATCGACGCCGTCGATCTGCGCGGGGATCGAGTCGCACGTGCCGACGCGATCGCGAGATTGCAGCTCCGCTGCGCCGATCGTTCGTCGCGCTTGACCGATGCGCGTCATCAATCTGCCGTCGCGACCGAATAGCGGGCTGCCGGAGCCAAGCTCGATGCGGGCGAATGGCTCGCTGACCTGACCGGCGACGTACACGAGCTCGATGGTGGCATCGCGCGGTGCCTCGGTCTTGATGGTGAAGCGACCGTCGACGATGTCGAACGGTTTCACGACCAGCCCTCGTTCCGTGGAGATCAGCGCCTTGCCCTTCGTGGCCTTGCCGAGTAGGCGCCCGGTGATACGTGGCGCGCCGGCGCGCGACACCGTATCGAGCTCGACGAGCCGGCGCGCAAACACGACCACCACTCTGGGGTTCCAGTTGATCGTGCCGAGCACGAGCGGGGCAGCGCTCGGCACGTCGCGCTCGAACGCCGCGACGGCCTCGACCAGCGCCGCATCGTCCGCGACGACCTGCGCACGCACCGGATAGAGCGGCGAGCCACAGCGCAGCGGCAGCGCGTGGCGATACTGCGCGGCGTCGAATTCGCCGCTCGACACCTGCGGCAACAGAGCTGCCACGCAGTCGAGCGCCGGATCGAACCCGACGCCACGCATCGCCAGCTGGCGCTCGCCCGGGGTCGCGGGTGGACGCGTCGCCGTCGCATACCGCTCGGCCGGCGGCGGGAGCTTTGGGACCAGCCTGTCCTTGTACGGCTCCGAGCGCGAGCTGCACGCGGCGAGACCGAGGACCACCGTGCATGCGAGACCGAGCACGCGCACGCGCACGACACATCCCGCGAGGCGGCGCCGCTGCGCGCCCAGGCACCGCGGCAGCGTCACGCTACGTCGCCGGAGGTGGTTCGCCGCCGCCGCCGCTCTCGTCACCACCGACCGCGACCTTCGTCGGCAGCAGGTGTTCGAGGCCGTGCTTGCGCAGGCGGTAATAGAGCGTGGAGCGGTTGATGCCGAGCATGCGCGCCGCGCTCGCGATGTTGCCGC
>DATDCH010000443.1:0-10101 GCA_036524455.1 Kofleriaceae bacterium | reverse complement strand
ATCGGGCAGCTCGAGCGCCGACCATCCGGCGCCGGTGGTGCGTGGTGCGGTCCGGTACTCGGCGGCGACGGCCCACCGCCCGAGCTCGGCCTCGCGGCTCGCCGATGCTTGCAAGCGTAACGCGTCGGCGACTTCGACCTGGCGCGCCGTATCGCGTTCGCGTCCCGCTGCGCGGGCAAGCCCGACGAATGTGAGCGCCCGAGCAGCAGCACGTGCCGAGTCCGCGACGAGCCCGCGCTCCGATTCGCGCAGCGCTGCCTCGAAGCTTGCCTCGACGAGGCCGACCAGCTCGTCGCGATCGCACAGCGGCACGATCAGGTCTGCGTTGTGAGCACTCGCCAGGGCTTCGACCTTCGCGCGCACCGGTCCGAGCCGCATCGTCGCGAGGTCGGTGACGGCGAGTGGCTCAGCGTTCTGCACGAGCCACGCGATCACGTCGGGATGGACGCGCCAGCGCGTACCGTCGTGCGTGGTCAGCTCGTTGCCGTCGCGCCACCATAGCGTGCGCAGCTCGGCGCCGAGTGCGGTCTTCCATAACGAGGTCAGCTTCTCGGTGAGCTTCTTCTCGTCCTCGAACGTCGGTACGCGCGCGACGAACCGCTCGAGCTCGCGCTCGCCTTTGACCCGCGCCGGCTTGCCACGTGCGCTCGCCCACGCGAACCCGGTCATCAATGCCCACGCGATCGCCCCGAGCGTGACGAGCGGCAATGGACTCGCAGTGCCGAGCAGGAGCGTGAGCCCGGCGACGAACGCGCCCGACAGCATGAACAAGCCGAGCTCCATCGCGACGCCGCGATCGAAACCCTGCGGGCGCAACAGATCGGTGCGCAGCACGAGGTAGAGCGCGACACCCGCGGCGATCGACGCGGATACCCATGCGATCGGATACACGCCCCACACGCGATACAGCAGCAGCGTGTCGATCGATCCGATCGCGGCGACGACGAGCACACCGAGCAGGATCCTCATCGTGCGCCGGCGTTCGCCGCGCGGGCTCGCACGCCGAGCGATCACGAGCCCGACGAGCAGCCACAACACGAGCTGCGACACGTGCAAACCGGTTAGCGGACCGGGCGTCAGGTAGAACATGCCCGACGGAATCTTCTGCACGCCCGGCACGACCCACGTCGTCGCCCAGCACGTCACGAAGAAGAACGTGCCGATCAACGCGGCGACGCGCGCGATCCAGCGATAGCGCTCGAGCTGCCCGCTCACGCCGAGCAGCACGAGCATCAGCATCGGCCCGACGGCGGCGACCGGGCCCTGCCCGAGCCGGAGCAGTTGCGTTGCGACCTCGGGATCATCGGTGCATGCGGCGAGCCCCTGACACATCGCCCACGGAATCGCCGAGGTGGCGGCCGCGATCACGCCGAGCCGAAGCACGCGATCGCCGCGAATCAATGCTGCGGCTACTGCAACGGCGGCAATCATCGCCGTGCAGAAGACGTACGGCGTGGCTAGCCAGCTCCACCGAAGGTCGGCCACGCCTCCACGTTAACCCGGCGGGCCGAGTTGTACGCTGAGCGAGTAACGATTGTAGGCGCAGTCGCCGTCGCAATCGCCTTCGCCGGTCGGCGACACCCGTACGGCGTAGGTCTTGCCGGGAACGAGTTGCAAGTCGAGGCAGCGCCGGATCGCGCCGCTCTCGGCGCCCTGCACGCACTCGGCGGCGTCGGCGACCATCATGTTCGCGTCGACGTCCCACAGCTCGAGCGCGAGCTCTTCGAACGCATACGGAAACGTGAGCCGCGCGTTGACGCCGACCGACGCGCACGCCGATGGCACGACGAACGTCAGCCAGTCGGCGCTGTCCTGTGCCTCCATGCAGCCGCGCTCGATCGTGAACGGCGCCGACACGCACGCCAGCGTCGGAATCACGTGCGCCTCGTCCATCGTGTTGTCGGGTTCGGCATTGAGCTGCGGCGAGCACGCGAACGGCCGCGCGAGTGACTCGAGCACGCACGTCTCGGCTTCCAGGCCCGCGTTGTCGTCCTTGGTGCCGTTGCAGGCCTGGCCGTCGGGACACGAAGCATCAGGCCCGCACAAGTACGAGCCCGACGCGATCTCGGGCGTACACGCGGCGAGCGGCAGGCAGATCAGGATCGCGCGCATCAGAACCTCCACATCCCGCCGACG
This sequence comes from Kofleriaceae bacterium, assembly GCA_036524455.1. GTDB lineage: Bacteria > Myxococcota_A > Polyangia > Haliangiales > Haliangiaceae > JABFXX01. The sequence continues at coordinate 7,965 of DATDCH010000443.1, read as the reverse complement.
ACGGCACCACCGGCCGTCGGCGCCACGAGTGCGGTCGGCTTGGGGCTCGCGTGCGGATGGATGACCATGGTCTCCGGCTTCGGCTCGGTCGCGATGTACGCGATCGCGCTGGCGAGCAAGAGCCCGCCGCCGAGGCCGTACAAGACGCCTGCCGCGATCGACGAGCTCCGTGCCCGGTCGTAGGTGTCTTGATGCGCGGGCGACCACGTCTCGCCGGTGAACTTGTTCGCGCCGACCTCGTCGATCGCAGATCGTGAATCGAGGTGGAAGTAGAGGCCGAGCGCGCCCGCGAGTACGCCGCCGACCGCCAGGCCGCCGAGCACGTAGACGTTCTTCTTGCTGCGCTCGGGATACGACACGATAATGACGTCCTTGCCTCTGGGCGCCGGGAAGTCGCGCACGTCCTGGCTCGGCCGTTCGCCATACGCAGGATCGACGTTCGGCTGCGGCGCTTCGGGTTGCGGCTCGCCCGCGGGTTCAGGCGCGGGCGCAGGTGCAGGCGCAGGCGCAGACGTGGGGGCCGGTACGGGTGCCGGCGGCTGCTGCGCCGCTGCGGTGATCGGAACCGCGACCATCGCGGCAATCGCCAGAGCAACTCTCATGGAGGGACCTTCCCTTGCGAACAGGCACGGGGTCAATGCGACGGGGCCTGGCCACCCCTATCATGCCGCGATTCGCACGTCGCGAGTGGGGCCTGTTACAATGGCCGCGGTGTCGCGCCGTGCGCCTCGTTATCGTATCGCGTTGAACGTCACGGTTTGCCCACTGCTCGGCGGCAAGATGGCGGTTTGTCACACGCGCGACGTCTCCGAGGTCGGAATTTGCCTCGATACATCCGAAGTCTCGGAGTGGATCCCGGTCGGCACGCGCGTTTCGCTCGCCCTCACCGATCCGCGTTCCGGCACCGCCATGGAGGTCATCGGCGATGTCGTGCGCGAAGTCGCAGGTGCCGCACCCGCCCTCGGCGTCCTGCTCATCGAGCCGCCGCCGGAATGGCACGCGCTCGTCGCCAGTGCGGCACGCCAATCCGGCACGTTCGAGAAGCCAGGTCGCCGCATGCGCGTGCTTGTCGTCGGCGACGATCACCGCCAGCGCGGCGCGATGGCGCTCTACGTGTCGAGCGGCTGGGACGTGCTGTTCGCGTCCGATGACTACGCGGTGCACGAAGCGCTCGAGCACATCAAGCTCGATGCCGTGATCGCCGAGCTCGATGCTGCCGATCCGCGCGTCGAGCCGATCATGGATGACGTGCGCAAGGCGCAGCCGGCCGCGCGCCGCATCGTGCGCGGCGCCGGGCGCAACGCTGGCGACCTCGTGCATCGCTACGTCGATCGCGACTCGGGGCTCGAGGCGCTGCTCGATGCCGTCACCGCGAACATCACGCCACCGGCGTAGGCTCAGCGACTCGTCGTCTCTTCTTCGAGCTTCCCGATCGTCGCGCGTTGCTTCTCGAGCACCTCGCGCAGCTGGCGCTGAGCCATCTCTTCGCGCAGGCGAGCCGCGCGATCGCGCGATGCACGACCAACCGCGGCAAGCGATACGACGCGCGCGACGGTGACCGCGACCTGGGTGGCCGCCTCGATCACGACCATGCGATCGGCCGGGTCGTAGAACGCGCGCTCGACGGCGACCATCAGGCGATCGAACACGACCTCTGCGTCGGCGAGCACGACCTCCTCGGAGTCGCCCCACGCGAGCCGGCGCGTCACCGAGTCGTGCAGTGTGAGGTCGAGGCCCGGCACCGACTCGCCGCCGATCGTGAGCGCGCGGATCAGCGCGTCGAACACCTCGGCACCCGGCGGATCGCGATCGCCGTGCTCGACGGTGTCGAGGACTTCATCGCGCAGAACGCTTACGGCTTCGACGAGATCGACATCGCTCATGTCACCACTCCGTCACGCCGCGCTTTTCCCACGGCAGAGATTGATCGATGGTGTTTGCGAACTTGCGCTCGAGCTCGGCGCGCTGGCGCTCGGCATGCGCAACCTGGTCGCGCAGCTCGGACGTGGTCTGCTGCGCGTCCTTGAGCTTCTCGGAATACGGGGCGACCGCTTCGAGCACGAGGCCGGTCATCGCGCCAACGAGGCGCTGGTGCGCGGACGAGATCGCGCGCAGCACCTTCGCGCGCAGCGCATCGGGGATCGACGTCTGGTGAACCGATGATGCGGTGATGATGCGCGCGGCGTCGAGCGCGTCGAAGATCGACATGATGCCCGCGTCGTCGACGGTACGCACGCCGTAGATCTCGCGTGCGGCGATGACCGCCGAGCCGAAATGACCCGAGGCGTCGGTCGCGATCGATTCGAGCACCGTCAAGACCTGCTTGACCAGCTCGGCGCGGGGCGAGGTGCGCGCACGCGCGATCGTAAGTGTCTTTTCGATCGCGCTGACGAGCTCGGCGCTGATGCCCGGTTGCGTGATCGGGCGATCCGCGTGCATGAACGGTATCGTCGCTTGCTCGACGAACCGGACGTCGCTATCGGCGAGATCGGGTTCACGATCGTAGGTGTCTTGGATCGCGTTGTGGATCTGGATCAGATCGACGTCGACCTGGCGCAACCGCTCGGCGAGCAGACCACCGAGCGCGAGCTCGGCGACCACGAGTGCACGCGACACCGCAACATCGAGCAGGAAGCCGAGCTTGACGTCGGCCGCGCGGACCTCGTCGACGACGGTGCGCGCGCTCATCGCGAGGATGTCCATCAGATCGCGCAGCGCAGACCATTCACCACCGCGCTCGAACCAGCCGCCCGCGATGTTCTGCGCGAACGTCCACACGTTGACGCCGGTCGACTTCTCGAGGTCGTGGAAGATCGCCTGGCACAGCGAGAGTGCGACGAGGTCGAGCGCCTCGTCGGGCTGGAGGCCACGACAGATCGGATTTCGCGTGATGCCGCGCTCCTTCGCGACCTGCAGGAAGCGCGCGCGCATCTGCCACCACGCGGTCGCACCGTCCGTGCGCACGACCTGCGTCGACGTCGGCGCGGGCTGCGGAGCCTCGAGTACGATCGTCGAGATGTTGTCGCCACCACCGCCGCGCAGCGCGAGGTCGATCAGATCGCGCGCGACGACGTCGGGCGCATCGCCCGAGCCAAGCAGGTACTGCATGCCCTCGGTCGACGCGTAGCCGTAGAGACCGTCGGAGCACAGCAGCAGGCGGTCACCCGGGTGCAGCTCGAGCTCGAGGATGTCAACGCGCGTCTCGGGCTTCGCACCGAGGTTGCGCGACAGCACGTTCTTGTACGGGTGACGGTCCGCTTCCTCGGCGGCGAGCACGCCACGATCGACGAGCTCTTCGACGATCGTATGATCGCGGGTGAGCGCTTGCAGTCGGCCGTGACGGAGCAGATAGGCGCGGCTGTCGCCGACGTGCGCGATCACCACCCGCCTGGGGTCGACCACCAGGCAGGCGACCACGGTCGTGCCCATGCCGTGCCGCTCGCGCTCTTGCTGCGAGGCAGCGAACACCGCAGCGCAGCCGTACTGGATCGCGGTTTCGAGCAGCGCTCGCGGCTCCATCGTGAGCCGGCGCTGGGTGACAAAGTCGCGAATCGCGTCGCGCGCGGTCTGTGATGCGATGTCGCCCGCGTTCGCGCCGCCCATGCCGTCGAGCACGACGTAGAGTCCGCGCACGGGGTCGCAGATCATCGCGTCTTCATTGGTCGTGCGGACCTTGCCGACGTGAGTGTCGCCGGCGACGCGCAACCCGAGAGGCGCAAGCGCTGCGCTCACGACGGCTTCAACGCCTCCCGCTGTTTGGTCGACAGATCTGCCCACTGCGCGAGCCGGCGCTCGAGCTCCTCAGCGATCAGATCGTTGACCGCACGTGCGGTCGCGGCGGTGACCCGCGTCAGCAGCAGCGTCAGCTGGAAGCCTTCCGGGGTCGACGCCTCCTCCTGCGACACCTGCGCGGCGGTATCGCCGATCGCGACGAGCATCGCGAGAACCTGTGCCGGACCTTGGGCTTCGGCGGCACGCATCGCCAGAAACGTATGCAGGAAAGCCCGATGCAGGCCGAGGTCACCGGTCGCAATGAAATTGCCGAGGTGATCGAGCACGGCCGCGATCTGGGTGCGCGCCTGGACTTCGTCCGTGCGAGCCAGCGACGGATCGAGCGTGGCGCGCATCTCGAGCAGGCGCTGGAGAATTTTCGGTCTCAGCGCGTCGTAGGCACGAGCCACCGATGGTGCCGTCGACATCGGAGCCATCGTACCAAACGGCAATGCGGGTGGTACGCTTCACCCCGCGGGAATGTCGGGAGCTGCAGCGAAAGGCGGGCGTATTCTCGTCGTCGACGACGAACCGATGGTTCGCGAGACGCTTGGCCAAGTGTTGACCGAAGAGGGCTATGTGGTCGACGTGGCCGTCGACGGCGAAGACGCGCTCGACCGCGTGCACGCCGCACGCCCCGACGCGATCCTTCTCGATCTGATGATGCCGGGCATGAACGGCCGGCAATTCCTGCAAGCGCTGCGCAACGACGCCGCGTACGAGCAAGTGCCGGTGCTGATCATGACCGCGGTGCACGGCCTCGAGGTCAACCTGGCCTCGATCGGCGCGAGCGAAGTTGTCGAGAAACCGTTCGACGTCGACGATCTGCTCAACAAGGTCGCGCTCGCCGTCTACCGCTCGCGCGATGCTGATCGGCTATCCCACGGCCCATACGTGCCGCCTCCGACCGACCCGTTGCCGGAGCCGAGCGATCGCGGTGTGGTGCTGATTGTCGAGCGCGATCGCGCGCGCCTGCAGCAGCTCGATCTCGTGCTGAGCGAACGTGGCTACACCGTCGTGTCGATGACGCGCGCACTCGCGCCGCTGAGCCGGCTCGCGCGTGCACTACGTCCGCGCGCGATCTTGCTCGAGCTGACCAGCGAAGGCGTCGTTGAAGTCGCACGCGAGCTGCAGTCGGGCAAAGAGGAGCCGATGCCGGTGCTCGTGTTCGCGCGCGATCACGTCGAGGGTGCGATCGCATTCGACGCGCTCGAGCATGCCGCCGACAGCGACCTCGTCAGCTTCGTCGAGCGGCAGAGTTTCTACGACCGCCCCCGCTGAGCGGAGCGATCACTTCTTCTGGCGCTCGATCACCGCGCGATGCGGGTAAAGCACGATCTCGATGCGGCGGTTGAGCGCCTTGTTACCCTTCGACACTGGGCGGTACTCGCCGAACGCGAGCGCGGCGAGCTTCGACGGATCGATCTTCGCGGTGTCCTGCAAGTAGTGCACGACCTGGAGCGCGCGCGCCGCCGACAGCTCCCAGTTCGTGGCGAAGCGCGGGCCGGTGACCTCGGGCTGCTTGCCCTTCTTCTTCGGATCCTTCTTCGGCGGCGGTGGCGCGACGATCGGCGAGTCGTCGGTGTGGCCTTGCACCCAGATCTGCTTGTCGGGAATCGTCTTGAGCACCTTGGCGACTTTCGCGAGCACCGTCTTGCCCTTCTCGGTGAGCTGATCGTCGCCGACGGCGAACAGCACCTTGTCGACGAGCTTGAGCCGAATCTCATCGCCCTCGGTCGACACGCTACCGGTCGAGTCGTCGATCGCCGCCTTGAGCTTTTTCTGTGTGGTCTCGTTCGCGGCAAGCGCCTTCTTCTCCATCTCGCCCGCTTTCGCGGTCATGTCGGAGAGCTGCTTTTCGAGCGCGTCCTTGTCCTTCTTGAGGACGTCGACCTGCTTGACGATGCCGTCGGCGCGGTCCTTCTCGACCTTGGCCGCAGTCGCCGACGTGGCTGCTTCCTTCTTCGCGGCCGCGGCCTCATCGGCCTTGTCGGGCGCGAGCAAGAAGCCCACTGCCCCACCGATCAATGCGACGAGCCCGACGGCCGCCGCGATCTTCGGTTTGCTGTAACCACCGTCGTTGAAGCCTCTCACTTTTGGCTCACTGGGTCGGTTCGAGGGTACGGGCAGCTTGGGGTACACGACCGAGCCGCTGGGGTCTGCCTTGCCAGACATCCCATCAGCATGCCACGGGGTGCGCTCCTACTCTTCTTCACATCACCAGGTTTCGCTCATGCCCGAAGAACGTGGTCATGCGGCCAACGAACTCCGCGCGACGCGGATCCACAAGGCGTCGCCACCGATGTAACCGCTGACACGACATTCGCCCTCGCCGACGCGGCGTTCCGCGACTAGGTGAGCGACACGCCTCGCGCGCTCGCGACATCAGCAGCGGTCACGCCCGCCTTGAACGTATGCATCCGGCCGGTGCTCGCGAGATCGCTGCGCGCCCCAGCGCGCACGAGCAGCGCGATCGCCTGGGTGTGACGACGGAAAACAGCCTCGTGGAGCGCAGTCCAGTTCTTGCCGTCGGTCGCGTTCGGATCAGCGCCGCGCCGGAGCAGCAAGTCAAGCGTGGCGCCGATCCTCTCGCCGCGCCGCTGCGTCCAATCCCTGACGAGTGCGAGCGCTACCGGCTGCGGCTTACCGCGCATGCGATCCGGAACGTTGATATTGGGATTCGCACCGGCGTCGAGCAACAACGCGACCACTTCGTCGAGCCGGTAGTGCGCTTCAGAATTGGACAAGAGGCAGGCGAGCGGAGTCATCCCGTCGAGGTCTGGTTCGTCGACGGCAGCGCCCGCCGCGAGCAGTGCCTTCACGCGCTGGATGTCGCTCGACCGGTGCAGCGCCGACCGGCCGCGCGCATCACGAGCGAACGGATCGGGCTCGGGCGTGGGGACGGCAACGATCTCCACCTCAGCTGCGCTGCCGATCGTGCGCGTCGCGCCGCGGTCGAGCAGCAACGCGAGGACCGCATCACGGCCCAGGATCGTTGCAACGTCGGCGGGTGTCGCGCCCAAAGGGATGCGGAAGCGCCGGTCGCCGCGGCTCATCGGTGTCTCAGCGCGAGCCGGCGCATCGATCGCGGCGCCGCGATCGAGCAGCAGTGCTGCAACGGCCGCGGACGCGGTCATGTGCAGCGCAGTCCAGCCCGGGTCGCGATCCGCGGCGTCGATTCCAGCGCCGGCATCGAGCAGCCGTGCGCAGCACAGCACCAAGCTGCCCTGTGCGGCGACGTGCAACGGCGTCATGCCGCGCACGTCGACGGCATCGACGTTGGCGCCGGCGGCGAGCAAGCGCTCCACCACGGCGGCGCGCGCCGCATCGTCGGCGCGGCCCTGCCACCGATCGACGGCACAGTGTAACGGCGCGCGTTCCGCCTGGTCGTCGACGCCTGCTCGTGCGTGTACGTTCGCTCGACCGCGCAACAGCGCGTCGACCGCGTCGAGATCGCCAGCGCCGGCGGCGCTGTGCAAGCGAGTCCAGTTGCGATCCATCGCGCTAGTCGCCCATCGCGGAGCCGCCGCCGCGCGGATCGGAGCTGCCCGCCCAACCGGTCTTGGTCCGCACGATGATGTTCGTCGCGCCGCCGATGCGCTCCGGCTTGCCCCACACGGTGGTGTGGCCCCGCGCGCGCAGCGCTTCGTCGACCTCGCGGGTGACCGTTTCGTCCTCGAACGCGATGTCATCGGGCAGATGCTGATGATGAAACCGCTGCGCACCGATCGCGGCATCGGGTGCCATCCCGAAATCGATCACGTTCGAGATCGCCTGCCAGACCTGCGTGATGATGCGCGGGCCGCCCTGCGCGCCGACGACGATCAGCACGTCGCCTTTCTCGTCCTCGACGATCGTCGGTGACATCGACGACAGCATGCGCTTGCCCGGCTCGATCTGATTCGCCTTGCCTTGGACGAGCCCGAACACGTTCGGCTGGCCGGGCTTGGTCGCGAAGTCATCCATCTCGTTGTTGAGCAGAATCCCGCTGACCATCACGCCGCTTCCGAACGAGGTGTTGAGCGTCGTTGTCAGGGCGACCGCCATCCCCTTGCTATCGACGACGCAGAAGTTCGTCGTGTCGGTGCCGCCGAGTAGCCCCGGCACATCCTTCGACGGGGTCGCTTTGTCGCCGATCGTCGCGGCGAGCCGATCGGCTTCCTTCTCCGACAACAGGCGCGCGATCGGCATGTT
>DATDCH010000442.1:0-3201 GCA_036524455.1 Kofleriaceae bacterium | reverse complement strand
GTCAAGTTGACGCCGACGCCGACCTGGAAGCTGCGATCGAACTCGAAACCGATCAGACCGCTCGCGGCGGGAATGAACTTGCTCTGCTCGAGGCCCGCGACCGACACGTTGCCGACGAGCAGCACGTTGAGCCACGAGTGCCCGATGATCCGATAGAAGCCCTCGTAGCCGAGCAACATCATGTTCGGCGACTTGAGGCCGTACTTCTCGCCGATCGTGACCGGGTTCCCGGCCTCGTCGGTGCGCGTCTTGTACATCGAGTCGTTCATCTTGAACAGATACGTCCAGCCGATCCGGAATCCGTGCAGGAAGCGCCGGCCGACCGGGCGCCGCCAACCCTCGTCGTCGATCGGCTCGATCGGCGCGGCCGACGGTCCGGTCAGCGCAGGCTGTGTGTCGGGTGTGAGCGCAGCGACCTGTTGCGGGTCCGGCTGCGGCTGCAGTTGCGGCGCCGCCGGCGCTTGCCCCAGCGGCGGGCAGCAGTCGGCCGGATTCGGCGCCGGCTCGGCCGGCTGCGCGAACACGGGGGTGGCAAGGGTCATGGTGAGCACGGCAGCGGTGAGGACGGTCTTCATGGCGCTTCCTTTCGGGTGTTAACTGCACCCTCGCAGCGTCGCGCGTGAACATGCCCGGCAACGCGCGTGAAGGACGCGTGAAGCTCGTCGGCCGAAACGCGCAATAACCTACGAGCAGGGCCGCATCACGCGCAGCACGCCGCCGGAGAACGTGCCGAACGGCCCGAGCGAACCGGGCACGGCAAGCGTCGCCCAGTATGCGAAGCCGTCGCGCGCGACGATGTGGGTGATCGCGGCGCCCATGTCGTGCACGATCGTGAACAGTTCGCCGCCCTGCGGAACGAACACGAGCTCCGGTGAGTCGGAGACGTAGAGATCGCCCGCGTCGATGGCAAACGCTCGCGGGTTCGTGATCGGTGTGCGGAACTCGTAGAGCGTGCGCCCTGCACCGCCGGCGATCGGCAGCGCGACGATCGCGTCGTCCGTGCTGTACACGATCTCGTCGCCGGCGAGCTCGACGTGGAAGCTCGACCGGCCGTCGAGCAACGTGGTGCCTGCCGCACCGATGCGGATTAGACCGCCGGTCGTCGCGAGCACGACCTCGCCGTCGAACGCGACGAGATCGGCGACGTCGGCGTCGGACGAGCTCCACAGCTCGACGGGATCTCCACCGGAGAGCGGGCCCGCGACCACGCGCGCGGGGAGATCGTCGATACCGTTATTGCAGCGCAGTGACGATGCGTACGCGTTGGTGCCGTCGATCGCGACACCCGTCGCCGTGCATTCGGAGATCGACATCACCGTCACGGTCCCGGCGCCGGTCACCGGTGTCGCGAGCAACACGTAGCCGAACGGTTCGAGCTCGGCGCTCCAGTACACGAGCCCAGCGCTCGCGACCATGTCGAAGCCGATGCGGCTGAACGTGTCGCGCGCCGCGATCACCAGCGCCTGACCGCCATCGCGCGGTTGGCGGAACAACAGCTTCGTGCCGACGCCGTTGTCGTAGTCGGTGTAATGAACGAGCTCGCCGTCGACGGCGATGTGACCGCCCCAGATGTTGCGGTTCCAGTTGAGCGCCTGGACGTGCCCGCACGCCGGCTCGTTGTCTCCGCAGCCGGCGCACGCGGCGAGGCAGAGGGCGAGCGCGCTGCGCATGTCGACACTATACTCCCGCAGATGGCGGGCACTCGCGACAAAGCGGAGCTCAAGCGCGACCTGCTCGCGCAGATCGAGAGCCAGCTCGCAAGCGCGCGCGCGGCGCACACGGCGGCGACCGAGGGCGCGATCTCCGACGAAGCGCGCGCCGAGAACGACAAAGATACGCGCGGGCTCGAGCAGTCGTATCTCGCGCGCGGCCATGCGCAGCGCGTCGCCGATCTCGAGACCGCCGTCGCGGTGGTCGGTGCAATGAAGATCGACGCGCTGGCCAAGGTCGGCGTCGGCGCGCTCGTCGTGATCGAAGAAGACGAACGCGAGCGCTCGGTCTTCGTCGCTGCGCATGGCGGCGGCCTCGTGATCGGCGGCGACGTCACGGTAGTGACGCCGACCTCGCCGATGGGACGCGCGCTGCACGGTAAGCTCGCTGATGACGACTGCGAGCTGGTGGCCGGCGGCGCGCAACGCACGTTGACGATCGTGGAGGTGTCATGACGGCAAATGAAGTGATGGTGCGCATGGCGCACAACAACGCGTGGGCGAATCTGAGACTGCATCGCGCGGTCGGCGAGCTCGACGACTCGGAATATCGCGCGCAGCGCACGAGCTTCTTTCCGTCGTTGCACCTGACGCTGGCGCACATCCTGTTCGTCGACATCTTTTACATCGATGCGCTCGAGGCGTCGGGCCGCCCGCCGCCGTGGGACGAATCCGACGCGTTCGACAAGACCGGCACGTTCGCGGAGCTGCGCGAGCGCCAGCGCGAGGTCGACAAGCGCCTGATCGCGTGCGCGAGCGGCGCACTCGACGACGAGATCCGCATTCCGCGCAAGGATCACGTGCAAACCGATACCCGTGGCAACGTGCTGCTCCACCTGTTGGAGCACCAAATTCATCACCGCGGCCAGGTCCATGCGATGCTCGCAGGGACGCGCGTGAAGCCGCCGCAGCTCGACGAGTTCTTTCTACGCGACGAGTTGCCACTTCGCGCGGCCGAGCTTTCGGAGCTTGGCCTGCCTCTGCGCTAAACTGGCGCAGATGTCCGATGTGTTCCTGTTCGGCGCGACCTCCATGCTGGGGTGGTCGATCCTGCGCGCGGGCGGCGGCTCGGACATCACCGCGTTCTGCAACGCGCTCACGCGCGAGCCACCTGCGGGTATCGCGCATGGCATCGACCTCGATGACGAACCTGCGGTCGCCGAGCTATTCGCGCACACGCGGCCGCGCACGATCATCAACTGCGCCGGCATATGCGACGTCGGCACGTGCGAGGACTCGCCCGAGTTCGCGCGGTCGGTGAATGTCGAGGGCACGCGGCTGTTGTTGCGGCACGCACCCGCCGACGTGCGCATCGTCCACATGTCGAGCGATCACGTGTTCAGCGGCGATGGTGGCCCATACTTCGAGGACTCGCCGACCGATCCGGTCAGCGTGATGGGCGGCACGCGTGTCGCGGCCGAGCAGCTCGTGCTCGCGCGCGACAACACGCTCGTGATTCGCGCCGGGCTGTGGATCGGTCCGTCGGCGACGG
>DATDCH010000441.1:0-2929 GCA_036524455.1 Kofleriaceae bacterium | reverse complement strand
ACCATCCACGCCCGCGTCGCTCGGCTCGGTGAAATGGCCGTAGCATTCAAATATTCGGCGCGACCCTTGGTAGTACGCGCTGCAGTCGGGAATCTCGGCCCTGCAGCCGCGGGGAAACGTCAGGTCGGGATCCTCGTGCCGGCCTTCCTCGCCGTCGTACGAGACCCACTTCGGTCCGCCGATGCAGCCATATGCGCCGTTCGGAATTGGCTCACACGAGTAGAGCGTCATGTCCGGCACCTCGCATGCGCGGTCTTCACAACCAGCTCCGACGAGCGCAGCGATCAGCACGAGCCATCGCACGTCGCCATTGTCATCGCACCGCAACGCCGCTGCTAGTGCAATAATCACGCGATGCGGCTCGCGATCGGCCTCGCCGTTTTCGCGTGGGCAACGCCCGCGCACGCGACGTACTCGATCGTCGGCACCGACACTGCATCGCGCCAGGTCGGCGGCGCGGTCACGTCGTGCGTCGGTACGCTGTCGGTCAGCATTGTCTACGGCTCGGTGCCGGGCAAAGGCGCCGTGCACGCGCAGGCGCAGCTCGGCGGCGGTGGCAAGGCCGCGGCGGTGATGCAGATCGCCATGGATATCCCGCCGGAGATGATCATCACGTCGATCACAAACCTGTCGTTCGACGCGAATGCGCAGCGCCGCCAGTACGGCATCGTCGATCTGATGGCGCGCTCGGCCGGCTTCTCCGGCACGCAGAACGGCGCGTTCTCCGACGATCGTCAGCTTATGGTCGGCACCTACACGTTCTCGATCCAAGGCAACATCCTCACGAGTGCTGCGGTGCTCGATCAGGCGGAGATGTCGGCGCGAATGCAGGGCTGCGATCTCGCCGATCGCTTGATGCTCGCGCTCGAGGCTGGCGCGCAAAACGGCGAAGGCGACAGTCGCTGTACGCCGCGCGGGATTCCGTCGGATTCGGCATTCATCCAGGTCGATCGCGAAGGCGAGGCCGCGGGTACGTACCTTCGGCTCGATGTCACGAACACGTCGCCGCAAAGTCCGCTCGTCATGCTGCGCGCGCAGTTCGACGCTTGGCGGGCGACCCATCCGTGCCCGGCACCACCGATGCCCGACGCGGGAGCGGGTGGCGGCGACGCTGGCCTCGATCCGATGGACATGGGCGGCGGCTGCTGCTCCGGCTCTAGCGGGAGCAGCTCGTGGCCGCTCGTGCTCGTCGTGGCGCTCGCGTTGCGCCGACGGCGTTGGCAGTAACACCGGCCCCAGGTGTATGCTCCTGGCATGCGCGCCGCGATCCTGCTCGTCCTTCTGGCTGCCTGCGTGATCGAGACCGACGAGGACACGACGCCAGAGCCGACGTACGCGGAGAAGGCGTGGCTCGTGGAGGCGCTGCCCGTGTTCGAGGCGAGCTGCATGGCCTGCCACTGGAATACGACCGACACCGTCGGGTTTCTCGCCGGCGACACGCCGTGGGAGATCCGCCAATCGCTGCTCGACTCGGGCGTCGTGAACGTCGCGACGCCAGTGTCGTCACGCGTGTTGACGAAGGGCGCACACACGGGACCGGCGCTGCTCGCGGTAGAGACTTCGAAGATCCTGTTCTGGCTGGTGGCCGAGCGCGACGCACGGCGATAGTGCGAGCGTCTCCCCCGCGAACTGCTGATCAGTCCGGGCGAAACAAGATCTGTCGCCGCTTGCCGCGCCACTCGAGCACGAGGAAGTCACCGATCTGTTCGGCGGTGGCTTCGTCGAGCGCACGCTTCGGTGTCGCGCGCAGGCACGGATGATCTCCCGGCTCGACCGCGAGCTCGTAGAAGTGCCAGTGCTCTTCTTCTCGCTGGCCCGATAGCACGAACGCATCGTCGAACGTCCAGCTCGTCGCGTTCGCGCACGCGATCGGTGTGCCGTCGGGTTTGCGCACGGTGACGCGGCGGCGATACGTCATGTCGAGCCGCGTGCCGGTACGCCGCGTGACTTCCCACCACTCGGCTTCGTCGCGCACGTTGCCGTCGTCGTCGTACGACGTCGCTTGCCAGCGCCACGCGCCGGTCGGATCTAGCTTGTCGGTCCACGGCGGCTCGCGGAGCGGCGCCGATGCGCCATCGACGTGCCACAGCGTTTGTGAGCCCTTGTCCCAGCGCAGCGTGAGCCGGTTGCCTCGTGGCTCCATGCGGTATTCGCTCATGTGGCGAAACCCGTGGTCGCAAGGCGATGGTTCCGCGCGATACGCGACCTCGCGCACGACGAAGTCGTTGCCCTGTACCTCGGCGATGACGTCGAACACTGCGCGTTGTCGGTAGTAGAGCCGTTGGTTGCACTGAAACGGCACGCGATCGGTCGAGCGCACCTCGACCGTGCGCAGGTAACGGCCGACGAGCCGCGATGGCGCCGCGGGATCGGCGCGCAGCTGCCAGTTCTCGTCCTCGACGCGCGAAGTGCCTGCTTCTTCGGTGCGGTACATCCAGCGCCACGTGCCGACGAAGTCGAGCAGCGCGACCTGCTTGGCCGGCTGCACCGGATGCGTCGCGTTCGGCGTCGGCTGGCACGCAAGAAACAGAGCAGCGACGGCGACGCGTGTCATTGCGGCGTGCGGATCACCAGCCGCCGGGGCGGCGCGCGTAGGTATCGGCGACGATCTTCGCGATCGCCTTGTCGGAGAGCGAGTCGGGGCGACGGTGACAGCCGGCGCCGGGTTTCGAGCACGGCTCGTATTCCCAGGCCAGGCGGGCGCACAACCGGGCGACCGCATCCTTCTCGGAGAAGCCAAGGCGGTAGAGCGTGCCTGCGCGATTCGCGAGCTCGGCGGCGGCGACGTCGGCACGCAGCTTCGAGCCATTCTTCTTGCCGGGCGTGCGGTCCATCCATTCGAAGCTCATGCCGCGAGTATACTCGGCCAGGTGAGGCAACTGTCGATCGCGTGTGCGATCGCGATCGCCCTATCCGGGGCGGCGCGCGC
>DATDCH010000440.1:0-2409 GCA_036524455.1 Kofleriaceae bacterium | reverse complement strand
CGGACTTGTAATGGGCGGCAACGATATAGCGACCGAAACCGCTGCTGGAGTAGAACGTCGAGAACGCCGCCGACCACGGCGTCGAGAATCGATAGTCCAGCCGTGCCACGAGGTCGCCGAACTGCTCGCGAAACTCGAGCTGCTTCGCGCCTTGCGCCGCGAACGTTCTGCCATACCGGACTGTCCCGGTAACACCGCGAAAGCCGAACGCGCTCGGGCCTCGCCGCGGGGCCCAGGCGTGCATCGTCGCGTCGAGTGCGGTCAGCTCGGCGAACGAACGCGCCACCGCAAAATCTGACGACAGCGCGACGATGCTCGAACCGCGTCCGTGCTCGACGCCGAACCCGCTCGGCATCAGCTCGAGCTCGCCGATCGATCCGGGCGCGATGACCGACCTCAGGCCGGAGTCGTGAAACGCTCGCGGCAGCTCGAAGCCGTCGAACAGCACCACGGTGTCCTCGGGATTGCCGCCGTGGATCGCGAGCACCGGTAGCTCCGCATTGACGAGCGCCGGCTCCACCATCAGCTCGCGGAGCAGATCACCGGCGGTGCCGGGCACGGGCGTCTGCGCGAATGCCGGCGTCGACGCAAGCAGCAGAGCGATCGGAAGCCGCATCGCGCGCTGCATCACGAGATCGTACGTGCGTTGCGCCGCGCTTCGATCGTCCGCCCATCCGGCGGTGCGACGTGGTCGTCGACGTTCGTCGACTCGCGCTGCGGCACCAGCACGCGCTCTTGCGCGGTCTCCACGTTCGCGGTCTGCTGCGTGCGTTGCAGCTTGCTCCACCACAGCTGCGCTTCGACCTCGGTCCACGCGTGATCGAGTGGGATCTCGATCGCGTTGAGCGCGCGCGCCAGCGTTCGCGCATCGGGCGGCCGCTCCTCGGGGCGCTTCGCGAGGCACTGCGTGACGAGCCGCTCGAGCTCGATGGGCAACCAGCCCTTGATGCGCTCGCGCAGGTTCGGAATCGGATCGTAGACGTGTGCGCGCAGCACGTCTTCCTCGCTCGTGCGCGCGTAGACCTCGGTGCCGGTGAGCAGGAA
This sequence comes from Kofleriaceae bacterium, assembly GCA_036524455.1. GTDB lineage: Bacteria > Myxococcota_A > Polyangia > Haliangiales > Haliangiaceae > JABFXX01. Next base: position 1,365 of record DATDCH010000440.1, on the reverse strand, counting down.
CCACGCGACGCAAGCGAGCGCGTACAGATCGCCGCGCGTATCCGGCGGCGCTGCGACCGCTTGCTCGGGCGGGATATAGCCGGGCGTGCCGATCACGACGCCTTGCTGCGTGAGCCGTGGCCCGGACTCGCTCGCCGGCGGTGGCTTCGTGCCGAACTTGATCGGCGCGATCGGCTCGGCGATGTTGTGAACGATGCCGAAGTCGAGCACTTTGACGATGTCGACCTCGTCAGCGGCGCGGCACAGCTCGAGGTTCGCCGGTTTGATGTCGCGGTGGAGCAGGCCGGCGTCGTGTGCTTCGGCGAGCGACTGACACGCTTGGCTGATGATGCTGATCACGCGCGCCGCGGGTTGCGGGCCGTCTTGCCGCACGAGCTCGGAGAGGTCGAGCCCGTCGAGTAGCTCCATCACGTAGAAGAACGTGCCCTCGTCGGTGACGCCGTAATCGTAGAGCTCGATCGTGTGGCGCGAGCGCATCGACGCGAGCGTCTGCGCTTCGCGGCGGAACCGCTCCTGGATCAGCGGCGCGTGCTCGCGGTCGGCCAGCACGTCGGGGCGCACGAGCTTGATCGCCGCTTTGCGCGCGAGCAGCTGGTGCTCGGCCCGCCACACTTCGCCCATGCCGCCGGCGCCTAGCTTCTCGACGAGCCGATAACTGCCGAGCTCCTTCGCGCGCTCTTCGGCGCTGCGTGCGGCTGCGCGCGCGACGCCGACGGCGCGACGCATGCGCAAGATGTTCCACGCGAACATCAGCGCGACGCCGATCGCGATTGCGAGTGCGCCGCCCGATGCGATCAGCGAGTCGCGATTGAGCCGCTTCATCGTCGCGAACAGCGTCGATTTCGGTACGAGCGTCGCGAGGTACCAGTCGTCGGCGCCATGCTTGCCGCCGATCGCGGACACCGACGCGAGATAATCGTCGTCGCCGGCGGCGATGTGCATGAACCGCTGCTCGGCCAGCGTCGCGGTCTCCAGCGCCTTGAACAGCGCATCGAGGGCCGGGTCCTTGAAGTCGGTGTGGCGGAGCAGCCGCTTCTCCTTGATCGCGATGTCGGGCATCGTCACCGACGGATACGCGAGGATCGTGAGGTCGCTCGTGAAGACCACGCTGCGCGCACCCTTGAGCGGCGGTTTTTGGATCAGCTCCGACAGCTCAGCGGCGTCGTAGTCGAGCACTAACACAGCGGCGACGTCGCCGGTCGGCGTCAATACCGGCTGCGCCACAGTGACGCCTGTCTTACCCGACGAGGAAAACACGCGCGGCCGCAACCACACGCGCTTCTTGTCCTTCACCGCCGCGATGTAGTACGGGCGCGTGCGCGGATCGTAGTTGCTGATCTCGACGTCACGGAATGGCTTCGTGTC
>DATDCH010000439.1:0-8566 GCA_036524455.1 Kofleriaceae bacterium | reverse complement strand
GACGGCTTTGCGTGCGTCACGAAGGCTCGGATTGTCTGCGGCCGCGATCGCAGGGATCGCGAGCACCAAGACCAGCAGCCACCGCATTACCAGCCGAGCGTACCCGAGCTGAACAGCTTGCCGGGTGCGATCGTGATCGTCAGTTGCTTGGATTTGCCATCTGCACGTACCGCACGTACGCGGTGCTTGCCAGGCGCTAGCGAAACCTTGAACAGCGGCGTCTCGCCGTACGACTTGCCATCGATGTAGATCGTCGCGTACGGCTTGCTGTCGACACTGTAGAAGCCGGGTTCGGCGACCACCGCTTCGGCCGGCGCCTTCACCGGCTCCGCTTTGCGCTTCGGCTTGCGAACGATGCGGCGCTTCGTCGGCGTCACCGGATCGACGACGACTTCGAGATCGAGATCATCGGGCGGCGACGAAGGTGTGGCGTCGCCCGCCGAACCACCCGCAGCAACGCCCGCCGAACCACCCGCAGCACCGCCCGGCCAACCACCCGCAGCCGACCCCTGCGCACCCTCCCCTGGCGCATCGCTCGTGGCCGCGGGCTCGACCACGGCAACCATCACGTGCGCGTCCTCGGCGATCGCCGCCGACGACGACGGCGCCGACGCATCACGCGACGCCACGACCGCGCCGATCACGCCGGCTCCGATCGCGAGCACGCCGACGCCGACGGCGATCCGCCAGCCGCGCGGCTTGCGCTTCAGCTTCACCGACGCATCGCGCAGCGCGATCGAGTGCGTGTCGCTCGGCTCGATGATCGGATTGGGCTGCGTGATCGCGGCGGGCAGCGGCGGCGGATCACTTGCGCGCGCCGGGCGACCGATCGCGCGGCTCACCTTCTCGTTGCGCTCGGCGAGCTTGCCGGCGCCGAGCGACTTGAGCACCTGGCTCAGCGTCGAGGTATCGAATGGACCACCGACGCGATCGGCGACCTCGCGCAGGTCCACCGCGAACGCGCGGATCGACGGATAGCGCTTCGCCACCGTGCGGTCGAGCGCGCGCGCGACCACGTGATCGATCTGCGGCGGCAGTCCCGGCACGCGTGCCGTCACGCGCGGAATCTCCTGCTCGGTGATCGCGCGCCAGATCTGGTAGTCGGTGTCGCGCTGGAACAACCGCGCGCCGGTCAGCGCCTCCCACAGCACGACACCCATCGAGAACACGTCGGCACGCGCGTCGATCGGCTCGCCGCGGATCTGCTCGGGCGCCATGTACGGCAGCTTGCCCTTGAGCATGCCGGTGCGCGTGCGCGTGCCTTCGGTCAGCACCTTCGACACGCCGAAGTCGAGCAGCTTGCACACGCCCTCGGTCGTGATGAACAAGTTCTGCGGCGACACGTCGCGATGCACGATCGGCATCGGCGTGCCGTCGACATCGGTGAACTCGTGCGCGTAGCGCAGGCCTTCGCAGATCTGGCCGAGCACGGTCGCGGTCACGCGCAACTCGACACCGCGGCCGCGTGGCAACAGCCGAACCAGATCCGACCACGGCAACCCTTCGAGGTACTCCATTGCGAGGAACACTTCGCTGTCGACCTCGCCGAGCTCGTAGACCTGGCACAGGTTCGAGTGATTGAGCCGCGCCGCGACGCGCCCCTCGTTGAGGAACATCTCGTGAAATTCGGGATCGTCGTTGAGGTGCGGCAGGATGCGCTTGATCACGAGCAGCTTCGCGAAGCCGCCGACACCCGACATCCGCGCGAGAAACACCTCGGCCATCCCGCCACGAGCCAGCATGATGAGCAGCTCGTAACGCCCGAACTTCTGATCGAGACGCGCGGGTTGCAGAACCTCAACAGTACATCAGCTGTCGACCACCACAACCGCGCCCGGTGCGAGCGCGAATCGCGTGCCGCCGCCGCCGGGCGAACGCTGCAATAATCGCGCGCCTGCGAGGCCTGCTTCGACGAAGTCGTGGCGGCAGCGGCCGATCAGCACGTTGATCTCTGGCCGCGACGCGCTCGGATTGCGCGGCCACACGATCGGCACGACGACCTCGTCGGGAATGAAGTCGCCGGGTTGAAAGCCTGATGGCGGGCGCAACAAAGCGATCACCAGATCTAACCGTTTGTCGGCGAGGAACACCGCGCGTTCACCATCTGCCATCGCGAGCACGACGCGACCGCCGCGCGGCAGTATCTCGATCGTCACGTGCGACGGCAGGTCGTTGATGCTCGCGACTGCCGTGGTCGCGTCGTGCGCGGCTTGCCGCACGATGAACGTCTCCTTGCGAAACGCGAGCTGGTCTCCGACGAACAACTGTTCCATCGCGCCGGGCTCCAGCTCACTGCCGTTGCGCGTGACCTTCGCGACCGTTGCCTCGATGTACAGCTCGCCTTGCGCGACGTGGCAGCGCAGCGCGTGCGCGGGCCAGCGCTTGATAATGAGGTCGTCGTGATCGTCACCGCCGATCACGAACGGGCTGTGCACGAGCCCGAAGCTGCCGCCGCGCTCACGCTCGAGCTTCCAGCTCGCCGATGCCTTCGCGTCGGGGCGCTGCGCAGCGATGTGGACCTCGAGCACCAGGCCCGGCACGCCGAGCTCGTCGCCGTCGGCGAGCGCTGCAGGCTTGTCGAGCTTCTTGCCGTTGAGCTCGACCGGACCACGGCCGAGCGGCACGAGCTCCGCGCCTTCTGCGGTCAGTCTGACAAGTGCATGACGCCTGCTGACACTCGGATCGTCGGAAACGAGGTCGCAGTCCTGCTTGCGCCCGATCAACAAGCCGTTAGGCCCGACGCGACGCGACGGCCCGTTAGGTACGTTGATCACGCAGCGAACACGACGCACTTCCACCCGACCACTGTATTCCATTAGCCTCGATGCGTGCGCTACGCGTGGTTCGTGTTGCTGGCGATCGGTTGCTACGAGGCACCCGACTACAGCGGCACTCGCTTCAAGTGCGATAGCGAGCACGCGTGCCCGAACAATCAACCGTGCGTGAACGGCTTCTGCAGCGCCGGCAGCGGCAGCAACATGATCGATTCCGGAATGCCGCCACAAGTCGGCATCGCGTGCGGCAGCGCGACGTGCTCCGGCTCGCAGAAGTGCTGCGTCGACTTCGTGAGCGGACCTGCGTGCGTCGCCGCGACGACGTCATGCACGGGCTTTCTCGCCGCGTGTGATGGCAAGGAAGACTGCGGCGGCAGCTTCTGCTGCGACATCTCGGGCACGGTGATCGAGTGCGCGACGATCTGTACGAACAGCGTGATCTGTCGCGACAACGCGGACTGCCCCACGACACTGTCGCAATGCTGCCCGCCAACGACGCAGTTCGAGCCGTGGGGCCGTTGCAACATCGCCTGTCCGTAGTCTCACGGAGCGTTCAGAAACACTGCGTTCCCTACGCTCGACGTGCGTGGGAGCGCAGACCAGCGAGCAACGCACGAGGCATGAATTCGTAAGTCTCGACGAAGCCCGAGTTCTGCGCTGGTGCGCCGATTGCTGAATGCATCCGCATGCGACTTTTTCCATGCCTCGTGCTCGCGCTCGTTGCTTGCGGCACCGACGTGAACACGATGCCCAGCGATCAAGACAGCACGAACCCCGACGCGGGCGGTGGCGGTTCGATGCCGATCGTCGATGCGATGCCGATTCCGCCCGACGGTATTCCGCCGAACCTCACGCCGTGCGAGCAGGCCGTGTATCACTCGGACCTCGCGTGGATCCAACAGTACGTGTTCGACGTGTCGTGCACGACGAAGTGCCACGGCGAGGTGCCGCCGGCCGCGCACATGAGCCTCCGGCCCGGCGAGGCGCGCGCCGCGATGGTCAACGTCGCCTCGCATCACGACGCGACGTGGATCCGCGTGGTGCCCGGAAACCCGGGCGCAAGCATGCTGATGGTGCAGATCGGTGGCGAGCCCGGCCCCGAGCTCGAAGGCTTCATGCCGTGGGGCATGCCGAAGCTGTGCGTCGAGAAGATCGATGCGATCCGGCGCTGGATCGCAGCCGGTGCGAACCCGTAGTGATCAGCTCCGCGCGAGTGCTTCGCGAGCGAGTGGCCGCGAATAGCGGCGCGCGGAGCTACTTCTTCTCGATCCACGCGAACTGATCGAGCGTGGCCAGATCGGGCGCCGGGCTGCAGTCGCGATACGCCTTGTGGATCGAGCCCATCTTCCATGGACCGCTGCCGTAGCAAGGCACGCGTTCGATGTAGTCCGGGATCTTCGTCGCGATCCCTTCGCGCGTGATCAGCCACCAATAGGCCGGCCACTCGATCGGCGTGATCAGCTGCGTCGCCATCGGGTTGCCGTTCGCGTCTTCGGCGGGATCGAAGCGCATGCTGAAGCCGCGGTCGATCGCGATCTGATCGAGGTCGTAGCCCGGCTTCTTGAGCAGCTTGAGCCGAGTGACAACGCCGCGCTCGTCGATGTCGAGCAGCAACCATGCCTTCGCCCACACGTCGTGCTCCATCATCCAGTCGCTGTACGGCGGCGCTATCCGACCGTAGCGTTTCTTGCCCTTCGGCATCTTCACCGGCGGCGCCTTGCCCCGCACGATGATCGTCTCGCCGCGCACGATGCGCGGTTTGTCGTCGAGCCGAGGGACATGAGTGATGCGCGGCTCCCTTGCGGTCACGGTCTCGGGGAGTGGGATACCGTTTGGACGCGACGGGGCCGGCGGGGCCTGCTCCGCGAATGCGGGCGCGGCCACCAGCACAGCGATGATGGCGAAAGCTGCTCTCATGCGCGAACGCTTTGCACATCGTGCGCCCGTTTGCGCCGACCGCATTCATGCGCTAGGCGCGCGAATTTGCGCAACCTGCGGCGCCGTCGTGTTGCCCGAGAGCAACAGGACATGGGGAAAGCTCACAGCCCGCAGCGCTGTCAGCGCGGGTCAGCGTGACTCGCTCGGTGACTGCCTCAGAAAATCGTGGCGGCTCAGAGCGCGCTCTCGATCGTCTCCTGGATCAGTTTCGCGTAGTCGCGCGCGTCGTCCTTGGTCTTCGCGTACGACGGGTCGGCGTCGAGGTACAGCGTGTCGTTCTCGACCTTGGCCTGCAGCGACGACCAGGCGCGCTTGCAGCCGATGTGGACCCGCTTGATCTTGCCGGCGAACGCTTCTTTGCCGAGGTCGTCGGCGCAGATCGACTCGAGCGCTTCGGTCAACGGGCCAAAGAAGTTGTACTCGACGTTCTTCGGATACCAGTCGCCGAAGCCTTCTTTGACGAGCTCTTCCCAGGCGATCTCGAACTGCAGCTTCTGTAGGCCGCAGGCGTCGACGACCATCTTCTTCCAGTTCGGGAACTGATCCTTCTGCAGAGCAGCCGCAATTCGTTTCTCGACAAGTCCCATCGGTGTCTCCTTACAGATGTTGTTCGATCAAAGGGCGAAGCGTGGAATCACGCAGATCGGCAGCCATGCCGATCGCGATCGTGAGCGAGCTGGTGTGACGCGTGACCGCGAGCTCGCGGCCTGCACTCGGTACGAGCGTGATGCGCTTTATCACTTTCGCGGCATCGCGGCCGAGCGCATCGGCGGTGACCGCCGGCACGATCGTACGCAGCGCTTCGAGTGCGCCATCGATCGAACGACGATCGTCTTCGCTCGGATCGTTCGGCCACTCGATCGTGAGCTGCGCGGGCCAACCGGCGGTCTTGCCGATCGCCTCGATCTCTTTGCGCGTGCGCTCGAGCGCGAACTTGGTCGGCGGCTCTGCGGGCGCGGCGATCGGCACGTGCTGCACGACGACGGTCGTGATCGAGCGCAGCGGCAGGTACGCGATCTCATCGCGCTCGACGATCACGAGCCACGGCTCGTTGCGACGATCCTCGATGCGCACCGGGATGCCGGCGAACGCATGCGAACCCACCGTGACGCGAACGCGCGGCAGCGGCTGATCGTCCGCTGTTGCTTGCGAGGCGACACGTACCTTGTCGCGCAGAATCTCTTCAGCGGTTTGCACCTCGATCTGCTTCATCGCGCGGAGCTGCATGTCTCCACCCAACGCGAATCCACCGTCGAGAATTCTCCAAAAAGTGGAGGGAAGCGCAGCTCGCGAACCGACGTATCTAGCGGAGCAACACGAGCTCTTCGGCGGTGGTCGGATGCAGCGCGAACGTGCGATCGAAGTCGGCCTTCGTCGCGCCCATCGTGATCGCGATCGCGACCGACTGCACGATCTCTGGAGCATCGGGACCGACGACGTGAAGACCGAGCACGCGATCGGTCGTACGCGACACGACGAGCTTGAGCAGCACGTGCTCGTCGCGCCCCGATAGCGCGTAGCGCATTGGTCGAAACCGCGCCTTGAAGATCTGCACGTCGTGACCCGCGGCACGCGCGGCCGGCTCGGTGAGCCCGATCGCGGATGCCGGCGGCTGCGCGAACACCGCGGTCGGGATCAGCTCGTGATGGATCGGCGTCGGTCGGTTGCCGAACAGCGTGTCGGCGACCGCGTGGCCTTCGCGAATCGCGATCGGAGTGAGCTGCACGCGCGCAGTGACGTCGCCGACCGCGTAGATGTGCGGCACGCGCGAGCGCGAGAAGTCGTCGACGATCACCGCGCCGCGCGCATCGAGCGCGACTCCGACCTCGCCGAGGCCGAGCCCCGCGCTCGCCGGCTCGCGTCCGATCGCCGCCATCGCGAGGTCGCACGGGAAGTCGATGTGATCGCCGGTAACGAGCTTGATGCCGTGCGCCGCGATGCCGCGCTCGACCTCCGCCGCGAGCTCGGGATCGAAACCGCGCAGCACGTGCTCGCCGCGATGCACGAGCGTGACGTCGACGCCGAAGCCGCGGAAGATGTGCGCGAACTCGATCCCGATGTAACCGGCACCGAGAATCGCGATCCGTTTCGGTAGCTCGCGCAGCTCGAACGCTTCGTCACTCGTGATGTACGTGCCTACCGGCCGGCGCGGATGACCGCCGGTCGCGACGAGCACGTGCGCCGCGGTGATGCGCGCGTTGTCGATCTCGATCGTGTGCTCATCGGCGAGTCGCGCGCGCCCCCGCAAGAGCTGCACGCCGGCGCGCTCGAGCCGTTGTGCATAAGCTTGCTCGAGTCGCGCGAGCTCCCTGTCCTTCGCCGCGATCAATGTAGGCCAGTCAAAGCTCGCATCCGGAATGGTCCAACCTTGTCCGCGCGCGTCATCGAGCGAGCGACTGACCTCACTTGCGTAGACCAGCAGCTTCTTGGGCACGCAGCCGCGAATCACACACGTGCCACCCCACCGACTTGCCTCGGCAATCGCGACCTTGGCGCCGTACTCCGCCGCAACCCGAGCCGCTCGCACGCCGCCCGAACCGCCTCCGATCACGAACAGATCGACGTCGAAGCGTGCCATGTGCGGTCTGCAGTGTACGTGGGCTGCCGCACGGTCGCATCACCGCGTGTCAGGCGAAGCAAACTCTTAACGGAACTTGTGTTCAATAAAGGTCTAGACACCGTCGACGAGCTTGATAGGCTCGCTCCCACGTTACCTAGGCCAGAGGGGGCCCGTGCTATGCGCAAACTAGGTCTTGCTTTCGCGATCCTCGCCGCTGCATGCGGCACCGAACCGATGGGCGGCGGCGACGACGGCATGGGAAGCGACGCCGGCAGCGGCAGCGGCATGCTCGAACCGCCCGCGCGCGGCTTCCAGCTGCAGAGCCCCGAGATCACCATCAACGCGGGTCAAGAGATCACGTACTGCTGGTACTTCAAGACGCCGAACACCGAGGCGTTCTCGATCAAGCGCTGGGTATCGAAGATGTCGCCCGGCAGCCACCACATGATCATGTACTTCACGCCGTCGCTCGGCATGCCCGAGGGCACGGTATCGGCATCGGGTTGCGGTGCCGGAGGCTCGACCACGAACCTACCGTCATGGATCTACGCGTCGCAGAACGTCGACTCCGACATGATGCTGCCGACCGACGATGGCACCGGCAATCCGCTCGGCATGGACGTGGCAGTTGGCCAAGCGGGCTTCCTGCAGATGCACTACTTCAACGCGACCGACGAGGCGATCGTCGCGCGCGTAACGGTCAACGCCGAGGCGCACGAGGCGAACGTGACGGCGACCAAGACCGCCGCGTACATCACGTTCAACGGCAGCATCAACATCCCTGCCAACAGCACGGGGACGAAGGCGACGAACACCTGCAATATCCCGTCGACGCAGAAAGTGTGGTTAATGTCGACGCACGCGCATAAGCAGGCGGTAAAGACCGAGATCCGCAACGGTCCTGCGACCAGCACCGACGTCGTGTTCTCGAGCACCGACTGGGAGCACCCCGGCGTGAAGGCGTGGATGCAGACGCCGTTCTACACATTCTCGACGGGCAAGTTGACGTACGAGTGCACGTACGACAACCCGAACCCCTACTCAATCATGACGGGTGACAGCGCCGTGAGAGACGAAATGTGCATGGCGACTGGTTATACGTTCCCGGCGACGCGCGCGACGATCTGCTACAACAGCTTCATCGTGCAGTAGCGCTTCAAGGCTGGCGCTCGTACGCGCCGATGTCGGCAGCCGCACCTTGCGGCCGCGCCGCGCCGTCGGCATCGTGGTCCGTAGTGACCGTGCCTGGCGTAGCCGCGTCTATCGCCGGGCTTCCAAGCATAAGGTGAAAGTC
>DATDCH010000438.1:0-11350 GCA_036524455.1 Kofleriaceae bacterium | reverse complement strand
CCGAGCCCGAGCCCGAGCCCGAGCCCGGCTTCGATGTGACTCCGCCGGGCGAGGGACCCGCGGCAATCGCGCGTGATCGGCAGACGCGGTCGCCACCTGGTGCGCCTGAGTGCCGCGCAAGCGCGATGATCATGGCCTCGGCGAGCGCGAAAGATCGGGCGCCGGCCTTCCGGCCTGGGCTCGGGCTCGGGCTCGGGCTCGATAACCCAGACGCAAGTGATCGGAAGGATGCTCTAGGCGCTCATCCGCGGTGCCGCCGCCGCCACAACAGCAAGCCGACCGCGCCGGCCACGACGACCCCGCCAATAATGAAGAGGCCGAGCCGCGAGTCGGCGCTCGGTTTGGCAGCCGGTGCGCCCGAGCACTTGCCGGCCGGCACCGCGGGTGTCTTGTCGGTGGCGGTGTACTCGAGCGTGAGGCCGTCATCGGAGAGCGGGCCGCCCGGGCCGGCGAACCGAAAGTCGCGGCTCGGATCGTCGGCCGGACCGACGTGGGCGCGGCTGAAGGTGACCCCGGGGCTGTCCTCGACCTTGACCTCGGTTTCGCCGGGGCGCGGGATGCGGAATTGGTCGCGCACGAGGACGCGGTGGCTGGCCCCTGCCTTGCCGCACGCGAACGCGATCAGATCGATAGAGAACGAGCCGGCGGCGACGGCGTCACTGCCCATGCCGGCGGTGACCAGGTCCCAGTGGACGCGCTGCGCCACGCCGTCGACTTCGATATCGATGGCGGCCGCGACCTGGACCGCGAGCTTGTCCGCGAAGCGCTGGGCCTCGGCCTCGTCGATGCGGCCATCGCGGTTGTCGTCGATGGACCGGCGCTCCGATGCGCCTGGGATCTCACCGAAGAAGACCGTATAGGCGAGCCGGAACCCATCGCGCAAAGGCGTTACCTTCAAGTACCGATTGTTGTCATCGACAGATGGGGCCACGTGACCCGAGAGAACCGTGACGGCAGCCACGGCGACGAGGGCCTGGCCAAATAGAAGGCGACGCCGACGCGGGGCCGCGAGAAAGGTCATTGACCGGGCTGTTTGCGTCGTGCTCAAGTCGGCGGCGGCGAGGGTACCCCATGAAGAAGCTATTGCTTTGTGTTCTGTTTGCGAGCGCATGTGGCGGGGATGACGCAGGTGAAGAGCTGTTCGTGCCGAAGCCCGAATGTATGGGCGAGGCGATCACACCGTATGCGGGAACGTTCCCACAGGTGATCTCGAAGCTCGCGATCGGCAGCGTCGAGGATGGCTTCGACCTCGATAAAGACGGCAAGCCCGACAACAAGCTCGCGGCGGTGTCGTCGCTCGCGCAGAGCGCGATCGATGACTCGTTCCTCAACTACGACATTTTGATTCCGATCGAGTACTTCGACTTTCCATCGGTCGGCCAGGACAACTGCGTGAAGTTCGCCATCTACCTGGCGGACTACACGACGGACAAGGACGCCGACGGCAAGCGGGCGTACATCGATGAAGGCGACTGCAACGATAACGTCGCGGCGATTCGCTCGGGCATGCCCGAGATGGTCGACGGCCTCGACAACGATTGCGACGGCCTCGCCGACGAGAACGACCAGAACATGCCGAACACCACGGACACGGCCGACGCCGATGCCGATGGCCAGTCGGTGGCGGCCGGTGACTGCAACGATCACTCGACGGCGATCAAGAAGGGTCTCGCCGAGGTTTGCCACGACGGCCTCGACAACGACTGTGACGGCGTCGCCGATCGCAGCGAGGACGGTACCGGCGCCGCGACCGCGTGCAGCCCGTACGACGGCACGCAGGACCTCGCGCTCGACCCGCTGTCGCTCGAGGGCGGCGCGCCACTGATCTCGTTCAAGGACGGCACGGTCGACGGCGCGAACAAGCTGGTCGCGGGCCCGTCGATCTTCAGCGTCAATATCCCGGTGACCGACGGCATCAACCTCGACCTCAAGATCACGGGCGCGACCATCGAGGGCACGCTCGCGGCCGACGCCACCACGATGACCGGCCGGCTCGGCGGCGTGATCGACGCGAAGACCGCAGACACGATCCGTGGCCTCAACGTCGACGAGATCGGCCTGACGCCGGAGAACTCGCTGCTCGACGCGACGTTTGCGAACTTGCTCGGCCCGCTGCTCGCGCTGCCGAAGGCGAGCGCCGGCATCATCAAGAGCTATCCAGGTTGCCGCACGCCGGATATCGATGTCGACGGTGACGGCCTCGAGGCGTTCTGCGATTCGGACACGAACGACGAGAACAAGTCGGTCGACACCTGCATCGATGGCGACGGCACGGTCGTCAAGGACGAGGGCGCAACGCAGTGCACGACGGCGATGAAGAACGGCAAGCCGCGCTTCGTCGACGGCATTTCGGTCGAGATGAACTTCAGCACGTCGAAGGTCAAATCGATCAAACCGCCGATGTAATGCTGCCTCTGCTGTTGGCGTCGGCATCGCCGCGCCGCCGCGAGTTGCTCGAGCGCGCCGGCGTGCCGCTCGAGGTGCGCGCTGCGGACGTCGACGAGGAGCCCGAGCCGAACGAAAAACCGGCGCACTACGTGTCGCGCATCGCACACGCAAAGGCGTACGCGGTCGCGCGGCGACCCGGGCAGTGGGTGCTCGCGGCCGACACCACGGTCACGATCGGCGGCAAGATCCTCGCGAAGGCGGCGACGCCCGAGGAAGCGGCGATGATGCTGCGCCAGCTCGCCGGTCGCGTGCATCAGGTAATCACCGCGTTCACGATCCTCGGCGACGTCGAGGATTCGCAGTTTCACCGCGACGGCATCATCACGACGGACGTGGTGGTGATCGATCTCGACGAGGTGCGGATCGCCGAGTACGTGGCGAGTGGCGAGTGGCGTGGTAAGGCGGGTGCGTATGCAATCCAAGGCATCGGTGCCGCGCTCGTGCGCGAGGTCCGGGGCTCGGTGACGAACGTGATCGGTCTGCCGCTCGTCGAAGTGCTCGAGGCATTGCGCGCGGTCGGCGCTCCCACCGGCAAGCTGTCGGCCGGGACCCCGGCATGACCATCGCCGACCGCTGGCAAGCGGTGCGTGCGCGCGTCGATGCCGCGTGCGAGCGGGCAGGGCGGGCGCCGAGCGAGGTCACGATCGTCGCGGTGTCGAAGACGCACCCTGCGGCAGCGGTACGCGAAGCGGCGGCTGCGGGTGCGACCGATTTCGGCGAGAACTACGCGCAGGAGCTGGTCGGCAAACGCGCAGAGTGTGGGCCCGACATCCGCTGGCACTTTATCGGCCGGCTGCAGCGCAACAAGGCGAAGCTGGTCGCGGGCCAAGTCGCGCTCGTTCACGCGGTCGACAGCATCGAGCTGGCGGCAGAGCTTGGCAAGCGGGCAGCGGTGGTGCAGCCCGTGCTGATGTCGATCAACGCGGCCGGCGAGGAGACCAAAGGTGGCGTGTTCACGGAACAAGCGGTCGCGCTCGCGCGTTCGATTGGATCGGTCCCGAACCTCCGCCTCGACGGATTCATGACAATGCCGCCGCCCACCGACGATCCGGAGGGCAGCCGTCCACACTTCGAGGCGCTGCGTGCGCTGCGCGATCGCGTCGCCGGCGAGCTCGGCATCGCTTTGCCGGTGCTGTCGATGGGCATGAGCGGCGACTACGAAGTGGCAGTCGCCTGTGGTGCGACACACGTGCGTATTGGGACAGCCATCTTCGGCGCGCGGATTTAATTGATGAAAGCAGGATGATGAAACCAGCGAGGCCGCTTGTTGTCACTGTACTGCAGTGACACCGGTCAACCGCTGGAAGCTCGTGAGTCTCGTGCTCGCTGGTTGCCTCTCGTACGCCTGGTGGAGCCCAGACGCGAAGAGCCACACGCAGGAGCGCGCGGCACAGGGCCGTACGAAGGGCTCGCGTATCAGCGCGAAGCTCGCGGGCATGTCGACCGACGAGCTCGTGCGCCAGCTGTTCGCGGCGAAGACTGTCGATCAACTGGTACCGCTCGCCGAGCGGCTCGGCGTCGTGGGTGACAACGACGCGATCGACGCGGTGCTACCTCTAACCAAGGATCCGCGCGCAGGTGTGCCAGAGGCGATCGTCGCCGCATTCGGCGAGATCGCGACGGAGCATGCGGTCGACGTGTTGATCAAGATGGCCACCGACCCGCGCGACGACTTGCGGATCGCGGCAATCGAAGCGCTCGGCGCGACGGGCAACCGACGCGCGGAGCCGGTGCTGATCGAGACCGCGGAGAAGATGCAGGATGCCGCGCAGCAGTACGCGATCACTGCGCTCGCCGATCTCGGCAGCGAGCGTGCGATCGAGGTGATCGCGAGAGTCGCGTCGCACCCGACGGACTCGGCAGCGCACGCGGTGCGGGCGCTCGCTCGGATGGAGTCGCCGCAGGCGAAGGCGGCGCTGGTCGCGCTCGTCGATTCGCCGAGTGTCACGGTCGCGATGAACGCGATCGGCGAGCTGCGCGAGGTCGACGAGGCGATGGTCGAAAAGCTCGCCGGGATCGTCGCAGAGGGTGATCGCGAGCTGACCGGTGTCGCGCTCGCAGCACTCGCACGCGCGGGCGAAGCCGGCTTGCCGGTGCTCAAGGAAGCGGCGCTCGATGGCGCGATCGACGTGCGGCTCGCGGCGATGGCAGCGATGGCCGACCTCGATAACCCGCAGGTGCTCGAGACGCTGCGCACGATCCTCGAGACCGAGGAAGGGCGCGTCGCCGAAGGTGCGGCGAGCGCGATCGCGAGCATCGACAGTGACGAAGCGCGCGAGGTGTTGATCTCCGCGGCACTCGCTGATGAAGCGGGCACGACGCGTGCGGTCGAATTCTTGATGAGGCAGACCGGTCCCGAGGTCGACCAAGCGCTGCTCGTGATCGCGAAGTCCGAGAGCAAAGGGCGCTGGGACGCGGTCGAACATCTGCTGCGTGCGGGCAATGCGGACGCGCTCGAGCTCGCGGTCGGCCAGGCGCGCGGTGGACCGAGCGACGACACCAAGCTCGCTGCGATGGAAGCACTCGCGGACTCCGGTAACCCGGCTGCGCTCGATTCGCTTGTCGAGATCGTACGCGCGGGCGGCGATCTGAAGGCGCGCGCGCTCGGTATTCTCGGTGCAGCGCGTCCCGAGGATGCGGTCGTCGCGAAGCTGCTGAGCGAATCGGTGCAGTCCGGCGATACGGATGTCGCGGCCGCAGCTGCGACGGCGTTGGCGAAAGTCGGAACGCCGGAAGCGCGCGATGCGCTCGTCGCCGCGCTGCGCAGTAGCGATGTCGACGTGGCGCGCAACGCGGCGGCCTCGCTGGCGCGGTTCCGCGTCACCGACGATGTCACCGCGGCGATGAGCTCGGCGATCACGAACCATCCAGACCTCAAGCAACACGTGATGCACCAGCTGATCGGCGCAGGCTCGCCGCTCGGCATCGAGCTCGCGAAACAGGCGCTGACCGGAGTGGCATCGGGAGACCACTACGGAAGTAGCCATCAGGAGGCGTACCGCGCGATCTCGGCGCTCGAACAAGCCGGTACGCCGGCGGCGTTCGACGTGCTCGCACAGAGCGCGCGGAGCGGCGATGCAAATATTCGGGCCGAGGTGATCGCATCGCTCGGCAACACCGGCGACAAGCGCGCGAGCGAGGTGGTCTCTCACGCGCTGCGCGACGAAGAGGCGAGCGTACGTCACGCCGCGCTGCGCACGCTCGGCACGCTCGGCACGACGCAGGCGCGCGAGCTGATCGTCGGCGCATCGCGCAGCACCCTCACCGAGGATCGGCGTCAGGCCGCCGCCACGCTGCGGCGGTTCGACGATCAGAATTCGACGCGCCGGCTCACCGAGCTGATCCGCGATCCGGAAGCGAGCGTCGCGTACGTCGCGATCGATGCCGTGTCCGAGCGCCCCGAAGCGCAGCCCGCGCTGCGTGCGCTCGTCGGCGACAACAACGTTTCCCGCTCGATTCGGCGCGAGGCGGCACAAGCACTCAGCTACCGCGGCGTGACCGATCCGACGATCGAAGAGCTTCTCGCGAGCTACTATCCCGAGTAGGCGTATGATGAGGCATGCGGATCGGGTGGGCGGCCCTGTTGCTGAGCGGGTGTACGGCGCTCTTCGATCTGCAGGGCGCGCCGAACGCCGATCGCGATAACGACGGCGTCATCGATCGCGAGGACAACTGCCGCGACGCGTTCAACCGCGACCAGTCCGACAAGGACGGCGACGGCGTCGGCGATGTCTGTGACGAGTGCCTGGTCGGCGCCGGCGGCGACATCGACGGCGACGGCCTGCCCGACGATTGCGACGAGTGCGACAACACCGACGCCGACGACGATAACGACGGCATCCCGAACAACTGCGACGACTGCGAGAACACGAACGTCGACGAGGACGGCGACGGCATCGACGATGGCTGTGACGCGTGCATCGAGGTGGGCCGGGACGCCGATCAGGACGGCATCGATGACGGCTGCGACCCGTGCTTCAACAGCGGCGTCGACAACGACCACGACGGCATCGACGACGCTTGCGACACGTGCCAGGGTCCGCAGCACGACGAGGACGGAGACGGCTTCCTCGATTCGTGTAACCGCGGCGGCATCTCCACCGACGCGGACGGGACGTTCGACAACTGCCCGGCGGTCTTCAACAAGGATCAACTCGATAACGAGGACATGAGCTTGAACGGAGACGGCGTCGGCAACGCGTGCGACGGCGATGTGCAAAACGACACGCAGTACTGGGATGGCTTCCCCGAGCAGAACCCGCTATGGGACGTCAGCGGCCCCGGCTGGACGATCGTCAACGACGTTGCGCGCCTATCCGCCGGTAGCGGCTCGTTTCGGTCGCTCGGCGCGGTCAGCGGGCACATGCGGATCAGCTCGAACGTGTTCATCTCGTACGGTCCGGGCGGGGCCCTCGCCAACGGCGCCGAGGTCTTCGTGGTCACCGGTGGCTCCAGCCCGCCCGGTTCGGAGAGCGCGCTGTGCCGACTGTCGCAGACCGGATCGTTGTCGGTGGTCGTGTTTACCGGCGGTGTCGAGGTCGTCGACAACGCGGGGGGCATGCTGCCGGGCTTCCCCGGCAACGCGGCGACGGTCACGCTCGACATCGGCAATGACAGCGGCAAGGAAATCACGTGCAACGCACGCGCGGGCCAGATGTCCATTCAGGCGACATCGCGAGCCGTGCTGGGAGCGACGAACTTCGTCGCCGGCATCGGCGGCCGCCGCATCACCGCCGAATTTCGCTGGTACACCGCGATCGGCGCGCCGCCCTGATCAGAACGCCCGCGTCCACGCGACGCCGGCGTGATCGCGACCGACGTCGAGTGTGACCCGCGTGGTCTGCTCGTCACGCGGTGCGGTCAGCCACAAGATCGCGCCGCCGACGAGCGCGACACCGCCGACGATCGCGGAACCGGTCGACACGTGCGCGAGCGTTCGCGCGGTCTTCAGCTTGTCGCTGCCGATCGAGTTGCACTCGCGCACGATCCGCGTGCCTTCATTGCGCGTCCAGCACGGATGATCGTCATCCTTCGCGACCTGGCCGTCGCGCGAGGCATCGGGAAACTGCGCCCAATAGCTGTGCTGCGCCCACCAGCCAACGCCGCCGGCGATCACGAGCAGGCCGGCGCCCGACACCACCGCGAGCTTGCCCCACGTGCGGCGGCGATTCGTCGCGACCGAGACGAACACGGTCTTTGCACCTTCGAGCGCGGGGACGTCGATCGCGCGGCGCTCGGCCTCGGCGACTTCGAACGTGGTCTCGAACGGCAGCTTGCCCGGCGCGGTGACGACCAACGTGTGCTGGCCCGGGTCGACCGGCACGGCGGCGAGTTGATCCATCGCGAGCACGATGTCGTCGACCAGCACGCGCGCGGCGTTGGCGTTTGCCGGAAGCTTGACCGCGAGGTGCGGCACGCGCGGTGACAGCAGCGCGATCTTGCGTTCGGCTGCTTCCTTGTGCTCCTCGAGCTTCTGATCGTGAGCGCGGTCGCGCGCTTCGGCGTAGTAGCGGATCGCAGTCGCGACATGGCCGATTTCTTCGTGGCACAGCCCGAGGTTCAGCATCGTGCCGACGGCGCGCGGGTCCTTCTTGATGCTGAGGGTGAACTTGGCACACGCCTCGGCGCGCTTGCCCTGCTCGATCAGCACGCGGCCCTCTTCAAATAGGCGATCCGCCTCGGCCTTGTCCTCGACGCGCGGCGCCGGCTGCGCGTACGCTACCGACGCCAACGCCACGAGCGGGATCACCCACCTCACGAACCGAAGGCTAACATTTGGCTTGCTGTCGGAGGGCTAGAGTAGGGTGGGGCGTGAGAATTCTCGGGCTCGACCCCGGCAGCCGCGTCTGCGGCTATGGCGTCATCGACGAGGACAACGGCGACCTGCGCTATGTCGAGTGCGGCGTGCTCACCGCCCCAGACGACCGTCCTATGGAGCAGAGGCTCGGCGAGATCGCGCGCGGGCTGCGCGAGGTGATCGGCGAGCTGTCGCCGGCGATCGTTGCGGTCGAGGACGTGTTCACGCATCAGAATCCGCGCAGCGCGCTCGCGCTCGCCCAGGCGCGGGGCATGGCGCTCGCCGTGATCGGCCTCGCGGGTCTGCGGGTCGCGTCGTACGCGCCGGCGCTCGTCAAGAAGACGGTCACCGGCTCGGGCACCGCAGACAAGGGCCAGATCGCACGCATGGTGCAGAGCCTGATCAAGCTGCGCAGCTTGCCGCGCGCCGACGCGAGCGATGCGCTGGCCGTCGCGATCACGCATGGCCGCACGCTACGCCCGACGGCCGTGAAAATCGTCCCTGCAAAGATCGAAGGTCCTGCGCGCAAACGCGCGGGCGGGAGCGTGTCGTGATTGCTCGTCTCGATGGTGTGTTGATCGAACGGATGCCGCCGCACGTCGTGATCGATGTTGGCGGTGTTGGTTACGACGTCGTGTGCTCGGGCTACACGCTCGCGGGACTGCCGGCCGACGGCGAGCGCGTCACGCTGCGCGTGTTCACGCACGCGATGGAGAACAAGGTCGCGCTGTACGGCTTCATCGATCGCCAGGAGCGCGCGCTGTTCGATCTGTTGATCACGGTCAAGAACGTCGGACCCTCGACGGCGATCGCGATCCTGAGCGGCAGCACGCCACGCGACATCGCCACGCTGATCGCGAACGAGGACGTGCCGGGCCTCGTGCGGATCAAAGGTGTCGGCAAGAAGACGGCCGAGCTGCTCGTCGTCGAGCTGCACGAGAAGTGCGCCGAAGCGCTGCTCGCGTGGGACGCGGCGAGTGGCGCTTCTGGTCTGAGGCCGATCGTGGTGCCCGCGGGCGGCGCCCGGATCAGAGCGACGAATCGTCACCCGATGGTCGACGAGGTGATGACGGCGCTCGTCGGGATGGGCTGGCGGCCGCAGGAAGCGGAGCAGGCGGTCATCGATCTGCCGGTGGCGCCTGAAGCGACGATCGAGCAGCTGCTCAGGCAAGCGCTGCGGAGCATGCCGAGGTAACGATGGCGCGCAAGAAACACATCGATGTCGTGCAAGAAGATCCGCGCGAGCTCGGCGCGAGCGAGAAGACGGGCGAGCGCGCGTGGCAAGCGGCGCTCCGCCCGCGCACGTTCGAGGAGTACATCGGTCAGCGCGAGCTCGTCGAGAACCTGCGCGTCTCGGTCAACGCCGCGAAGCAAGGCGGCTGGCCGCTCGACCACTTCTTGTTCGCGGGTCCGCCCGGCCTCGGCAAGACCACGCTCGCGCACGTGATCGCGAACGAGCTCGGCGTCAACCTGCATGTCAGCTCGGGCCCGGCGATCGATCACAAGGGCAAGCTCGCGTCGCTGCTCACCGGCCTGGGCGAGCGCGACGCCCTGTTCATCGACGAGATCCATCGGCTCAATCCCGTCGTCGAGGAGAACCTCTACCCGGCGATGGAGGATTTCCGCTTCGACCTGTTCATCGGCGAAGGCCCGCACGCGAAGGCCGTCACGATGCAGCTGCCGCGGTTCACGCTGCTCGGCGCGACCACGCGCATGGGCCTATTGTCGGCGCCGCTGCTCGATCGGTTCGGCTTCCACTGGCAGCTGCGCTATTACGAGCTGCCCGACATGCGCGCGATCGTGAAGCGCTCGGCAGCGCTCATCGGTGTGCCGATCGACGAAGACGGCGCACAAGAGATCGCGCGCCGCGCCCGCGGTACGCCGCGCATCGCGAACCGCCTGCTGCGTCGCGTGCGTGACTTCGCGTCGGTCGAGCACGACGGCGCGATCGACGGCTCGATCGCCGCATCGTCGCTCGATCGGCTCGCGGTCGATCACGCGGGCCTCGACTCGCTCGACCGCGCGTACCTCACCGTGATCTGCGAACGGTTCGACGGCGGCCCGGTCGGCATCGAGGCGGTCGCCGCGTCTCTCTCCGAGGAGCGCGGCACGCTCGAAGAAGTCGTCGAGCCGTTCCTGCTCCAGGTCGGCCTGATCGCGCGCACGCCGCGCGGCCGGGTCGCGACGGCGGCGGGTTTCCAGCATATGGGTCTCGCCGCACCGAGCAAGGCGCCGACCGGCGGCACCGGTACGAACCAAGGCCGGCTGTTTTAGCCGCGTAGGCGTAGGCGCGTGCCCGGTGGTCGTGCGCGATCGCTCTGCCATCTTCCGCTATTCTCGCCCGCGATGAAGGGAAAGACCGTCGTCGTCACCGGCGCGAGCTCGGGCATCGGCCTCGAGACCACCCGCGAGCTCGCCAGGCGCGGCGCGCGCGTGATCATGGTCGTGCGCAATCGCGACAAGGCGCAGACGGTGATCGACGCGATCCGCCAGCAGACACCCGGCGCGCAGCTCGACCTCGTGCTCGCGGATCTGTATGCGCTCGCCGACGTGCGGCGCGCCGCTACCGAGATTCGCGCGTTGACGCCGCGGGTCGACGTGCTCGTCAACAACGCGGGCCTCATCCACGACAAGCGCGAGCTCACCGTCGACGGGTTCGAGCGCACGTTTGCGCTCAATCACCTCGCCGCGTTCTTGCTCACGTACGAGCTCCGCGAGCTGCTCGCCGCGAGCGCGCCGGCGCGCGTCGTGACGGTGTCGTCGGGGGGCCACAGGTTCGCGCTGTTCGATTGGGACGATCTCGCGACGATGCAGCGCTGGCGCGGCTCGACGGCCGTCTACGGCGCATCGAAGCTGTGCAACATCTGGTTCACACGCGAGCTAGCGCGCAAGCTTGCGGGCAAAGGCGTCACGGCGAACACGCTGCATCCCGGCGCGGTCGCGTCGAGCTTCGGCGACAGTGGCGGGACGGTGTTCCGAACCGTGATCAAGCTCGGGCGCCCGTTCATGCTCACGAGCGAAGAGGGCGCGCGCACGTCGATCTATCTCGCGAGCTCGCCGGATGTCGAGAAGGTCAGCGGCGAGTTCTTCGTCAAGTGCAAGATC
>DATDCH010000437.1:0-6422 GCA_036524455.1 Kofleriaceae bacterium | reverse complement strand
CGTCCTTGAAGCGATCTTTGTCCTCGGCGTCGAGCGGGCACTTGTCGGCGGCATCTGCGAGGCCGTCGGCGTCGTTGTCGAGGTCCGGGCAGCCATCGGCGTCGTCGAACAGATCCTTGTCCTCGGGCTCGTTCGGGCACGTGTCGAGCTCGTCCTTGATCGAGTCGCTGTCGGCGTCCTTCTCGGGCTCCGGTGGGCGCGGCGGGCGCAGTGGCTTCGGCTCCTGTGCGCTCGGCGTATACGCGAGCGTGAGCACGCCACGCACCATCGGCGTGCCCATGTCGCTGGTCAGCCCACGTCCCGCTGCGATGCCGAGGCTCGTGGCGCGCGCCATCTGATAGCGCATGCCGAGCAGCCACTCGATCGGCTTTCCGAGCTCGGGCGGCCCCAACAGCTCGCCGGGAGCCGGCTGCCCGCTCGCGCCGCCGGGGATCAGCTCGCCGAACATCTCGCCGGCG
Source organism: Kofleriaceae bacterium (assembly GCA_036524455.1). Classification (GTDB taxonomy): domain Bacteria; phylum Myxococcota_A; class Polyangia; order Haliangiales; family Haliangiaceae; genus JABFXX01. Next base: position 5,964 of record DATDCH010000437.1, on the reverse strand, counting down.
AGCCACATCTTGTCGAGCACGCGCCACGACAGACCCGTGCCCCATACGGCACCGCTTCCGTGTTTCGTGTCACCGAGCTGCGCGCTCGCGCGCGCGACACCGCCCGCGTTGACAGTCAGCGTGATCGGACCATGCACGCTCGAGAGCAGGAACAGCGCGCGGCCGGTTGGCAATTCGTTGCCTGCGAATTGATCTCTACTCGCCGTCGGAGCCGTGATCGCACCCGCGAGACCGTACGAGACATTGCCGCGAGCCCCGATCTGGAACTTGATGTGCGCGGTCGCGTCACCTCGAGCGGGCTCGCCGGGCGCGACCCCGAACATCTCCATGCGCTGCATGCTGTTCGGAATCTCTGCACCGCTCTGCAGGAAGAACGGCATCCGGAGGCCAACCTCGAACGCGCCGAACGAGTATACGCCGCCGAGCTCGAGCGTCGTGCGGTTCTCGATCGCGGGGTCGTCGTTCTGCGAGGCTTTCAGGATCAGCGGCTTGTTCGCGTACGACACGAGCGTGAGCAGACCGAACGCACCTTTGTCGGCGACCTCCGCGTCCTGCAGCTGGAACGTCGTGGTCGCGCTCGCGGTCGGGGTGGGATCGAACAGCGACAAGCTGACGTTACGATCGTCGTTCGGTCCCGCCTGTGCGACGGCCGCGGCAGCGGCGACGACACCGATCGCGAGCGCGCCAAGCCTCCGACGGCCGATCACGAGCGCGAACATGACGAGCACCATCGCGATGCCACCGCCGCGGCCGGTGGAGCATCCGCCACCGCCGCTGGTTTCGACGTAGATGCCGCGGCCCTTGAGGAGCACGGCGGGGCGAGGATCGGAGCTGTTTGCACCCGTCTTGATGTGGACGGTCGCGCTCGCGGTGTGCTCGCCCTCGAACGGCGGTGTGAACAACACGTCGAACTTCTCGGACGCGCGCGCCGCAACCGGGACCTCGTCGGGCAACTCCAGTCCGGCAACAGTTTGCACATCGAAGGCGCCATTCGGATCGCTGAGCACGATGTCGCCGATCGACTGGAGATCGCCACCCATGTTGTCGACAGATAGCAGGTCGGCGTTCGGGACCTCGGACAGCCTCACCGTCATGCCGATGCCGACGTAGCCGAGATCGATCGTGGGAGGGCCGACCTTGATCTGGCGATCGAGTCCGTTGCCATCGAGATCCACCGATACCATCGGCATGCCGTTATCGTTGTTTATGATCGTCAGCCGGCCGGTCGGCGCTTTGCCCGGCATCAGCGGCGAGAACCTCACCATGAAGTCGTGGGTCTGCCGGCCGCCGATCCTGATCGGATCGGGATTGTCGAGCGACCAGATCGGCTCGTTGGTCACCATGACGCCCGACATGTCGAGCTCGGCGTCGCCGTTGTTCGTGATCTTCACCGGTAGCACCGGCGCCTGGTCGCCGGGGTTCGTGTACGTGTCCGGGAAAATCGGTGCCGGCCCGACGTCGATGTGGCGATCGACGCCGTAGCCGCGCAGCTCGATCGTGATCGAGCCATTGCCACCGAACACGCCGGACACACCGCCAAAGATGATCTGGCCGGTATCGGGCTGGTTCGCCGGGCTTTCGTCGATCGGCGTGTACGTGACCTGGATCGGATACGCGACGTTCGGCTGCAGCGTGAACGGTGCCGTCGTCGGCGAGAACGTGAACCGCGCGTTGCCGAGCGGGCCACCGACCTTCGTGACCGACAAGAAATCGAGCGGCGCCGCGCCGGTGTTCGTCAGCGTCACCGTGCGCGTCACGGCCACCGGGGTTGCATCGAGATCGACAGGCCCGAAGTCGAGCACCATCGTTGTCGGATTGAGCCCGATGCCCGCGGTGATCGACGTGCCGCGCATCAATACCGTGCGGTTCGGATTGTTCGCGAGGTCGCTCGACACCGTGAGCGTTGCGTCCATCATCGCGAGGCGGTTGTTCGGATCGAGCATCACCTGCACGACGATCGTGTCGTTGATGCCGCTCGAGTTGTACGGCGTCGCCACCGACGGACAGGCCATCAATATGCCGTTCTTGCGACACGCCACGATGCTGAACTCGCCGGACTGCGCGGTGCCCGGCGTGATCGACAGCCCGCGCACCACGAGCGCGGTGCCGGCGGTATTGACGATGCTGACGTTCATCGACTTCGTTTGATCGAAGCGGACGTCGCCGAACTCGAGCGCGTTCGGATTCGACGGCAACGTGTCATAGCCAGTCGTCAGGCCATCGCCGTTGACCGACTGCGAGGCCATCGTCGTCTTGCTGTTGCCCCACATGCCGGTGTACGTGCCGGTGTAGACGCCACCGTATGTGCCGTTGAGCGGCGCGAACGTCACGGTGACGGTGGTGGTCGCGCCACCCGCGAGCGATGCGATCGTCGTCGGCGCGAACGTGTATCCGGTGCCCGTTCCGGTGAACGCGGCGGTGATGTTCGTGACCGGCGCGTTGCCGTTGTTGCGCAGCGTGAACCCCTGCATGCGCGTCTCGCCTTCGCGCACGCCGCCGAAGTCGTACAGCGATCCGGGGACGAACACGAGGATGCCCTGCATGCCGGTGCAGCTGAGACCGATGTCTTGGTTCGTGCCGGTCACGCCGTTGTGATTGCTCGTGATGCGGAACGTGCCGGGTCGGTTTCCGAACACCGAGGGCCTGCAGGCGATCGTCCAGGTCGCCGTCTGCATCGGCGGCACCATGATCGAGATCGAAGTGCCCGTGGTTCCGGTCGTCACGTAGTCGGCGCCACCGGCGGACAAATACGCGGCGGTGATCGAGAGCGGGTACGTGCCGTTGTTCACGACGGTCAGCGTCTCCGCCATCGCCATGTCGCCGACATCGACGTTGCCGAACGCGAACATCGAATCACTCGGCGCCGATACCGGCGCGACGCCGTTACCGCTCATCGGCACGTCGAGCGAGGTCGTGTCCGGATCGTTGCTCGCGGTCACCCGCAGCGCTGCCGATTTCGGACCGACCGTCGTCGGCCGGAACGCGGCGCTGACGCTCACCGACATGCCAGCCGGCACCGAACAGTTGGTCGTGCATCCCATGAAGCCGGTGACGAGGAAGTGGCTCGGGTCGGTTCCGGCGACGCTCAGCGAGTACGTAAGAGGGATGTTGCCGCTGTTCGAGATCATCACGCTCTGACCCATGCTCGGCGTGTTGACCAGCTGATCGCCGAACGCGAGCGGCGTCATGACGACGGCCATGTCGGCGCGGCCGGCGGTGCAGCTCACCATCGCGACGCTGTCGGTCGCGCTGTCGGTATCGCTCGTGAACGCGATCATCGCGGACTGCGCTTGGCCCGCGGTCGCCGACGTCGGTGGATTGCACGTCACCGCCAGCGGCGCGGTCGTCGTCGTCAGCGACACCGCGAGATTGCAGGTGGTGGTGCTGCCGACACAGCCGGGCTGGTTGAACCTGAACCAGCCGGTGTTGTTCATGAACGTCGCCTGCGTGACCCCGAGCGGTCCACGCGTGCCGGTGCCGGTGTTGCTGATCGTGACGTTCGCTGGCGCCGAGGTGCCGACCTGGACAATGCCGAACGCGATGTCGGTCACGCCGATCACGCCCGTCGCACCGGTGCCCGTCAGGTTGATGTTCTTCGTCGGCGTGATCGGATCGGTGCTCGCAATCTGCAGCGTCGTCGAGCTCGCGCCCGCCATCGCCGGATCGAACGTGACGACGAATGTTGCCGGGCTGCCGACCGCGATCGTCGCGGGCAGCGTACCGCTCACCGAATAGTCGCCTGACAGACCGCCGACGGGACTGACGTCCGTGACGACGAGGTCCGTGCCGGTATCGCCGTTGTTCGCGATGATGACGTTGACCGTCACCGAGTGGATCGGGGCCGCGTTGTTGAACCGAACCGCCGGGAAGGCGTGCATCGTCACGGGCGTCGTGCCGATCACCGGCGCGATGCCGGTGCCGCGCACGGTAAACGACGCAAGCAGCGTCGGCATCCCCGCGTCGAACACGTTGACCGTGCACTGGCGCGTGCCGCGCGTCGCCGGCATGTACGTCGCGGTGATCGTCTTCGCGGCGTTGAGGTTCAGGTTCGTCAGCGTTCCGGCATTTGACGTCAGCGAAAACGTGCCGGTGCCGGTGCCCGAGCACGTCGTCGTCAGCACGACGTCGACGTTCACGCCGTTCGTGCCGCTCGCCAGCGTGCCGTCCGCCGAACCCATTCCACCGACGAGGACGTTACCGACGTTGATCGGATCCGGGGTCATCGAGACTTGCGCGCTCGCACTCCCCGTCCACCACATCAGCAATGCAAACGAGATCCAGAGCCAACGCTTGGCCGACATGCCGCATCGACCATCGTACATGCCGACGACGCTGCGCGAAAGGCAGCGTGGCCTCCCGGCGAGGTCGTACATCATGCCACCATCGTGTGTGATGACGGACGATGGCAACGCGCGGACCATCCCTGACACGCAGGCGCCGACGCATGGACCCGGTGCGTCGGGAATTCCGAAACCTCCCGATTCGCGATACGCGCTGCGGGCGTTACTCGGTAAAGGAGGGATGGGCGAGGTCTGGCTCGCGCATGACACCCGGATCGATCGAGACATCGCGGTCAAGTTCATGCGTGGCAAGGCCGAACCCGATGCGGTCGCGCGATTTCTGCGCGAAGCCCGGGTCCAGGGCAGGCTCGAGCACCCGAGCGTCGTCCCCGTTCACGATCTCGGCGACGAGACCTCGCCATTCTTCGCGATGAAGCGGCTCACCGGCACGACGCTTGCCGATGTGATCACATCACGCGACAACGCGAAGTGGCCGCGGCGCGTCCTGCTCGCGCGATTCGTCGATGTGTGCCTCGCGATCGAGTTCGCGCACAAGCGGGGCGTGATCCATCGCGATCTCAAGCCGGCCAACCTCATGCTCGGCGACTACGGCGAGACCTACGTGCTCGATTGGGGCCTCGCGCGGATTGCCGACGACGTCGATTCCGGCGTGATCCGGAACAGTGATTTGCGCGGCGATTCCGGCGTGGGCCAGACGGAAGCCGGCGCGATGCTCGGCACGCCCGGCTACATGGCGCCCGAGCAGATGCGCGGCGAAGCGATCGATCAACGCTGCGACGTATTCGCGCTCGGCTGCATCTTGTTCGAGGTGCTCACCGGTGAGCCGGCGATCGCACGCGATCGCACGTTCGAGCTCACGCTGTCGGCGTTGTGCCATCGCCCGCTCGAGCGCGTGGCGGACGCACCGCCGGAGCTCGACGAGCTGTGCGCGCGTGCGACCCAAGCGGATGCGACGAAGCGCGTCGCGACCGCGCGCGAGCTCGCCGACGGCGTGCAACGGTTCCTCGACGGCGATCGCGATCTCGAGCGCCGCCGCCAGCTCGCGAGCGAGCACGCCGCCCGTGCGCAACATCTGCTCGCGAAGCAAGACAATCACAGCCGCGCCGAAGCGATGCGCGAGGCCGGCAGTGCGATCGCGCTCGACGCCGGCAACACCGAAGCGAAGCAGGTGCTCGCGCGGCTGTTGCTCGATCCGCCGCGTGAGGTTCCGCCGCAGGCGCAGGCGCAAGTAGAAGCCGAACGTCAGGCGGCAGCGCGCACCGTGGTCCGTACGGTTTCGCTCGCCTACCTCGGGTTCCTGCCGATCTTGCCAATCATATACATGCTCGGCATGTCGAGGGTGTGGCCTCTACTCTTGCTCGCCGCGCAGAGCGTCGTGTTCATCGCGTTTGCTCGGCTCGTATTGTGGCGGCGGTGGCGGATCGGCAACGCGGTGGTGTTGACCGGGCTCGGGATGCACTGTGCGTTGCTTGCCACCGTCGGTGTTGTGCTCGGACCGCTGCTGGTCTTGCCGATCCTGTTGTTCGGATCCGCGAGCATCTTCGCGAACGTTCCGGCGGTGCGAATGCCTGCGGCGATCGCCATCGCTCACCTCCTCGCGCTCGCGATTCCGCTCACCCTCGAGTGGCTCGGGGTCGTGCCCGCGAGCTATCACTTGTCGACG